>NZ_JBWBEW010000011.1:0-162419 GCF_056148915.1 Microvirga sp. jy35 | reverse complement strand
ACGGAGTCGCTGCAGAAGGACTATGCTTCCTACGGTCACAAGATGAAGAAGCATTTTGATCCGAACCGGCGCTGATCCAGGCGATAACCTGTGCCAGCCGCCAGGGTCTTCGATCCTGGCGGCTTTCTTTTCTCTACCACATCGTGTGCGTCGCTTCGTGTTATGAAGTAGCTATATCATTACGCAGTTTCTGCCTGTAAATGTCTGCCACATTGCAGCCGCACTGCAACGCTTTGCTAAGCCTACAGGTGTCGGCATTCCGTGCCTGTAGAACAAGGGAAATGCGGAACAAGCTGCTGATGAAATTGGAACGAAAGAACCACTCGATCACGCCGGACACGAACAATGTTCTGGTTGAACTTGAACGTACGATGGTTGCGTCGATCGCCTTGATGAAGCGCCTGAGGCGAGAGAGAAGGCGCTCTGATCGCATGTCTCACTCGGCCGATCAGCACAGCGTCTGAGAAAAGCCATTCTGTTGCTAGCTTGGGGGCAGGAGACGCAGATCTCCTGCCCTGAACATCGCTAGACAAGCGACTGTATTCATTACGCGCACCTGAGCCCTCACATTGTACCAACGGCTCTTAGAGGAAGAGCAGAAGCTCGGCGCAGAATTCATATAATCTCATGTGCCGCTGAGCACCGACACCTGGAGCGCTCAAGACTATTCTCCTGCCTGCTTCAAGGGAGGAGGATCTGATCATGACGACCTTCAACGCTCACTATCGTCTCCGTTCCTCGCGATCCGCGCTACTTGCCGCAACGGCTGCTCTGGCTTTGCTCGCAGGGGGGGGCGCCTATGCATGCCCCCTCGGTGGACATGACAGTTCGCGGGTCCGTATGCTGCATGCCCTGCAGAAGCCGAACCATCACGGATCGGGCCATCACATGTCGGTTGCGCAGCTGCAGCCGCAGGCCAAGGACGTGCAGCCGAAGCGCACGGAACTCGGCACCTACAGCCGCGACCTGCCGCGTGGCGCAGCAGCCCCCACGTCCGATGCCAAGCCCCTGCTCCGCGACAATCTCGGCACTCTCTCCTGGCCCATAACCAGGGATACGAACGGGGAGGCTCAGGCCTATTTCAATCAGGGCTACCGCCTGGGCTGGGGCTTCAATCATGCGGAAGCAGCACGCGCCTTCCGCGCGGCGCAGGACCTCGATCCGAACTGTGCCATGTGCCTGTGGGGCGAAGCCTGGGTGCTCGGCCCTCATATCAACTATCCAATGGATGCCGACGCCAATGCGCGCGCGCTCGCTGTGCTCGAGAAGGCGCGAGGTCTTGCTCCTGCCAACGGAGACCTGCAGGTCGCGCTGGTTGAGGCGCTCTCAAAACGGCATTCGCCTGATCCCAATGCAGACCGCAAGGCTCTGGATCAGGCTTACGCAGATGCCATGGAGGCGGTGCAGGCCCGCTTCCCTGGCGATCCGCACGTGGCGGTTCTCACGGCGGATGCCCTCATGAACCTCACACCGTGGGATTACTGGGCCGACGGCGGCAGGACGCCGAAGGGTAAGACCGAGAAGATCGTCACTCTGCTGGAGGGCGTGCTCGGCACCGCGCCATCGAGCTCCATACAAGCCAAGCCGGATCATCCCGGCGCCGTTCATCTCTACATCCACACCGTCGAGGCATCGGACCGTCCGGAGCGGGCCGCTCCCCATGCGGCGCGTCTGGAGGGCCTGATGCCCGGAGCAGGGCATCTGGTGCATATGCCGAGCCATATCTGGTATCGGCTCGGACGCTGGCGCGAGAGCCTCGACGCCAATGTGCGTGCGGCGGCGGCCGATGAGACAATCGTCAATCAGGGAGGGGCGAGCCTTCTCTATTCCGAGGCCTATTATGCGCACAACGTTCATTTCCTGATGGTCTCGGCCCTGACCGGAGGTGATGGCGGCACGGCCGTAGAGGCTGCGAAGAAACTTTCCGGTATCGTCTCGGAGCGTGCCCAGCGCGAGGTCCCGTGGACGCAGCCGATCATGGCCGCACCCTTCAATGTCCATGCGGTTTTCTCCAAGCCTGAGGACGTTCTCGCCCTGCCTGCACCGAAGGGTGATTTTCCCTATGTCCAGGCTGCGTGGCACTATGCACGCGGCGTTGCACTGGCCCGTCTCGGGCGAGCTGATGAAGCCCGCTCGGAGGCTGGCGCCATAGACGCGCTGGCAAAGAGGCCTGAGATCATGGCTCTGCCCGATGCCGGCGTGCCCGGGCCGGACGTGCTTTCCATTGCGGTGCATGAGATCGAGGCGAGAATTGCGCAGAATGCCGGCGAACACGCCCAGGCGGCCGGACTGTTCGCAGAGGCTGCAACGATCCAGGACGGGCTGCCTTACATGGAACCGCCCTACTGGTACTACCCGGTGCATCAATCCCTTGGGGCGGCTCTGATGGCACAGGGCAAGCCTGTGGAGGCAGCGAAAGCATTCCGCGAAGCGCTGCAGCGCTCGCCGAACAACGGCTGGGCCGCTGCTGGGCTGCTTCGAGCGGCCGAGGCGCAGGGCGATCAGGCGACGATCGAGGAGGCCAAGTCCCTGATGCAGAAGAACTGGTTCGGGTCAGGCATGCCAGCGCCCGAACAGCTCTGAACCGAACGATTGATAGGGATTAAAATGGGTTCCGGTGAATGTCACCGGAGCCCGAACGCATGCGGCTGAGGCCGCGGCTCCTTCGCCAGAGCCAGATCGCAATGGAACCGGACCGGCCACGGATCGCGGTTGGAAATTTTCCTTCCAGGAGACCGGATTCAAAAATCGAGCAAGAGTCGCCTGCCGCGCGGTGGAGATCATCACTCAAGGCGACATCAGCATCGTGCGAGGCGGCGACTTCCATCAACCTGCTTGCGACATTGACTGTGTCCCCAATGGCCGTGATGTGCTGATGGCTGTCGCCGCCGAGCCTGGATGCGATGATCTCCCCGAAATGAGCGCCGATCTTGAAGCCGATTTGCGACGCAACCGCCTGAGGCAACTCCGCCATCCACTCTTCCGTCCGCATGCAAAGGCCGACGCAGGCCTCCACAGCGTGACAGGCGTCCTCGGGCGAGGAATCCGGCAGCCCGAACAGGATCATTGCGCCATCGCCCATGAAGCTGGCGACGATACCCTGGTGGCGCACCGCCTCCTGATCCACGAGGGCATGGAAGCCGCGCAGCATCTCCCGAGTTTCATCGAGAGGGAGGAGCTCGCTGAGGCCTGTGAAGCCCGACAGGTCGATGAAGATCACGGCTGCCTTCTGGCGCACCGGCTTCATGAGGAATGCCGGATCCTCGGCGAGCCGCTTGGTGAGGCTCGGAGGTTGGAAGCGGCGCAGGGTTTTGCTCTGCAGGCTGAGCCTGTCTGCGCGCAGACGGTCGAGCCAGAGCTCAGCCGCTCCGAAAATCACCGCGGGAGGCAGAGCTGCCAGAAGCGGAAGGGCGGCGCTGAGCCAGATGCCCCGTGTGAAAGCCGCAAAGGTCAGCCCAATCCATGTGGCCGTAATGATCGCGATAACCGTAAAGCCCCAGATTCCCCGATGCCAGGCGAGGAGAAGGACAAACAGGATCGGCAGCAGAATTGCAACGGAACCGTCGACAAGACGCACACGTCCGTCACGCACCAACCCGTCGCCATTCATGAGATGTGCCATGGCAGTGGCCAGAACCTCCGCACCCGGCAGCACGGGATCGAAGGGGGTCGGAAAGGTGTCGCCGCCTCCCGTTACGGTCGCGCCGATCACGACGATCCGCCCTCGAAAGGCCTCTTCATCGGCCTGCCCCTGCAGGACCCGGCTTGCGCTGACGGTTCGAATGGTGCCGGCCGGACCATAGAAGCGGAGGGGAAGGGCATATCCGACGTCAGTGCTCATCGCCACATCGCCGATGGCGATCTCATCACCGCTCAGAACTGGATCGCGTTCCATCGCAGCCGACACCGTGCGCAGCGGGAAGGACGGGATGATCTGAGAGCCTGAGCGGACCATAAGTGGAATGTGTCGCGGTACACCGGACGGATCCGTGGCGATGTTCACGACACCGACTGCCGAAGCCCTGGCCAGAGTCTCGATCGGCAGGAGGAGCCTCTGGACCGACGAGAGGTCGTTGGACGCAGGTGCGGCCGAGTCGGGAGCATGCGGCGCGTTGCGCTCGAACAGGCCTGCAGCTGCCAGGACGCTCCGTGTTTCGCCCAGCGCCTTGGCCAGCGCACGATCACCCTCCGCAGAGCCTGGATCGAGGAAAAGAATGTCGAGTGCCACGGCCTTCGGCTGCATGCGTCCCACGACCGAGACGAGCTGCGCCATCGTGGTGCGCGGCAGGGGATAGGTGCCGACCTGCTGCACGGTCTCGTCATCGATGGCCACGATCGTCACACCGTCCGGTTCAGGGCGTGGTCCTTCGATCAGAAACCTCATGTCGGCGAGAGGTGCTTCCAGCCGGTCGAGCAGCGCCGAGTTGCCCTGCCAGTGCAGAAGGGACAGCCCTGCGCCCCAGAATCCCGCGAGGGTAGCGGCGATCAGCGGAATGGCAAATCGCCTGCCCATGCGGCTTCTATCGCCCAAGGCGGGCGAGGAGGGCGGCCGCGCGGGCGGCGGGCCAGCGCCGCACGACGAGGGGTGACGTGCCAGCCTCCACATCAACGCCTTCTCCAGGCCCAAGACTGACGCCCCGGGTATTGCCCGAGACCCGCCGGACGGCGACCCGTCCGGTTACCACGAAGACTGAGGTCCTGCTGCCACTGACGTCGACGGCCCATTGTGTCCCGCGCACGGCGGCAATGGCCTGCGGCGTCATGATCTGGAATCCTTGCCGGGCGGATCGTGCCGGCGCGTCGATGAAGATGGCGCGGCCCTGCAGGCTCACAGCATCGGGCTGGCCATCCCGGTTCCGGTCCACGAGGCCGTAGGCGGCTCCCGCTTCAGCCTCGATGGTGAGGCCGTCCCGGCAGCGCAGGATCTGCCGCTGTGGAGCTGCTGCAGTCTGAAGCACGCAGCCGACGCCTTGCGCCAGAGCAGTTTCGCTCGAAGACAGATGAAACAGGGTGCCCAGAAGGACAAGCCACGTCGCGGCAAGATAAACTGCCCGGTGGCTTGTCTGACGCTGTGTCATAATGTTCCTCCGCTGCTGAGGGCAGCCTGTTGTCTTGGATCGACGACAGATATCCATAGGTTATACTATGGAGGACATGAAGGAACCAGGGATGTGCCGGATTGCACTTTCCGGTATTCTGTCTATGCGGATTTAATTGCACGCGGCAGTTTTCGGAATCAGCTCACAGTCGTTGAGCAACAAAGAACAGGCGCGGAAAGCGCAGAAGAACCTTGCCTTCCTGCTGGGCCGGGTAGGCCCTCTCGATCTCGGCGCGGTACCGGTCCAGGTACTCGGATTGCTCCACCGGAGTGAGAGGATCGAGGTAGGGTCTTAGCCCCGTGCTCTTGAACCACTCGACAATGGCTCCCGCATTCGCAAGGGGATGAACATAGGTCGTCTGCCACAGATCCGCCGAGCATCCCGCCTGCCGCAGCCAGGAATAGTAGTTCTCGAAGGATCCGATCTCCTCGCGAGCCAGGGACGCAGCTTTGAGCTTTACCGCCCAGGACCCCTCCTGAGCGACCTTCTGCATGAGCCTGTGAGAGGGCTCATGCAGGTTGTTGGGCATCTGAACCGCAAGACATCCTCCAGTTTCCAGAAGAGAGGCGAGGCGTGCGAGCAGGCGTTGATGATCCGGCAGCCATTGCAGAACGGCATTGGCGTAGATCAGATCGTAGCGTTCGTCAGGATTCCACGTCGCGATATCCGCTTCCTGAAAGCTCACCTCCGGCAGACGTACCCGCGCCTTGGCGAGCATGTCGGGCGAGTTGTCGAGGCCGAGCACGCGCGCGCCGGTGTAGCGATTGACGATCAGTTCCGTGCTGTTTCCTGGACCGCACCCGATATCGACGGCGCTGCGGATCTCTTCCAGGGGGATGCGCCTGATCAGGTCAATTGCAGGCCGCGTCCGCTCATCTTCGAATTTCAGGTATTGTCCAGCATTCCAGTCCGCCAACGGAGGCCTCGCCATCTCAAGGTTCAGGATCGGCACGTGATGTATTCCGCGCCATGTGCTCGTGCCACGAAACCAAGCATGGCTTCGCCTAGAACTGCAAGAGGAACATATGAAAACCGCTTCCGGCAGTCGATGCTGCACTGCGCAAATCATATAGGAGGATGTGGCTGTGGCTCCTGACGCCTGAGAATCCATTCAAGGGCGACATTTTTCTTGTTCGAGGGTATACTCATTGCATAGGTTGCGGTTATGCGTGACCGTCGCATCGCCACGCATGGTCGTGATCCCAGCTGCCAAGGTTCAGCCCTGGAGGAGCGGTTATGGCCCATTTTCATGTTGTCGCCGGCGCAACCGAGACCCCGGCCCACCCGATTGTCAAGAAAATCACGCCCGCTGATCTGAAGGAGGCGCTGGCGAAGGGGTTTGATGATTTTTGGGCAATGCCGTCCCATCTCGTCTTCCTCGGGCTGATCTATCCCGTCCTCGGCGTGTGTCTCGCAGCGCTGACGTTCAGCAACAATGCCCTGCCACTGCTCTATCCCCTGGCCTCAGGCTTCGCTCTGGTCGGCCCCTTCGCGGCCATCGGCCTCTACGAGATCAGCAGACGACGGGAACTCGGCCTAGCCACCTCCTGGCAGGATGCGTTCGATGTCCTCAAATCGCCGTCGATCCCTTCAATCGCCGCGCTCGGCGCCCTGTTGCTGGTGATCTTCCTCGTGTGGTTGACATCGGCGCGCATGCTGTACCAGGGAATCTTCGGCTATGAGGTACCCGCGTCATACTCTCAGTTCGTCAATCAGGTGCTCGCAACCTCCGAGGGCATGAGGCTGATCGTCATCGGCAACATTCTCGGCTTCTGTTTCGCCGTTGCGGTTCTGAGCATCAGCGTCATCTCGTTCCCGCTCCTGCTCGACCGGGATGTTGGGGTGGCTGTGGCCATCTACACGTCAGTTAAGGCCGTGGTGATGAACCCGCTCACCATGGCTCTGTGGGGTCTGATCGTGGCGGCAGGGCTCCTCGTCGGATCAATCCCGCTTTTCGTAGGGCTCGCCATCGTCATGCCGGTGCTCGGACACGCGACTTGGCATCTGTATCGCCGGGTGGTGGAGCCTCCTCATCCGGACGAAGCTCATCCGGCGGCATAGATTATCCATAAAGGCTAAAGGCGGTTCTCGAAAAAGAGCGGCCTTTCTGCCGATCAGGTGCCCGTCCTGAAGAATGATATCCGGGACAGGAGCGTGTAGTCCGATTCCAGCGCCATGATAGCCACGAAGACCAGCACGGCGCTGATTGGCACCAGGATGGCATAGACCAGGGAGAGGCGCTCCCAAGCCATGTGCATGAAGACAGCCATGATAAGCCCGGCCTTCAGCATCATGAACAGGAGGATGAGCGAATATCGCAGTCCCCCCTGAAGCTGGAAGTAGTCGACGAAGTAAGAGCAGGCGCTCAGGACAAACAGCCAGGTCCAGACCACGAGGTAGAGCCTGATCGGATGCTGCTGTCCCTGCTCGTGGGCGGATGCCTGTGCCATGACCGTGCTCACCAGAGATAGAAGAAGGCGAAGATGAAGACCCAGACAAGGTCGACGAAGTGCCAATAGAGACCCATGATCTCCACCGCCTCGTACTTCCCCCTGCGACTCGTGAAGAAGCCGCGCCTTTCCTGATCGTAGTCGCCCCGCCAGACCTTTCTGGCGACGATCAGGAGAAACAGCACGCCGAAGCTCACATGGGTGCCGTGAAAGCCCGTGATCATGAAGAAGCTCGAACCGAACTGCGCTGCGCCCCAGGGATTGGCCCACGGGCGTACGCCTTCATGAATCAGTTTGGTCCACTCGAACGCCTGCATGCCGACGAAGGCGGCTCCGAGCAGGGCTGTGAGGAGCATCAGGGACGCTGTCTTCTTGCGGTCGCGACGATAGGCGAAGTTCACGGCCATAGCCATGGTGCCGCTGCTGCTGATCAGCACGAAGGTCATGATCGCAATCAGGATGAGGGGCAGGGTGACGCCTCCGATGGTGAGGGCGAAGACTTCGCTCGCGTTCGGCCATGGCACGGTCGTGGACATGCGCGCAGTCATGTAGGAGATCAGGAAGCAGCTGAATACGAAGGTGTCGCTGAGGAGAAAGATCCACATCATGGCTTTTCCCCAGGAGACATTCCTGAAAGCCTGCCGGTCCGAGGAGAAGTCGGCAGCGATGCTTCGAAGGCCCGAAGCCTCGGGGTAGGTATGTGTCGTGTCCGTCACAGCCTGTTCCGCCATGAGCAGGGCTCCATTCAGGTCAGCAACTGCCGACAGAGGTCTATGAACTCGCCGGCCCAGCCCACCCAGATGCTCAAGAGGAGAATCCAGAGCAGAAGCAGGAAGTGCCAGTATGTGGCGCAAAGCTCCACCGGCAGGCGCAATCGTTCGGCTGCGGGTACACGCCATGCCCGCTCGGTGGTACGAGCCAATGCCACCAGCCCGCCCAGGAGATGAAGGCCGTGCGCTCCGGTCAGGACGTAGAAGAAGTCATTGGCCGGGTTGGCCGTGAGGCGGTAGCCTTCGTTCGCCAGTTCCTGCCAGGCGACGAGCTGCCCCGACAGGAAGGCCAGAGCCGAGATGCCGGCTGCAATCAGGCACACTTTGAGTTCGGTTCTCTCGCCCCGACGCACAGCGACCTTCGCGCCATGGAGTGCGATGCTGCTCAAGACGAGCATGATCGTGTTGAGCCAGAGGATCGGCGGGAGCGGCAAGGCGCGCCAGTCCGGGAGCTGCATGCGCATCGTATAGGCACTGATGAAGAGCGCGAAGAAGGAGCCCACGACGGCCAGGAAGACACGCAGCCCGATTGTTGCCGGGGAGGTCGGTTGAACAGGCAGGTTAGGCAAGACGGCCGCTTCTCCCTGTTCCAGCCATGGCTTGGACGCCAAGCCTTGCTGCGAGAGCCACCATGTCGCGATGATCGCCAGCACGGTGAGGAAGAACAGGATGCTACCCATGACCCGCTCCCGGTGCGGCGCGTGTGGGCCCCGGCTGGTTCTGGGCCAGGAAATCCTGGTCTGCCCCCGGCACGCTGTAATCATATGCCCAACGATAGACGACGGGCAGATGCTTGCCCCAGTTGCCGTGAGGTGGCGGAGTTTCGGGCGTCTGCCATTCCAGGGTGGTGGCGCGCCACGGGTTGCCGCCTGCTTGCCTGCCGTGGCGCAGGCTCCAGAAGAGATTGAACACGAAGACCAGCTGGGCTGCGCCGACGATCAGCGCCACGATGGTGATGAAAGCATTCAGAGCATGGGCCGAGGGCGGTACGAAGGCCATGTCGGCGATGTCATGGTATCGGCGCGGAATTCCCATCAGGCCCAGATAATGCATGGGGAAGAAGATCGCATAGGCCCCGAGGAACGTGACCCAGAAGTGGACCTTGCCGAGCGCGTCGTTCAGCATCCGCCCGGTCACCTTCGGATACCAATGGTAGATCGCACCGAAGATCACGAGGATCGGCGCCACGCCCATGACCATGTGGAAATGCGCGACGACGAACATCGTGTCCGAGAGCGGAACGTCCACGACAACGTTGCCGAGGAAGAGCCCGGTGAGGCCGCCGTTCAGGAAGGTGACGATGAAGGCTAGCGCGAACAGCATGGGGGCGGTGAGGTGGATGTCTCCCCGCCAGAGCGTGAGGATCCAGTTATAGACCTTGATCGCCGTCGGGATAGCGATGATCAGCGTCGTGGTGGCGAAGAAGAACCCGAAGTAAGGGTTCATGCCGCTCACATACATGTGGTGCGCCCAGACGATGAAGCTCAGCGCCCCAATGGCCAGCAGCGCCCAGACCATCATGCGGTAGCCGAAGATGTTGCGGCGCGCATGGGTGCTGATGAGGTCCGAGACGATTCCGAAGGCCGGCAGAGCGACGATGTAGACCTCGGGGTGCCCGAAGAACCAGAAGAGGTGCTGGAAGAGGAGGGGGCTCCCGCCGTTGCGGTCCAGCGGCTGCCCCATCTCCACCATGGCGGGCATGAAGAAGCTGGTTCCGAGCACCCGATCGAACAGCATCATCACGGCGCCGACGAACAGCGCCGGAAAGGCGAGCAGCGCCATGAAGCTCGCCGTGAAGATGCCCCAGACGGTGAGCGGCATGCGCATCAGCGTCATGCCCCGCGCGCGGGCCTGCAGCACCGTCACCACATAGTTCAGGCCACCCATGGTGAAGCCGATGATGAAGACCATCAGCGACACGAGCATCAGGATGATGCCCCATTCCTGACCTCCCGGCGTGCCGGTCGTGATGGCCTGCGGTGGATAGAGCGTCCAGCCCGCTCCCGTGGGTCCGCCCGGCACGAAGAAGCTTGCTACGAGGATGAGGACCGCCAGGAGATAGATCCAGAAGCTCAGCATGTTGACATAGGGAAAGACCATGTCGCGCGCGCCGATCATCAGCGGGATGAGGTAATTCCCGAAGCCCCCGAGAAAGAGCGCGGTGAGCACATAGACCACCATCATCATGCCGTGCATGGTGATGAACTGGTAGTACGCATTCGCATCGATGAAGGAGAAGACGCCGGGAAAGCCCAGCTGCAGGCGCATCAGCCATGACAGGACAAGGGCGATGAGGCCGACGGAAAGTGCCACGAAGGAATATTGGATGGCGATAATCTTTGCGTCCTGGCTGAAGACGTATTTTGTCACCCAGCTGTGCGGGTGATAGAGCTCGACGTCCTCGACATCGGGCGCTGCGACCACTCCTGTCGATCCAAGTGGGACATCAACCATCAGGACGTTCTCCCCGGCTTCTCGTACGTCTCTCCAGTTAGTCAGGCATGACGGCTCCGTTCCTTGCGCCCGGCGTCAGACGTGCGAAATTGGTCGACGCCTGATCGTGCAGCCATGCCTGATATTCGCTCTCTTCCTGAACGATGACCTTCCCGCGCATCTGCGGATGTCCAACGCCACACAGCTCGGCGCAGAGGATCTCGAAGGTCCCGGTCCTCGTCGGCGTGAACCAGATGTAGGAGACCTGTCCGGGCACCAGATCCATCTTGGCCCGGAACTCCGGCACGTAGAAGTTATGGAGGACATCGGGGGAGCGCAGAAGAGCCTTGACTGGTCTGTTGACCGGCAGATGCAGTTCCCCGCCCTCGATGATCACATCATCCTGCGATTTCGGATCGTCTCGGTTCAGGCCGAGCGGATTGTCAGGGCTGATCAGGCGTGTGTCGGATGTGGCGAGCTGGCCGTCCGGTCCGGGCAACCTGAAGCTCCATTGCCATTGCTGACCGAAGATCTCGATGTCGGTTGCGTCGTCGGGCACGGTGATGAACTGCTGCCAGACGAACAGACCAGGCGCCAGCATCGCCGCGACGCCTACGCCGGTCACAATGGTCAGCCACCATTCCAGGCGCTTGTTCTCAGGCTCGTAATGGGCCTGCCGGCCTTCCTGATGGCGAAAGCGGTAGACGCAGTATGCCATGAAGAGGATGATCGCGACGAATACCGCGCCCGTGATCCAGAAGGTGATGATGATCGTGTTGTCGATATAGCGCCAGTTCGATGCAATCGGCGTCCACCACCAGGGGCTCACGATGTGGAAGACCACTGAGCCGACAGCGACAAGCACGAGTATGAGCGCTACAGCCATTCCTCACCATCCTTGCCTTGAGCAGGCTGCGGATCTGAAGCAGAAGGCGCAACTCTATTTTTTTGCGTCGTAGCTATGTTTTGATTGAGACACTACCAAAGAAGCCCCAAACCAAAACGCATTCAACAATCAGCATCGGCTGTAAGGCGGCTGCTCTATACAACGCAGCAACTTGATACTGGCCTGCAGCTGCCTTGAAAATTACACCCGATGGAACTGGCGGTCAATCAGGCTTGGCTGTCGGAGGACTGAAGGACGCCATGCGAAGTGTCTTTGTTTCATGTGAAACAAAAGAGCATGAACGGCATCGGCGTCTGTCCCAGCAAATCAGAAAACGACGAAATGGTGGCAATATTTGGGCAGATTTAAGAGCCCCTGCTGCTAGGGATATTCATCGCGCAGGCGTTGTCGCTGCGCGCAATGTGGATGTTTTCCTCACGTTTCGCCTTTGCGGATGCCTTTCATTAACAATCAACTTGAAATCATCTGGGCGGGGTTTTGCCGCCAGGGAAACTATGGTTAGGTACGCACCTGACAAACCTCGACACATCGCAACACGTCTCCCGAAACACTGGAGGCGCGTTGGGGATCGGTAACCAGATCTGCATCAGGGAGAGAGTGCCTCAAGTGCTGCGGTTGAGCACCAAACGAAGGACGGCGTTTCTCTTCCTGGTAGGCGTTCTGTTGAGTGGGCTGCCGTCCAATCATGCCGTCGCGTTCGATCTGTTTGGATGGTTTGGCGGAAGCGACGAGCCGCCTGCTCCCAGCGCGGAAGCCCTGCCTTATTCCCTTGACTACGCTGTCGCAGGCGATCCGAAAAATCTTGAGCAGACCCTGAAGGATGCATCAACCCTCCAGAGCCTCCAGTCGGATCCTCCGCCGGACGCCGCAGCCTTGGTTGCCCGTGCCCAGGACGATCTGCCGCGCCTGATCGATGCGCTCTGGGGGGCGGGGTACTACAATGCCCGCGTCGCGATCAGCGTCGCCGGTGTGCCGTTGACGCTTCAATCGCCCCGCGCTGATGCCGCGACGAGTGCGGTGGCAGGATATCGCGCGCGGGCCCTCGTGCCCGTTCAGATCATCGCGGAGCCTGGAACTCAATTCGCCCTGCGGGATGTCTCGGTTGTGAACGCGAGGACTGGGCAGCCTTTCCTTCCGGGCGAGCTTCCGCCGCGGGTCGTGCAGATCGAACCGGGCGATCCCGCGCGTTCTGCCGATATCCTGGCAGCAGAAGCGCGCATCGTCGATCATTTCCGCGCGGAGTCCCGACCCTTCGCCAAGGTGGAGCGGCGCGAGCCTGTGGTGTTCCATCCGGCTCAGGCGATGGACATCAGCCTCGCATTCGATCCGGGCCCCCGCGCGGGCATCGGCCCCATCACCATCCGGGGCGCCGAGGGCGTCGATCCGGCCGTGGTGCGCTCCTTCATCTACACCGAGCCAGGTGATCCCTACTCGCCTGCGGAACTGGCGTCGATGCGCAAGTCGATCTCTCAGATCGAGGCACTGTCCTCCGTGCGGATCAGGGAAGCCGAGACCCTCGATGCCTATGGGAACCTGCCGCTCTTCGTGGAACTAACAGAGCGTCCGCCGCGCATCATCGGGGCCTCGGCCCAGTATTCGACGACGGATGGGCCGGCGCTCCGAGCCTATTGGGCACATCGCAACCTGTTCGGCGGCGCCGAGCGGCTGAGGTTCGAAGGTAATCTCTTCTACCTGACCGAGGATGGCGGCCAGCCGGACCGGGACGAGGATTTCGATTGGAGCGATCTCGGCGGCCGTTTCCGCGCGAGCTTCCTGAAGCCGGCCCTGTGGGGAACCCGCAACGACCTGCTCGTCGATGCCATTGTGGAGCGGGACCGCACGGAGGGCTATACCAGCCGCCTCGTGAACGCGACCGCAGCCATCCGCCACCGGTTCAGCGAGACGTTCTCGATCCAGGGCGGGATCGAGTACGAACGAGGGCAGACCTCGGATGTACTCGGGCAGATCGACTACACCCTGGTCGGACTGCCGGTTTCCCTCAGCTACGATTCCACCGACAGCCCCCTCAATCCCACGGAAGGCATCAGGCTCATCGCCTCGGTCACGCCCTATCCGGAGTTTCTCGGCTCCTCCGTTCCCATCACGGTCGCCAGGGGGACTGCGTCTGCCTATTACGCGCTGGACGAGGAGGCGCGCTACGTGCTGGCCGGGCGCATCGGTCTCGGCTCCATCGTCGGAGCTGATCTCGACGAAATTCCCGCCAACCGACGCTTCTTCGCGGGTGGCGGAGGCTCTGTTCGAGGCTATTCCTACAGGACCCTTGGCCCGACCTTCCTGGGCGAGCCGGTCGGCGGCCGGAGCCTGCTGGAGGCATCCCTCGAGGCCCGGATCAAGATCACCGACACGATCGGCATCGTGCCCTTCGTCGATGCGGGCACCGCCTTCGAGTCGAGCTATCCGGATTTCGACGAGCGCATCCGCATCGGTGCCGGTCTGGGCCTGCGCTACTACACCGGAATCGGCCCCATCCGCCTGGATGTGGCGATCCCGGTCAATCCGGAGCGGGGTGATCCCTCCTACGCCATCTATGTCGGAATCGGGCAGGCCTTCTGATGAAAAAGCCAATCCGCTCCCTCTCCCTGCTGACGGTTGTCCTCGCTGTAGCGCTGGTTGCCTCCTGGTTCCTCGTCTCGCGTCCGAGCCAGGCGCAGAGCGATCAGGGCGTGCTGGCTAGCCTGATTTCGCGCCTCCTCTCCACGCCGACCACCCAGGTCAGCATCGGCAGCATCGAGGGAGCACTGTCTTCGAACGCTGTGATCCGGGATGTGCGCATCTCGGATCGAGACGGCGTATGGCTCAATCTCGACCGCGCCAACCTGGTCTGGAGCCGGACGGCGCTCCTGCGCGGGCGGCTGCAGGTCGACGAACTCACCATTGGCCGTCTCCAGGTCCAGCGCCGGCCGTTGCCCGCCGAGGAGGGCGCGCCGGTTTCAGACGAGCCGATCCTGCCAGAGCTGCCGGTCCGGGTCATCGTCGACCGCTTTGCCCTGCAGGAACTGGTGCTCGGCGAACCGGTGGTGGGCACCCAGGCGCGGCTTTCGGCGGCCGGCTCCGCACAGATCGGAAACCCGTCGGAAGGGCTCGACCTGACCTTCGCGGCGCAGCGCCTGGACGCTCCCGGCCAATTGTCGATCGATCTCAACTACGTGCCGCAGACGAACCGCCTCGCGCTCGATCTCACCCACCAGGAGCCGGCAGGCGGCATCGCGGCTCGGCTTCTGGACCTTCCCGGCCTTCCGCCCGTCGATCTGAAGCTGGCGGGGCAGGGGCCTTTGAGCGATTTCGCTGCGCGGCTCGATTTCTCCGCCGGTCCGACGATCGGAGCGGCGGGCACCACGACGGTGCGGCGCACGAACGCGGCTTATGACTTGAACGTGGACCTCGCAGCCCGCATCGAAGGGTTGCTGCCCGCGCCAGCCGCAGCGGTCTTCAGCGGCACCACGCAGCTCGTCGGCAATGTGAACGTTTCGGATGACGGCGCCATCCGCTTCCAGCCGGTTCAGATCACGTCGAACGTTGCACGCTTCGACATGAATGGGACGATCAGCTCCGGTCAGGTACTCGACATCCGGCTCAACGCCCGCGCCTTGCCGACCGATGGCAACCGAACGCGCGCTGGCGCGGCTGAGATTGCCCGGCTCAATTTCGACGGCACCGTGCAGGGACCGCTGACCGCTCCGCGCGTCAACGGCAACCTGGATGCCGCCGAAATCCGGCTGCCGGAAGGCTCCCTCGATGCGCTGAATGCCCGCGTGACCATGAGCCCGGTGGAGGGCGTCTCCCCTCCGGACCGGTTCTCCTTCGCGATCGATGCCAATGCCAGCGGGATTCGCCCCGCCGATCAGGCGCTGGCGCGGGCGATCGGAACCACCCTTGCGGTTACCTCCCGCGGCTCCTTTGATCTCGAAGGAATTGCCGGCGTCGAGACGGCGCGCATCGAGACATCAACCGCGCGGGCGAGCTTCAACGGAAGGGTCGGAGCGACGGTCCTCGATGGTACGCTCAATGCGAACATCCCGGCACTCGCGCCGTTCTCGGGCATCGCCGGGCGAACGCTGCGAGGCTCGGCGGATCTCACGGCCCGGCTCTCCGGCAATCCGAGACGCTACGACATGGCGGCAGCTGTCGATGCGCGGCTCCGCGAGCTTTCGACCGGAATGCCCGCCCTCGACGGTCTTCTGGGCCGCACGGTGACTGCCGCGGGCACCTTGCGCCGCATCCCGAACGGTTTCGCGTTCGACAATTTCCGCCTGGACGGTGCGCATGTCGACGCCCGCCTGGACGGGCAGGCGACGCAATCGGCAGCGAACCTGGGTCTCGACGTCACAATCGACGAATTGAGGCATGTGGATGAGCGCGTCACCGCAGGGCGGGCGGCTGTCGCAGCGCGCCTGACGGGCTCCCTCGAACGCCCCGACGTGACCGGCACCGCGACGCTCACCGATGTTCGCGCGCTCGGGCGCTCCATCCCGCGCCTCGTCCTCGACCTCAATGCCCGCGATGTGACGGGCGCACTCGACGCGGCTCTCACACTGGATGGGCGGGTCGACGACAAGCCGGCGACAGGCTCCCTGCATCTGGCTAGGCCCCCGGAAGGCGGCTGGCTGCTCGACCGGCTCGACATCGACATCGGCTCGGTGGCCCTCAACGGAAATCTTCGGCTGACCCCCGATCAGCTGGCGCAGGGTGAAATCTCCCTGTCCGGCAGCAACTTCGATGATCTCTCCCCGCTGGTGCTGACGAAACTCGATGGAGCTCTCGACGCCGTCGTGTCTCTCAATGCGCGGGGCGGCGGGCAGGACGTACAGGTCACCGCACGCGGCGCGCGCTTCGCCGTGGCCGACATCACCGTGCGGGATTTCGACACGCGGCTCACGGTTCAGGACCTGTACCGTCGCCCGGTGATCGACGGCTCCGTGTCCGCAGCTGCGGTGTCGGCCGGCGGCCAGACCTACCGGGATGTGCGCTTCACGGCTGAAGGCACGCCCGAGGCCTCGCGCTTTACCGCCTCGGCAACGGGGCAGGGCTTCGATCTCGATGCGCAGGGTCGCGTCGTGCCGGGCGATGCGACACGGATCGAGCTTGCCTCGTTCACCGCGCGCCGCGGCGGCAGGCGCCTGTCCTTGGCTCAGCCGGCCACCATTGCGTTGCAGGACGGCTCGGTCACCCTGTCCAATGTCGTCATCGCGGCGGATCAGGGACGCGTAGCCCTGTCCGGCACCATCGGTGACAGGCTCGATCTCGCGGTCGACATCCGCAATCTTCCGCTCCAGACGGCGGAAATCGTCATGCCTAATCTCGGACTTGCCGGCACGGTCAACGGCAGCGCCTCTGTTGCCGGAACCGCAAGCAATCCAACCGGAACCTACCGCATCACCCTGTCCGGTCTCGCGACCGCACAGACCCGTCAGGCAGGGCTGCCGCCGCTCGGCATCGAGGCGCAGGGCCGGCTGGCCGATCAGCGCGTTGGAGTCGATGCGCGGGTCTCGGCTGGGCGCACCGGCACTTTCCAGGTGTCTGGGAGCGTTCCAATCGACGCGAATGGTAGTCTTGCGCTCAGGGTTTCGGGCCGCGTCGACCTTGCCATAGCAAACACGGTCCTGTCGGCCTCCGGCCAGCGCCTCGCCGGTGCGGCCAACCTGGACCTCTCCATCGCTGGAACAACGGCCGATCCCCGCATCGAGGGAAGTGTCACCATCGCCAATGGCAGCTTCTCCGATGCGCTCCAGGGCATCCAGCTGAACGCCATTGGCGGCCGGTTGGCCGCGCGCGGAAAGGTGCTCGTCATCGAAACCCTCACGGCGCAGACGCAGAACGGCGGCTCCCTTGCGGCCCGGGGGCAGGTGACCATCGATCCGGCTGCAGGTTTTCCCGGCGAGATCAGGATCACAGGCAGCCGGGCGCAGCTCGTGTCCAACGAAACCGTGGAGGCGATTGCTGACCTGGACCTGACCCTCTCCGGGCCCCTGACCAGTCGGCCGCGCGCGGCGGGGCGGATCGACATCATCACGATGAATGTCTCGGTGCCCGACCGGTTGCCGACGACCTTGCGGCCACTGCCCGGAACGAAGCACGTGCGTCCCACGCCGACCGCCGCAGCACGGCTTGCCCTGGCCCAGCGGCGGCAATCCGCCTCTGCCCGGGGCACGCCGTTCAGGGCGGAGCTCGATCTGACGTTGACGGCGCAGAATCGAATCTTCGTCCGGGGACGGGGGATCAATGCGGAGCTCGGCGGCGACCTGAGGCTTCAGGGCACGACCCAGGATCCCGTCGCCATCGGCGCCTTCGAGTTGCGCCGCGGACGCTTCGATCTCCTGGGACAGAGGATCGAGTTCGTGCGCGGCCGCCTGGACTTCACCGGCGATCTCACGCCGTCGCTCGATTTCCTGGCGGAAACGCAGGCCGGTGACGTCACGGCGCGCATTGCGGTGACCGGGCCTGCCTCGAGCCCGGAATTCTCATTCAGCTCCGAGCCCGACCTGCCGCAGGACGAGGTGCTGTCCCGCGTCCTGTTCCAGAAGCCTTCGGGCGGCCTCTCGGCCGGGCAGGCCCTGCAGCTTGCGCAGGCCGTAGCACAGCTCTCCGGCGGTTCCGGCAACGATGCGTTCGAGCGCCTGCGCCGGTCGCTGGGCGTCGACAGCCTCGACATCACGGTCGGTGCCGGTGGCGGGCCGGGCGTGGGCGTCTCCCGCTATATCAGCGACAATGTCCGCGTGGGCGTCAGAGCCGGCGCCCGGCCGGAGGAAAGCGGCGTCACGGTGGATATCGACCTGACGCGGCGGCTCAAGGCGCAGGGCGAGGTGAATGCCGAAGGCGGCACTTCCGTTGGCCTTGGGTTCGAAATGGAATACTAGCAGATCACCCGTGTCGGCTGGGGCTGCCAGAGCAGCCCCAGCCACAGCAGCCGTCAGTCGACCTTCGCGCCCGATGCTTTGACCACCTTCGCCCATTTCTCGTGCTCGGCCCTGACATAGCTCATCAGCTCAACCGGGCTCATGGGCTGGATCTCGCCGCCGAGATCGGCAAAGCGCTTCTGCAGCTCCGGCGTTTCCAGCGCCTTCCGGACTTCCTGGTTCAGCTTGTTCGTGATGTCAGGAGGCGTGCCCTTCGGGGCAAAGAGCGCGAACCAGCTCGTCGCCTCGAAGCCGGGAAGGCCTGCTTCCGCGAGCGTAGGCTTGTCGGGAAGGGCCGGGGAGCGTTTGGATGACGTGACCGCCAGCGCCCGGAGATTGCCGCCGCGCACATGCTCGATCGAGGAGGGGAGGTTGTCGAACATGACGTCCACCTGGCCGCCGATCAGATCGTTCACCGCTGGCCCGCTGCCGCGATAGGGCACGTGAGGCATCTCGATGCCGGTCATCTGCTTGAAGAGCTCGCCGGAGAGATGGATCGAGGTGCCGTTGCCGGAAGAGGCCATGGTCATCTTGCCGGGAGTAGCCTTCGCCTCGGCGATGAATTCCTGCACGGTGGTGGCCTTCACCTTCTTGGGGCTGACAACCATCAGGTTCGGCACGCCAGCGACGTAGGCGACCGGCGCGAAATCCGTGAGCGCGTCATACGGCATCTTGGCATAGAGGCTCGGGTTGATGGCATGAGTGCCCACCGTGCCCATGACCAGCATGTACCCGTCCGGCTCAGCCTTTGCGACCGCGTCGGCCCCGATATTGCCGCCGGCGCCGCCGCGGTTCTCGATGACGAATTGCTGGCCAAGGGACTGGGACAGCTTCTCGCCCACAAGCCGGGCGAAGATGTCCGTGGTGCCACCTGGCGTGAATGGCACGATGACGCGGACGGGCCGTGTCGGATAGGTAGCCGGCTGGGCAAGCGCGGCTCCCGAGGCGAGGCCGGCGGCGGCTCCGAGCAGAAGGCCAAGCATGCGCCGGCGCGTG
The DNA here is from genome assembly GCF_056148915.1 of Microvirga sp. jy35. NCBI lineage: Bacteria > Pseudomonadati > Pseudomonadota > Alphaproteobacteria > Hyphomicrobiales > Methylobacteriaceae > Microvirga > Microvirga sp. jy35. Next base: position 142,850 of record NZ_JBWBEW010000011.1, on the reverse strand, counting down.
GAGCAGGAAGAGGATGACATGGCGGCTCCCTAGGATTTGGTGTCCTTGACCGCGCCTTCATTCCGGAGCGGCAGCCATCATGAGAGCGTAACCCGACGCTTCGGGCAATGGCCCTTCGCTCACGGCCCGTTGCCTATATAGCTCGAAGGACAGGTTCGCTGCTTCGCCGGAAGGCGACCGCGGAAAAATATTTAGAAGACTCGGGAACCCGCTTTCCTTGAAAAGCGTTACGCAAGGTCGAATTCCATCCGAAGACGAACAAAGTAGCTTTTGGGATGTCGGCATATGAGGATCCAGGCGCGAGTAGGCCTGGAACAGCGTAACGGGGGGCCTTATGTCACAAGTCGAAACCGCCATTTCGCAGCTTGATCCCAAGCTGCTGCTCAAAACCTTACGCGCATTCCGGAGAGGCGACTTCTCCGTACGCCTTCCCTCTGATCTGACCGGGATTGACGGCGAAATTGCCGAGGCTTTCAACGACATAGCCGACCTGAACAAGGGTCTTGCCCAGGAGCTGGACCGGGTTGCGAAGGTGGTCGGCAAGGAAGGCCGGATCGGAGAGCGCGGGCGTCTGTCCTCTGCGAGCGGCTGCTGGAGCGAGTGCATCGACTCCGTCAATTCCATGATCGGCGACCTCGTCCAGCCGACGACCGAAGTGGCCCGGGTGATCGGCGCGGTGGCCAAAGGCGATCTCAGCCAGAGCATGCAGCTCGAGATCGAAGGTCGCCCCCTGCGCGGCGAGTTCCTGCGCATCGGCAAGGTGGTCAACACCATGGTGGGCCAGCTGAGTTCTTTCGCCTCGGAGGTGACCCGCGTCGCCAAGGAAGTGGGCACCGAGGGCAAGCTGGGTGGTCAGGCTCAGGTGAAGGGCGTGGCCGGCACCTGGAAGGACCTCACCGACAACGTGAACATGATGGCGGCCAACCTCACCGGTCAGGTGCGTAACATCGCCGAAGTCACCACCGCGGTGGCGAACGGCAACCTGTCCAAGAAGATCACCGTCGACGTCAAAGGCGAGATGCTCGAGCTGAAGAACACCATCAACACCATGGTGGACCAGCTCAACTCCTTCGCCTCGGAAGTGACCCGCGTGGCCAAGGAAGTGGGCACTGAGGGCAAGCTGGGTGGTCAGGCCCAGGTGAAGGGCGTGGCCGGCACCTGGAAGGATCTCACCGACAACGTCAACATGATGGCCGCCAACCTGACCGGTCAAGTGCGCGGCATCGCCGAGGTCGTGACCGCCGTTGCCGTCGGTAACCTCACCCGGAAGCTGACCGTAGATGCGAAGGGCGAGATCGCGGCGCTGGCGGATACCATCAACGGCATGATCGATACGCTTGCCACCTTCGCCGATCAGGTGACGAACGTGGCGCGTGAGGTGGGTATCGAAGGAAAGCTGGGTGGGCAAGCCCTCGTGCCGGGCGCCGCCGGTCTGTGGCGCGATCTGACCGACAACGTGAACATGATGGCGGCGAACCTGACGGGACAGGTGCGTAACATTGCGGACGTCACCACCGCGGTGGCAAACGGCGACCTGTCGAAGAAGATCACCGTCGACGTCAAAGGCGAGATGCTGGAGCTGAAGAACACCATCAACACCATGGTGGACCAGCTCAACTCGTTCGCATCGGAAGTGACCCGCGTGGCCCGCGAGGTGGGCACGGAAGGAAAGCTCGGCGGCCAGGCGCAGGTGAAAGGGGTCGGCGGCACCTGGAAGGATCTCACCGACAATGTGAACATGATGGCGGCCAACCTCACCGGTCAGGTGCGTAACATCGCAGATGTGACGACGGCAGTCGCGAACGGCGACCTGTCGAAGAAGATCACCGTCGATGTGCGCGGCGAGTTGCTCGAGCTGAAGAACACCATCAACACCATGGTGGATCAGCTCAACTCGTTCGCATCGGAAGTGACGCGCGTGGCCCGCGAGGTGGGCACCGAAGGCAAGCTCGGCGGTCAGGCTCGCGTGGAGGGTGTCGGCGGTGTCTGGAAAGGCCTGACCGACAACGTGAACATGATGGCGGCGAATCTGACGGGCCAGGTTCGTAACATCGCCGACGTGACCACAGCCGTGGCGAATGGCGACCTGTCCAAGAAGATCACGGTCGACGTGCGCGGCGAGCTCTTGGAGTTGAAGAACACCATCAACACCATGGTGGACCAGTTGAACTCTTTTGCTTCCGAGGTGACCCGCGTCGCCAAGGAAGTGGGCTCCGAGGGTAAGCTCGGCGGTCAGGCGCAGGTGAAGGGGGTCGGCGGCGTCTGGAAAGGCCTGACCGACAACGTGAACCTTATGGCCGCGAACCTGACGGGTCAGGTGCGTGGTATCGCCGACGTCGTGACCGCCGTTGCGACCGGCGACTTGTCGAAGAAGATCACCGTCGTGGTCGAAGGCGAGATGCTCGAGCTGAAATCGACCATCAACACCATGGTGGACCAGCTCAACTCCTTTGCTTCCGAGGTGACCCGCGTGGCCCGCGAGGTGGGATCGGAAGGCAAGCTGGGCGGGCAAGCCCAGGTGAAGGGCGTGGCCGGCACCTGGAAGGACCTCACTGACAACGTCAACATGATGGCCGCCAACCTGACCGGTCAGGTCCGTAACATCGCCGACGTGACGACGGCAGTCGCGAATGGTGACCTGTCTAAAAAGATCACTGTCGATGTGAAAGGCGAGATGCTCGAGCTGAAGAACACCATCAATACCATGGTGGACCAGCTGAACTCGTTCGCTTCCGAAGTGACCCGCGTGGCCCGCGAGGTGGGCACCGAAGGAAAGCTCGGCGGGCAAGCTCAGGTCCGCGGCGTCGGCGGCACCTGGAAGGACCTCACCGACAACGTGAACATGATGGCGGCCAACCTCACCGGTCAGGTGCGTAACATCGCCGACGTGACCACAGCCGTTGCAAACGGCAACCTGTCGAAGAAGATTACTGTCGACGTGAAAGGCGAGATGCTGGAGCTGAAGAACACCATCAACACCATGGTGGACCAGCTCAACTCCTTCGCCTCGGAAGTGACCCGCGTCGCGAAGGAAGTGGGCACCGAAGGCAAGCTCGGCGGTCAGGCTCGCGTGGAGGGCGTATCGGGTCTGTGGCGCGATCTCACGGACAACGTCAACCAGCTCGCCGCCAACCTGACCAATCAGGTGCGAGCCATCGCGGAAGTGGCCACGGCCGTGACGCGCGGCGACCTGACCCGGTCGATCACCGCGGAGGCCCTCGGCGAGCTTGCAGCGCTCAAGGACAACATCAACGAGATGATCCGCAACTTGCGCGACACGACGCTCAAGAATGCGGAGCAGGATTGGCTGAAGACCAATCTCGCCAAGTTCACCCGCATGCTGCAGGGTGAGCGCGATCTCGCCACCGTCTCGAACATGATCCTGTCGGAGATTGCACCGCTCGTGAACGCACAGCAGGGCGTCTTCTATACGGTGGAGAGCCATGGTGACGAGCCATCCCTGGAGCTCGTCGCATCCTATGCCTTTACCGAGAGAAAGCATCTGGCCAACCGCTTCCGCTTCAGAGAAGGGCTGGTCGGCCAAGTGGCCTACGAGAAAAAGCGCATTCTGCTCACGAATGCGCCGAGCGACTACATCACGATCGGTTCGGCTCTTGGCCAGGCGCCGCCGCTCAACATCATCGTTCTGCCGGTCCTTTTCGAGCAGGAGGTGAAGGCGGTGATCGAACTTGCTTCGTTCAACCGCTTCTCCGAAACCCACCAGTCCTTCCTCGACCAGCTGACGGAATCGATCGGTATCGTTCTCAATACGATCGCGGCCAACATGCGGACAGAAGGTCTGCTGAAGCAGTCCCAGCTGCTCACCACCGAGCTTCAGAGCCAACAGGAGGAGCTGCGGAACACCAACGATCGCCTGGAGCAGCAGGCCGCGACCCTGCGACAGTCGGAGGAACTTCTGCGGCAGCAGCAGGAAGCACTCCAGAAGACCAACGAGGAGCTTGAGGACAAGGCACGCCTGCTTGAGCTTCAGAAGAGGGAAGTCGAGACGAAGAACCAGGAGGTCTCCGTTGCCAAGACCGCGCTCGAGGAAAAGGCAGAACAGCTCTCCCTCACCTCGCGCTACAAGTCGCAGTTCCTGGCCAACATGAGCCACGAATTGAGGACGCCTCTCAACTCGCTCCTGATTCTCTCGAAGCTCCTGACGGAGAATTCAGACGGCAACCTCACGGACAAGCAGAAGGAGTTCGCCAAGACGATCCATGCGGCCGGTTCCGACCTCCTGTCGCTCATCAACGACATCCTGGACCTGTCCAAGATCGAATCCGGAACGGTCAGCCTTGAGGTCTCCAGCGTCGCCTTCAAGGATCTCGTCGAGAACATGGATCGGACGTTCCGGCAGGTGGCGGAGGAGAGGAAGCTCGAATTCCACGTTGAGGTCGATCCGAAGCTCCCGCTCGCCATCAGAACGGACTCGAAGAGACTGCAGCAGGTGCTGCGCAACCTGCTGTCGAACGCCTTCAAGTTCACGGAACGCGGAGGAGTTACGCTTCAGATCGGGTCCGCCGAGGGCTCGCCTCTGAGGGCCGGGAGCCAGTGGATCGCCATGTCCGTTACGGATACCGGCATCGGCATTCCGGAGGACAAGCAGCGCATCATCTTCGAGGCCTTCCAGCAGGCGGACGGCACCACGAGCCGCAAGTACGGGGGAACCGGTCTCGGCCTGTCGATCAGCCGTGAGATCGCGCGGCTCCTCGGCGGCGAAATCGTCGTGTCGAGCACGCCGGGAAGCGGGTCAACCTTCACGCTCTTCGTTCCAGTTGAGCCGCCCGCGAGCCATGGGGCCCTCGGCGCATCCTCCATGGCGCGATCGAATGGCGACGCAGCCGGATCCTACTCCCCTTCCGAGGAGGCGACTGGAACGATGATCCGGCAGCCTTCCGCGGCCATGGCACTCTCCGCATCGCTCGATGATCGGCACGCGATAACCCTAGGCGACCGTATCGTTCTCATCATCGAGGATGATGCAATGTTTGCATCGGTGCTGCTGGAACTCGCACGCGAGGAGGGCTTCAAGGGGCTCATCGCCATGGATGGCGCCTCGGCCCTGGCCTTAGCCCATCGCTACAAGCCGCACGCGATTACCCTCGATATCGGCTTGCCTGACATGGATGGATGGGCACTCCTCGACCTCTTGAAGCACGACCCGAGGACGAGACACGTTCCCATTCATGTGATCTCGGTCGATGATCAGAAGAAGCGGGGCCTCAAGGCCGGTGCCTTCGGCTTCCTGGAGAAGCCCGTCGACCGCGAAGCTCTTATGGGCGCGCTCAACCGCACGAAGGAGTTCATTGACCGGCCTGTAAAGAAGCTTCTCCTCGTTGAGGATGATGACAACCAGCGTATGAGCTTGTCGGAGCTCATGAAGAGCGAGCAGGTCGACGTCACCGCCGTGGGGACTGCCGAGAGTGCCCTGGAGGTCATCCAGGCGCGACCCTTCGATTGTGCCATCGTGGATCTCGGCTTGCCGGATCTGCCCGGTGCTGAACTGATAGAGCGCATCCGAAACACGAAGGGTGGTGAGGAACTGCCCATCGTCATCTATACAGGCCAGGATCTGACCAAGGCAGAAGAGCGTCGACTGCAGAACATTGCCGCGACTCTCATCGTCAAGGGTGAGGGCTCGTCCGAACGACTCCTCAACGACACGGCGTTGTTCCTCCACCGGGCTATCAGCGCCATCCCGGAGGATAAGCACATCATCGTCGAACATCGCGCTGATGGATCGCTCGATGGCCGCAAGGTTCTCATCATCGATGATGACATGCGAAATATTTTCTCGCTGACGAGTGCGCTCGAGCAGCATGGACTATCCGTCATCTTCGCGGAGAACGGCCTGGAAGGAATCGAGAAGCTTCAGGCTAATCTCGACGTCGATGTGGCCCTGGTCGATATCATGATGCCGGAGATGGACGGCTACGAAACCATGCGAGAGATCCGGAACCTCCCCCAGTACCGTGATCTCCCCCTTGTCGCCGTAACGGCGAAGGCGATGAAAGGCGATCGTGAAAAGTGCCTTGAAGCGGGTGCGACGGACTACGTGTCGAAACCTGTGGACATCGATCAGCTTCTCGCCGTCCTTCGCGTTCAATTGAGCCGGAGCACCTATATCCCTGAAGGGAAGACGGTTCCCAATGGTGCGGCAGGGATCGGGTTGAGCTCATGATCGAAGACGCTAGGCAGGTGGACACGGGCCTGGGACCGGATGAGTTTCATTTGGTCTCGGCTCGTCCACTGGCGGATCCGATTCCCGCCAAAATCCTGGTTGTCGACGACGACCCCAGGAATCTGATCGCCGTCGAAGAGGTGCTGCGATCTCCCGGTGTGGAGATCGTCACTGCCAATTCTGGCGAGGCTGCCTTGCGCCATGTTCTCCAAAGTGACTTTGCAGCCATCCTGCTCGATGTGCAGATGCCACGAATGGACGGCTATGAAGTGGCTAGTCTGATCCGCAACAGGTCCCGGTCGTCACGGGTCCCGATCCTGTTTCTCACAGCCTTCAACAAAGACGACATGCATGTCTTCAAGGGGTACTCGGCAGGGGCGGTCGACTACGTCTTCAAGCCCATCGAGCCGCTAATCCTCAAATCCAAGGTCGATATCTTTGTCGATCTCTACCGCAAGACGGAGGAAATTCGCCGACAGGCAGAGCAGGAGAGGCATCTGCTCATGGAAAACCTGCGGGTCCGCGGTGAAAAGCTGAAGGCGGAGCAGGCCCTGCGGCGTCGCGAGGAGCATCAGTCGATCGTTCTGCAGTCGCTCCCGATCGCCCTCTATACGGCCTCCGTTCAGGAAGACCACCGGCAGCTTCACTTTACGAATGAAAGCATCGAGCGCATCACCGGATTTGGTCCGGATGCCTTCCTCGAACGCTCTGATTTCTGGTCCTCTCGGCTCAATGACGAGGATCGGGGGAGGGTTATGAACGAACTGAAGGGCTTGGAAGCAGAAGGGTCCGTCAGTCTCGAGTATCGCTGGCTCTGCGCAGATGGCGTCGAGCGATACTTTCTCGACCAGACAGTTCTCATGCGAGATGATGACGGGCGACCACGCGAGTTCTTCGGAATGTGGTTCGATATCACCGAGCGCAAGCAGATGGAGCAGAACCTGCTCCATGCCAGCAAGCTTGAAGCCGTTGGCCGCCTCACAGGTGGTATCGCTCATGACTTCAACAACATGCTGAGCGTCGTCATCGGCAATCTCGACCTCCTGAAAAAATCCATCCAGGGTAACGAGAAGGCTGAGAGGCGGGTCAGGATGGCCATGGAGAGTGCGCAGCACTGCGCAGATCTCACCTACAGGCTTCTGACATTCTCCCGCCGCCAAGCGCTGCAGGTGTCGACGATCAACGTGATGAGCCTCATGCCGAGTCTCTTGGAGCTTATGCGCAGGACGCTTGGCGAGAACATCAATGCTTCCGTTCAGGCTGACGAGAACATTTGGCCCATTCAGGTTGATCGCGCTCAGTTCGAGGCGGCTCTCCTGAACCTTGCTGTGAATGCCCGTGATGCAATGCCGGACGGCGGCGATCTGACAATCACCGTTGCAAACCAGATTGTCGAAGAAGGGAAGCCCCTTCAAAGCGGCGATTATGTAGTGATCGCCGTTCAGGACACCGGGGTGGGAATGCCTCCTGAAGTGCTTGAGAAGGTTTTCGAACCATTCTTCACCACCAAAGAAAGCGGTAAAGGCACGGGACTCGGTCTCAGCATGGTCTATGGTTTCGTTCAGCAGTGCCACGGGCGAGTCGAGGTGGAAAGTGCGCAGAATGTCGGAACGACGATCCGCATCTTCCTCCCTCGTTCCCATGAGATCACCGAGAGCACTTCCCACAACCATGCCCGCGTTGCCACGCCTTTCGGAGAAGGACGGGCCGTGCTGGTGGTCGAGGACAATCCTGCCGTCCGCCAGGTCGCCACGTCGACGCTTCGGTCGCTCGGCTTCACCGTGCAGGAGGCCGAGAGCGGCGACGAAGCTGCCCGGATCCTGAAGAACCTGAAGAGGAGGAGAGATATATCTCTTGTGCTCTCCGATGTCCGAATGCCCGGTGATTTGAGCGGCGTTGACCTTGCTCGCCTGATACAAAGTGAGCACCCTGAGATTCAGGTTCTACTGACGACCGGATACTTCGATGGGGAGGAGACGCTGAACGATCTCAATCTTCTCTACAAGCCTTACCGCGCGACGGACCTGGCGGAGAAGATCCAAGCCTTGATGAAGTTGCCGGAGACTGTCGAGGTGGATGATGTGGCATCGCGGCCAGAGGCCGCCGTAGCATGATCTCTCGAACCTTGCTGATCAAACCCGTCTAGAGGGTGAGCACCTATGTAGTTGACCTCATTCTTCAACTTCCTTGAAGAACGAGAAGCTATGGCAGTCATGGACATCGATCAAGATTGTCATAGCTTCGCCGTGAGGACGTCTCTGTCGCCCTGCCATGCCGTGTAGAAATCGCCGCTACGATCCAGAATGAAAACGGTCGGGCAGTTCGATACGGCCGACCAGCATGCCGATTCGACCGCGAACTTCAGAGCCTTGGCGCGAAAATAGAACGATCCTAGATCTCTGCCGAAATGTGAGACGGTCCAGCGATCATGCTTGAACGCAACGCAATACGCTCCGTGGGGCATTGGAAACCTCCCAAGCAGCTTGTCCGGCAAATCACAGGGGTAGTTGCTAACCAGTTTGGTTTGGGAGCGCAACCACCAGTGGCTAGATATGGGGCAGGTTAACGGTGGGTTTCTCTTGATAGCATTGAATGCCGTGACTGATGGATCGCAGCAAAATTCGCGAATCGCTCATTTCATTCCACACATCTCAGAGTGATGCTGTCACTCCCCCGTCGACGTAGATGATCTGCCCGTTGACGAACTTCGATGCATCGGAGGCGAGAAAGATTGCGGCGCCGACCAGATCCTCCAGCTCACCCCAGCGGCGTGAGGGAGTGCGGCCGATCAGCCAGTCGGAGAAAGCCTTGTCTTCCACGAGTGCCTGATTCAGTTCGGTCTTGAAGTAGCCCGGTCCAATGCCATTGACCTGAAGCCCGTACTTTCCCCAGTCGATCGCCATGCCTTTGGTCAGCATCTTCACAGCACCTTTCGTGGCCGCATAGGGCGCAATGGAAGGGCGGCCGAGTTCGCTCTGGACCGAACAGATGTTGATGATCTTACCCTGTCCGCGTGGAATCATGCGTTTTGCAACTGCCTGACCGACGTAGAAGACGCTGTCCACATTCGTCTTCAACAGGGCATGCCATGCATCTTCCGGATAGTCTTCAAGGGGAGCGCGAAACTGCATGCCGGCATTGTTGATCAGGATGGCGATGGGGCCGATCTCATTCTCGATTCGGTCGATGGCTGGCTTGACTGCGCTGCTGTCGGTGACGTCGAAGGCCATCTCATGCACCGGCAGACCCTCCCGGCGGAGCCGTTCTGCAGCCAGTGCAAGCTTGCCCGGCTCGCGACCGTTGAGAACGACCTTTGCTCCAGCTTGGCCCAATCCTCGGGCGAGGGCCAAGCCTATCCCGCCGCTTGATCCCGTCACCAGGGCAACCCGCCCGGAGAGGTCGAAGAGTTTTGCGATAGTCATCTATAGAAGCCTAGGAGCTGCCGACCGCACTCAAAGCACACGGCCAGGATTGAGAATGCCGACAGGGTCAAGGGTTTGCTTCATCTTGGCCATCAGGGCGAGTTCGGGTTCAGTTCTGCTCAGCGGCAGATAGGGCCGTTTGATGCGCCCGATGCCGTGTTCGGCCGACACTGAGCCGCCGAGGCGTGAGATGAGGTCATAGACGAGGTTCTGAACGCCTTTCTTGATCTCCTCATCCATGTCCCGAATGGCCACGTTGATATGGATGTTGCTGTCGGCAACATGCCCGAAGACCACCCATATGGCCTCCGGCCAGCGCTTGGGCATTTCCTCACGCAGATATGTGACCGCCTCCGTCATCCTGTCGAGTGGAACACTCACATCGAAGCGGATCTCCTCGGGCAGAAAGCGGCCGTATTCATAGGGTGTTTCCCGGTAGGCCCAGAACCGGCTCCGATCCGCGCGGGATTGGGCGATCAAAGCGTCCTTGATCAGCTCCTGCTCGTAGAGGCCGCTCAAGAAGAGCGAGAACGCTTCGGTTCCCGTCGGATCCTCCCCCATGTCAGCCTCGATCAGGAGCGTAACGTCATGCTCGTCTTCGAATGCATGCGGAAGGCCGCAGATCTCTGTCGCGACCGTCATGAATTCACGCCACATGGCCTCGAATACGAGCAGGCGTCCAGGATGAGCTTGCTGGAACTGACGCAGCAGGAGCAAGCCATCCTCGAAGCTTCTGACGGTGCAGAGCGCAGTCTGCAGGCCTAGAGGCTTAGGGTGCAGCCCGATCACCACCCGTGTGATGATGCCGAGAGTTCCTTCGCTTCCGATGAACAACTGCGTCCAGTCATAGCCGGCGTTGTTCTTCAGCATCTTGTTGAGCGAACGGACGATGGTGCCGTCCGCAAGAACGACCTCCAGGCCAAGGATGTTGCGGCGCGCCATCCCGTAGCGCAGCACCTGGTTGCCGCCGGCATTGGTGGCGGCATTGCCGCCGATGGTGCAAGTGCCTCGCGCGCCGAGATCGATCCCGCATAGATAGCCGGCCTCGTCGGCGGCTTGCTGCACGGCAGCCAGCGGCGTGCCGGCAAGAGCCGTAAGCGTCGCACTGGCTGCATCGATTTCCTCAATGCCGTTCATGCGTTCCAGCGAGAGGGCGATCTCTCCCGCCTGAGGGTGCGCGCCGCCAGCCAGTCCTGTCAGGCCCCCCTGGGTAACGACAGGGTGGCCATGTTCGTGGCAGATCCGGAGCGCTGCGGCGACATCCTCGGTCGTCTGCGGCAAGATCAATGCTTTCGGAGGAGTGGGCGGGAGCCCACTGGCGTCGGCATGATTGCGCAGGGGGATATCGAGGCCCGTTCTAACCTGAGATCCGAGGACGGCTTTCAAAGCATCGATCAAATCGCTCATGGCATTCCGTGCATTCAAATGTTCGTTCAAGCTTCAACTATGAGCCCTTGGATAGTCTGACGATCGCATCCGGTCGGCTGCAGAGGTCCGGCAACAATTCCAGACCTAAACCCGGCTTCATGTTGACCGTGACCTCCCCGTTCGTGACGGTGGGCAGTTCCGTCACCAACTCGGTATACCAACCGGTGTAGAATGCCCGGACGCTCTCCTGGATCAGAGCATTTCTCGCATGCAGGGAGAAGTGGCAGGACGCTGCATAGACCACCGGCCCAGTGCAATCATGCGGTGCAACCGGCACATGCCAGGCCTCGGCGAGGGCTGCAATCTTGCGAGCTTCGGTGAGGCCACCGCACCAGGACAGATCGAGCATGACGACGCCAGCAATCCCGGTCTCGAGATATTCCCGGAAAGCGTGAGTGTAGGACAGGGTTTCCGATGCGCAAATCCATGCCTTCGAGTGCCGGGCATATTCCTTGAGGTCGCCGACGTTGTCGAGGCGGAACGGGTCCTCGTGCCAGTAGGTGTCGAACTCGGCGAGAGCCGCAGCAAGCTTCTTGGCCATCGGCAGGCTCCATAGGGAGTGGAACTCGACCATGATGTCCATCTTGTCGCCGACGGCCTTACGGATCTTGGCAAACGGCTCAAGGGCCGTTCTGAGTTCGGCCGGCGATATGTCATAGCCGTGGCTGCGCTCGGCTGCCACATCGAACGGCCAGATCTTCATGCCGGTGATGCCCTGTTCCAGCAGGGAATGCGCCAGATCATCAGCCTTGTGCAGAAACGCCTCCAGGTCTTCATAGGCTCCCTCGGCACTGCCGACGCCCCAGTTCGCCACCTTCTGGGCTCGGCTGTCACGGATATACCTGTACCCGGCACAGGTGTTGTAGACCCGGATCCTGTCCCGTGATCGCCCGCCCAGCATGTCGCAGATGGGTCTTCCATGCGCCTTTCCGAACAAATCCCACAAGGCTATGTCGATAGCCGAGTTGCCCCGTGTTTCCACCCCGGCCGATCTCCAGCCGAGATAGTTCTGGAGGTCGCGGTTGATGGCCTCGATCTGGAGAGGGTCGCGCCCGACCAGCTTGGCCGCGACGGTCTCATGAATGTAGGCTTCCACTGCGGCGGCGCCCATGAAGGTCTCGCCCAGACCGATAAGGCCATCATCAGTATGAATGCGAACCCAGATGATGTTCGCAAATTCCTGCAGACGGATCGTCTCGACACCCGTGATCTTCATTGAACTCCCGCCATGGCTGCGCCCCATCTGGGCATGAAAGACACCAGAGAACAACAGTTGCACTCAATGAGCCGCGCCTATGTGAGGAGGTGCGATATCCACCGAAATGCACATGCATGGTGGTATTCATAAGTATGATTTGTAACAAAAAAACACTTCCTCGAAACCGGCATTTGGTCCAGCATCCGGCTCCCCGGGGCTATCCTGCAACGAATTGACACTCCTTCAGGCTGAGCCTTAGATCAGCGAAACTTTGTCCTTGTGTGATCTTGAAAGTCTTCCAAGGCGAACAGAATAATGGGCGTGCAGGCGCTGCAGAGCAGGGAGTGACGGTGAACAGGGCTGTATCCTTCTTCTTCAAGGGTCTGGAGGGACTATTGGTCCTCCTTCTGGCCGCCATGGTCGTCATGGTATTCGGCAACGTGGTCCTGCGTTACATCTTCGATACCGGGATCGACGTTTCTGAGGAACTCTCCCGGTATTTCTTCGTCTGGCTGACGTTCATCGGAGCCGTCGTCGTGGGGCGGCAGAATGCCCATCTAGGCGTGGAGACCCTAGTATCCCGCTTGGGCGATCGGGGACGTAAGCTCTGCATGGTGCTGTCGGACCTTTTCGTGATCGGGTGCTGCGCCGTCTTCTTCTGGGGGACCTGGCAGCAGGCAGAAATCAATGCCACCAATTATGCTCCGATCACCGAGATTTCGATGCTCTGGGTCTACGGCGTCGGCTTCTTCGCAAGCATCGGGCTCGGCCTCATGGCAGCGCTGCGCATTCTGCGGGTTCTCACCGGACGCCTGAGTGATCAGGAGCTTCGGGCTTTCGCGGGAGATTATAGTGACGATGAAGCCCAAAATCTGAGAGGACACCTCGAGTGACCATCGTCGTATTCCTCTCATCGCTTCTGGGGGCTATGTCCCTAGGAATGCCGATCGCCTTCGCGCTCATCGTCTGCGCGCTGGCACTCATGCTCTGGCTCGGCAACTTCGACAGCCAGATCGTGGCGCAGAACATGATCATTGGAGCAGACAACTTCCAGCTCTTGGCTGTTCCGTTCTTTCTCTTGGCCGGAGAACTGATGAATGTCGGAGGGCTCTCGAAGCGCATCGTCAACTTCGCCCTCGCGTGCTTAGGCCATATCCACGGCGGACTTGGTTATGTCACCATCGTGGCGGCCCTGATCCTCGCTGCCCTGTCGGGTTCCGCTGCCGCGGACACGGCCGCTCTTGCGGCGATTCTCATCCCGATGATGCGAGATGCGGGATACAATATTCCCCGCGCCGCCGGCCTCATCGCAGCCGGGGGTATCATCGCTCCCGTGATCCCGCCCTCCATCGGTTTCATCATCTTTGGCGTTGCCGCCAACGTCTCGATTTCGCAGCTGTTCCTGGCCGGCATCGTTCCCGGACTGATGATGGGTATTTCTCTTGTCGTCGCGTGGGCGATCGTCAGCAGACGAGACAAGATGCAAAAGTTCCCTCGCACCACGATGAGGGAACGCGGCAAGGCCTTCGTGGACGGTTTCTATGCGCTCCTGATGCCTGTCATGATCCTGGGAGGGATCAAGTGGGGTATCGTGACGCCGACAGAGGCGGCCGTCCTGGCCGCCGTCTATGCTCTCCTGATCGGCATGTTCGTCTATCGCGAGCTAAAGCCTTCGATGCTGTACGGGGTGTTTCTCACGGCAGCCAAAACCACTGCCGTGGTGATGTTCCTCGTGGCAGCCGCACTCGTGTCCGCCTGGCTGATCACCCAGGCGAATATTCCGGGCGAGATCAGCGGGCTCATCGAGCCGTTGATGGGCAACAAGACCCTGCTCATGTTCGCCCTGATGTTCCTCGTCGTCATTGTCGGGACGGCGCTGGATTTTTCCCCGACCGTTCTGATCCTGACTCCGGTTCTGATGCCGATCGTCAAGCAGGCGGGCATTGACCCGGTCTATTTCGGCGTCCTGTTCATCATCAACAATGCGATTGGATTGATCACGCCCCCGGTCGGAATCGTGCTTAACGTCGTGAGCGGCGTTGCCCGCGTGCCGATGGGAGCCGTGATCCGAGGCGTCAACCCGTTCCTGATAGCCCAGTTGGTCGTGCTCGTCCTGCTCATCGTGTTCCCCGAACTGGTAATGGTGCCCCTCGCTTGGTTGCGGGGGCGGTAAGCCGGCTGAAGTTAAAACAAAGAGAGGAAACAATCATGAAGGCATTCAAATTTACCCTTGCTGCAGGTGTCGCAGCGACCATTCTTGCGGCGGCTCCGGCCTATGCGCAGTTCACGGAGCGCAACATCCGTCTTTCCAACGGCGTGAACGAGGATCATCCGAATGGTAAGGGCGTCGAGAAGTTCAGAGCCTGCTTGACCGAAAAGTCAGGCGGAAAGCTGAAGGTCCAGGGCTTCTGGGGCAATGCCCTTGGTGGCGATCTGCAGGCGACTCAGGCGCTTCGCTCGGGGACTCAGGAGATGGTCGTTACCTCGAGCTCTCCGCTGATCGGCATCCTGCCGGACCTTGGCGTGTTCGATCTCCCGTTCCTGTTCGCCAACGAGAAGGAGGCTGATGCGGTCCTCGACGGCAGCTTCGGCAAGCATATCGATGCGAAGCTCGAGTCCGTGGGGCTCGTCAACTTGGCCTATTGGGAGAACGGATTCCGCAACCTCACGAACTCGCGCCGTCCGGTCGAGAAATGGGAGGACTTCAAAGGCCTCAAAGTCCGGGTGATGCAGAACAACGTGTTCCTCGACACCTTCAAGACCCTGGGGGCCAATGCTGTCCCGATGGCCTTTGGTGAAGTGTTCACGGCACTGGAGACCAAGGCCATTGACGGTCAGGAGAATCCTTTCGTGACGATCGACACCTCCAAGTTCTACGAGGTTCAGAAGTACCTGTCGGTCACCCGTCACGCCTATACGCCGTTCCTTGTTCTCTACTCAAAGAAGCTCTGGGACGGACTGTCGAAGGACGAGCAGGCGGCTTTGCGCGATTGTGCCGTCGTTTCTCGTGATGAGCAGCGCAAAGTGTCCCGCGAGCTCTCAGAAGCCTCGCTCAACAAGATCAAGGGCGAGGGCACCGTGGTCAACGAGTTGAACGCTCAGGAAGCCAATCGCATGCGTGAGCAGGCTAAGAGCGTCTGGGAAAAGCATGCATCGACCATTGGCCCGGAGACCGTGAAGATGATGCAGGATGAACTGACCAAGGTTCGCGGGAAGTAACCCTCCTCTCCTGAAAAACGTGGCGCCGCAGTTGAGCGGCGCCACATACGCTTCTTTCATTCGGGTTTGAGACTCCCGACAACCTGCCGCGGATTTCCTGAAGAAGGGATTTTGACCAATGCAGATCCTCATTCTCGGAGCCGCCGGAATGGTCGGCCGCAAGCTCGTCGAGCGTCTGGTGAAAGAACGGGATCTCGGCGGGCAGGAGATCACACGTCTCGTCCTGCATGACGTGGTCGAGCCCGAGCGGCCTGAGGCGCCATTCCCGATCGATACCCTGACATCCGACTTCTCCCTCCCGGGAGAGGCGGAGCGCCTGGTGGCAACTCACCCGGATGTCATCTTTCATTTGGCGGCAATCGTTTCCGGCGAGGCGGAATCCGATCTGGACAAGGGGTACCGGATCAATCTGGACGGCACCCGGTTCCTCTTCGATGCCATCCGGCGTGTCGGAGACGGGTATCGGCCACGGCTGGTCTTTACGTCATCCATTGCCGTCTTCGGAGCGCCATTTCCGGAGGCGATCGACGACGACTTCTTCCTCACTCCTCTCACGAGCTATGGCACCCAGAAGGCCATCGGCGAACTGCTGCTGGCCGACTATTCGCGGCGTGGTTTCTTCGACGGCATCGGGATCAGGCTGCCGACGATCTGCGTGCGCCCCGGCAAGCCCAACAAGGCTGCCTCAGGGTTCTTCTCGGGCATCATCCGAGAGCCTTTGAACGGGCAGGAGGCCATCCTGCCGGTGCCGATGGATGTGCGGCATTCCCACGCCTCGCCGCGATCCGCCGTCAATTTCCTCATCCACGCGGCAACCCTCGACCTCTCTCAGGTCGGGCCTCGCCGAAATCTGACAATGCCGAGCGTGTCGGTGACGGTTGCGGAGCAGATCGACGCCCTCAGGCGGATCGCCGGGGAGCGCTGCGTCGCCCGGATCCGTCACGAGATCGACCCAGATATCGTACGCTTCGTTGAAGGCTGGCCCCGGCGCTTCAATGCTCAAAGGGCTCAAAGCTTGGGCTTTCGGGCAGAGGGAAGTTTCGAGGAGATTATCTCGATTTATATCGAGGACGAACTCGGAGGCATTCTTCCGGATCGATAGGACTTCAGCGCCTAAAGCGGCTTTGCAGACCCCGCTACCGGTGGGGGCGCTCTGGAAAGAAGCGCTGCTTGAGCGCAGCCCACTTATGAATAGCCCAGATTGTAAAGTGGCCGACGGGCTTGCGCAGGAAGGGGATGTCATAGGCCATCAGCAGCAGGCCCAAAGGCAGCATCCATAGGCCTAAAACGGGCAGGATCGAGAAGATTCCTCCGAAGACGAAGAGAACCCCGATGGGCAGCCTGATCCACTTGGCCTCAGGGTGACGAAGGCTCCGGAGTACGCGTGCGACTTTTCCCGGCACCTCATGTTCCAAGTGCCTGAACGCCTGTCTCAGAACAGCTCTGCCGCTAATGGCTCTCATGGTCTTTGAAGTGCCAACTCATGAAAAGAGTTCCACGACCCGTTCGGAGGTCCTGCATCCAACTGCCGTGGAGGAATCCAGGGTCAGTCAATCGGATAATATTCCTGCAGGGTTTTTGACATCTGTCAGTGTCTTAAGCATCAAGCCTCAAAAGGGCAGCAGCGACGGCTTGCTTTCCTTGCTCACCGATCCTTGCAGCTCTCAATGCTCTCTCTTTCTGATCGAGGCGCTGAAGATAGGGGTCGAATTCAAGCGGAAGTGCAGGGTCGCCCAGGAAACGCGGTTTGTCGCTGCGCTCATAGTATTCTGCCCTCAGCAACTGGCCGAGATGGTCCTGAACGTCAGCCGGAAGCGAAGGGGTGTTGCTGCGGTAGTGCATCGCGCTCCGGTCAGCACTTGGCGAGTAGAGATATCTTGTTGCGCTGTTGATCATGTGTAGCCCCACAACTGCTCAGATCAACGCGCCATCCTGGCCTTGGTTGCAGATCGGATATGGGAAGCCGCAAAGCATAACATTCCGAGAATTCCGAAGTCAGCAGGAAGAAGCTTTGCAAGCTCCAACCAAGCCTGAATGTCTATAGGCACTCCAATGGCTGGAGTACGATCATTGCACTACGATAAGACGATTTCAGACCGGCTCGGATTTATCGGCATTGATGACGGCGTTCGTCGGGAACTGCGTTCGGTCTGGCAGGACATTCACCCTGTCCTGCCGAAGATCCTCGAGCGATTCTATGAGCACATGCATCAGCAGCCGCAGCTGTCCAAGCTGATTGGAGCGCAGCAATCGCGCCTTGTATCAGCCCAGCTGCAGCATTGGGGCCGCCTGTTCAGCGGCAGTTTCGATGCCGCCTATATTGAAGGCATCAACCGCATCGGCCTCGTTCACAACAAAATCGGTCTTGAGCCTCGGTGGTATATCGGTGGCTATGCTTTCATTTTGAACGAACTTGTCAGCGCTCTCGCGAAGAAGCACCGCTTTAATGGATCCCTGCTGGCGCGTAAGCTCACGGTCGTGAACCGCGCCGTTATGCTGGATATGGATTTCGCAATTTCCGTGTACCAGAGCGCCTTCATTCAGGAGCGGCAGAAGAAGGGGGAGATACTGTCAGAGGCTGTTACTTCGTTCTCCCGTGCTGTTCAGGAAAGCCTGCAGATTTCAGGCTTGGCGAGTGGAGCCCTTTCCGAGAGTGCAGCGGCTCTCGACGCTGCCACAACCAATGCCAGCAGCCTTGCAACTCAGGTGACAAGCGCGGCAGAGCAGAGCGCATCTAACATGCAGTCCGGTGCAGCGGCCACGGAACAGCTTGCCTCATCGGTGCGCGAGATCGGGCAGCAGGCCAGCCGCTCCGCCGATGTTGCGCGACACGCATTGCAGAGCTCCCGGCGAACGAAGGACACCGTCAACGGCTTGGCCGAGCAGGCGCGGCAGATCGGAGACGTGGTCGATTTGATCGAGAGAATAGCCGCTCAGACCAATCTGCTCGCCCTAAATGCCACCATCGAAGCGGCCCGGGCTGGAGAGATGGGCAAGGGCTTTGCCGTGGTGGCCCAGGAGGTCAAGACCCTGGCGAACCAGACTGCCAAAGCCACGACAGAGATTGGCTCCCGCATCGGCGCAATTCAGGAGGCAACCCGGCAAAGCGTTGCTGATATCGACGACATCGGGCGCATCATGGATGATCTGAGCGGCATCGCGACGGCGATCGCCGCTGCGGTCGAAGAGCAGGCCGCCGTCACGTCGGAGATTGCCGTGAACGTCAACCAGACGACCGGCCATACCCATGCGGTTGTGCGCAGCATCGAGGCTCTGTCCGGATCCACAGCTTCCGCCGCGTCGGCGGCTCACCAAGTGTCGAATGCCAAGCAGACCTTGGATCAGCAATTGCAGCGGCTGAGGCAGGACATCGATCACTTCCTCTCAAAGGCCCAAGCGGCATAGTCGCCCCGAAGGGAGGCTGCATTCCAGACCTGCTTCAAAGCCCTCAGTCCGTGTCTTTTTTGATACAGACACATGCCCGCAAATCAGACACCTTGGCGGTTAACGCACCGGCATCGTTCCGTGTGCCGTGAGAGAGACGCAACAGTTTCTCCATGGGGGCAAAGGTGGATCAGGTGGATCTTGAGATCGAGCATATTGCCCGAGCGTTCTTTGCCGCTCGGCAAGAGACGGGAGCTTGGGAGGACGCCTCCAGGACCCTGAAACACGAGTTTCGCCTCTATGCGCGACAAGCCATCAGAATGCTGGAACGGCGCCAGGAGCAGGGGCAGTGGGTAAAGCAGGACACGCCTCCAGCCAGATCGCTGGAGAACGTCTAGCAGATCCAGTTCCTGCATCCCTGGGCCCTGCGCCTGTCCTTCCGGAGACGCGGCGGAATCTGGAACAGGCTCAACCCATCCTGAGAACACGCCTTTTTGTGCGTCAAAAAGGGAGGGGGCTGTTGAAGGGCTGGTTTTTCCTGCCATGTTGAAAGGGTGCAGGCTCTCGGTGGAGAGACCGGGGAGTTTTTCATGCAGCCACCCGACGAATGGGAAATCCCTCCTGAATTCCAGCCCGATCCGAGGCTTCTCGACTACGATCTGAAAAACGCTTTGTCAGCCGTGGTTTCCCTGCGGGCTCGCGTTCCCGATGATGCTTTTACCGCTGAGACACTTGGTGTCGAACGGGCGGGGCAGGGCGTGGTCATCCGGGACGACGGCCTGGTGGTGACCATCGGGTATCTCATTGCCGAGGCGGAAGAGGTCTGGCTCACCACCAACCGGGGGCGGGTCGTAGAGGCGCATGTGATCGCCTACGATTACGAGAGCGGCTTCGGCCTGGTGCAGGCGCTCGCGCCGCTGGGCGTGCCTGTTCTGGCTCTTGGAGATTCCCGGCGTCTGAAGTCTGGGGAGCAAGTGGTCGTAGGGGGAAGCGGAGGGCAGATCCATTCTCTCTCGGCCCAAGTGGTCGCCTGCCAGGAATTTGCAGGTTATTGGGAATATCTGATCGACAGCGCCATCTTCACCGCGCCGGCCCACCCTAATTGGGGTGGAACAGCGTTGATCGGACCGCGGGGCGATCTCATGGGTATCGGCTCCCTCCAACTCCAGCACCAAGCCTCCGGCGGAACTGTCGTGCCCCTCAACATGAGCGTGCCTATCGATCTCCTGAAGCCCATCCTCGATGACCTCCTGACGACTGGCCGAGTCAAGCGCGAGCCACGACCCTGGCTGGGGTTTTATGTTGCGGAGGCCGAGGACGACGAGCTTACGATCATCGGTCTGGCAGGGGATGCTCCGGCACAGCGGGCCGGCCTTAGAGCCGGCGATCAGATTCATGCAGTTGGCGATCAGAGCGTGACCTCGCTGGCGGAGTTTTACAGGGCCATCTGGGCGCTCGGCCCAGCCGGTGTCGACGTTCCCTTGACCCTCGAGCGGGAAGGCGACAGGTTCGACGTGACTGTCAGATCGGCGGACAGAGGCCGCTTCATGAAGACCCCCCGCCTGCAATAGCGCTTGTGCCCGAAAATCTTCTTGGAGTTCGCCGGCTTGCCTGAGTGCGGGCGGCTTCCAGATCGGACGGGGGAGGCGACTGCCCAAGGAGAGCTAACGATGAGCCTGACTGTCACCTTGCCGGACGGCGAAAGCGTTCCGACGCTCGGACAGGGCACCTGGCAAATGGCCGAAAAGGCCAGTGGGCGGGCACAGGAGATCGAGGCTCTGCGCATCGGCGTGGAGCTCGGAATGTCTCTCATCGACACGGCTGAGATGTATGGAGAGGGAGCCGCCGAGGACCTGGTGGCTGAGGCTTTGTCCGAAGACCGGGAGCGCATTTTCCTCGTCAGTAAGGTCTATCCTCACAATGCCAGCCGCCAGGGCGTGATCGAGGCCTGCGAGCGCAGCCTTCGGCGCTTGAGGACGGATCGCCTCGATCTCTACCTGCTTCATTGGCGCGGGGGCGTGCCGCTGGAGGAGACGGTCGCCGGTTTCGAGGCGCTTCGCCGGTCCGGCAAGATCCGTCACTGGGGCGTCAGCAACTTCGACGTGGACGACATGGAGGAGTTGCTGGGCGTACCGGCGGGAGAGAACTGCGCCACCAACCAGGTTCTCTACAATGTGACGCGGCGAGGCCCTGAGTTCGATCTCATCCCATGGATGGCGGCTCGCCGCATGCCATTGATGGCCTACAGCCCGATCGAGCAGGGCAGGCTTCCCCGAAGCGGTGCGCTGCAGGCAATCGCACTCGAGCATCAGGCAAGTCCATTCCAGATTGCACTGGCGTGGCTGTTGAACAGGTCGGGAGTGATCGCCATTCCGAAGGCGTCCAGCGTGCAGCATGTACGTGACAATCATAAGGCTCTGGAGATCCGGTTGACTCCTGATGACTTGGCGGCCATCGACGCCGACTTCCCTGTGCCGAAACGCAAGCGCCCGCTCGAGATGATTTAGATGACAAGCCTGATGAGTTTCTCTCGATCCGACGCTATAAGCGTCGCCAAGCTTCTCAGAACCGCGGCACAGGCGGAGATTCTGCCGCGGTTCCGGAACCTCTCCGCTGATGCCGTTCGGACCAAGACCTCGCAGCTCGACCTCGTGACGGACGCGGATGAAGCGGCCGAACGGATGATCGAGGCGGAACTTCAACGCATGTT
Source organism: Microvirga sp. jy35 (assembly GCF_056148915.1). Taxonomy (NCBI): domain Bacteria; kingdom Pseudomonadati; phylum Pseudomonadota; class Alphaproteobacteria; order Hyphomicrobiales; family Methylobacteriaceae; genus Microvirga; species Microvirga sp. jy35. Next base: position 121,305 of record NZ_JBWBEW010000011.1, on the reverse strand, counting down.
CCCCACAGCCCTCGTTGTCGGAGAGGAGGGCGTCGGCCGCAATCCCCGGCTGCTCGATGATCTGGACAAGGCAGACCTCGCTTTCATCCTCGATCCGGTCGACGGCACGCTCAAATTTGCCTCCGGTCTACCACTGTTCGGCGTCATGGCGGCCGTCGCGACGAAGGGGGAGGTGGTCTGCGGCGTGATCCTTGATCCGATCTCGGACGATTGGGCCATGGCTGTTCGTGGCGAGGGAGCCTGGATGCAGCGCCCCGACGGCAGCACCACTGCCCTTGGTGTCTCAGCCGCCGTTCCGCTCGCCGGGATGGCAGGCAACGTCTCCTGGCGCTACCTTTCCGAGACTCTGCGGCCTGTTGTGACGGCCAGCCTCCCGAAGGTCGCCATGGCGGCCGATCTCCGTTGCGCGGCGCATACCTATCGGCTTATCGCGGCAGGGCACCTGCACTTCTCGTTCTCGTCCAGTGTCATGCCCTGGGACCACGCGGCCGGCTGGCTGATCCATCGCGAAGCCGGCGGCTACACGGCGCATTTCGACGGCTCTCCCTACCGTCCGGCCAACCGGAGCGGCGGCCTCATCAGCGCGCCGGACGAGGCAAGCTGGCGAGCCGTGCGCGACGCGCTCCTACCTCCTCAAGCCTGATCCTTCTTGCGAAGATAGTTGTAGACCGTAGCGCGGCCCAAGCCGAGTATTCGAGAGATGTAGGCTGCCGCATTACGCCCGCCGAAGGCGCCGTCGCCAGCCAGATCGGCGACGAGCTGCTGCTTCTGCAGGCGCGTCATGTCCGCGATGGAGAGCCCGCGCTCACGGGTCCAGCTCCGGATGTACTCGTTGATACGCTCGTGCCAATCCTCCTTGAACAGGGACGCCGGCTTCTCCGCAGATTGGGGGACGGCCACCAAGGCCGTCAGCGTCTGCATCACGGCATGGAAATGGGACACATCGACGTTGATGCAGAGAATGCCGATGCCTTTGGTGCCCGCACGAAGAACCGCGCTGACCGACTTGATGCGCCGTCCGTCCCAGTTCACCTTCTCATAAGGACCGATGATGCCGTCGGACGGTTTGAAATCGATCTCATGCAGGAGTGACGGCTCGCCGAGTTCTCGTTTGGAGAACGGGTTCGACAGGTGGACAACCGTCTCCGACGAAAGATCATGCAGGACCACTTCCGCATAGGGCTGGAAGAGCAGGGCAATGGCGTCGCATACCGGAGCATAGGCCGCAAGCTCCGGCGCAAGGTCCGTTCCCGGAGAGGCCTTCTGCGCCTGTGTCATGTGAGTTTCGTGCGCACGAACGCCGCAAGGCGCTGAAGGCCTGCCTCCAGATGATGGGCTGGAGCGCCGATGCCGACTCGGATGTAATGATCCATGCCATAGACATCGCCCGGCAGCAGCATGATGCCGCGCTCCTCACGCAGCCGATGCACCAGTTCCGTCGAGTTCATCGGCATGGCATAACGGAGGAACGCCATGCCGCCGGCCTTGGGCGGGACGAACGAGAACAGGTCGCTGTTCTCGTCAACCCAACCTTGCAGGAGGGCGAGATTCTCGCGCAGGATGCGCTTGCTGCGGGACAGGATTTCCTGCCGCTTTGCGGGTTCCACGACGATCTCAGCCACGAATTCGCTGACGGCTCCGGTCGTAATCGAGGTATAATCCTTACTCTGCCATGAGGCATAAATCTCCGGCGCCGGCCCGACGAGCCAGCCGATGCGCAGGCCGGGGAGCGCCATCGCCTTCGAGAGGCCGCTGGTGATGATGGCCTTCTCGTAGAGGTCGGCGAAGCTCGGAGGCTCGTCCTGCTCCAGCTCCGCTCCCTTGTAGACCTCATCAGCATGCAGGTAGATTCCATGCTCGCGGGCAATCACCACGAGCCCGTCCATTGTCTCGTGGGACAGGACGCTGCCTGTCGGATTGTTCGGGTTGCAGATCGTCATCATCTTCGTGCGCGCCGATACGGCCTTGCGCACATCGTCGAGATCGGGGGTCCAACCCAGTTCTTCCCGGAGGAGAACCTCCTTCACGGTCACCCCGATGGCTCGGGCCCAGCCCCAAATCTGCAGGTAGTTCGGAACGAAGACAACGAGCTCGTCGCCCGGTTCGAGCAGCGACATCACGAGGAGGAAGTTTGCCTCGGCCGAACCATTGGTGACGATCACCTCGTCGTCTGTCCTGTTGCTGTACAGCCGGGCGATGGCCTGCCGCAGCTCCACGCGCCCGTTCGTCCAGCCGTAGCCCAGTTCCACGTCGAGCAGTTGTTCCTGTTGCTCTGGCGTCAGGAGTTCACGCAGGGAGTAGGGATGCACGCCGCTGTCGGACAGGTTGTACTCGACCGTGTTCTCATAGAGCGATTGAATGCGCTCGAGAGTGAACTCTTCGATTTCCATGGAATCCCCGTCAGGCTGAGCAAGATATCAAGGCTCTGTAGCATCATGGAATTAGACACGAAAGTCCAAATTGGACTTGACGGTTTAAAATCTCTCCTGCCATGGTCCGGGTCTGGTCGGCGCCTGAGCGCTGTCATTTCCTGATTGGAGCAATCGTGCAGTTCGACACCTTCCTCATGGAACGGAACCAGACGCTCTTCGAGAACGGCGTCGAGATCAATCTCACCGAAAGCGGCGTGCATCCTTGCACCATCGAGGAGATCATGCCGGCGGATTCCGCGCAGGCGCTGCTGCGCCTGCCGCTCGGCTATGGCTGGACGGATGGCAGGCCCGATCTGAGATCCGCGATCGCGAGCTGGTATCCGGGTGCGTCGGCCTCCAACGTCCTGGTGACCAACGGCTCCTCGGAAGCAACGATGATCACCCTGATGGCCATGGTGGATCCGGGTGACAAGGTTCTCTTCGCTGTTCCCAACTTCATGCAGGTCGATGGCCTCGGACGCGCTCTTGGCATGAATGTTCAGCGGCTGCCTCTCCTTCCGGATCAGGGATGGCAGATCGATCCGGCTGCGCTCGCGCAGGCAGCGAACGGGGGCGTGAAGCTGATTGCCGTGACCAATCCGGGCAACCCGACGGGTGCCGTTCTCTCGCCTCGCAGCCGAGAGGTTCTGCTGGAGACCGCGCGCAGGGCAGGAGCCTGGCTTATGGTCGACGAGATCTATCGCGGCGGCGAGATCGACGGGGCGGAGACGGAAACCTTCTATGGAAGCTACGACCGCGTCATCGTCACCAGCAGCCTGTCTAAATCCTTCGCCTGTCCGGGGCTGCGCCTCGGCTGGATCGTCGGGCCTGAGGAGGTTGTCGAGGAAGCTGCAGAGCGGCAGGACTACACCACCATCGGCAGCGGGATTCTCAGCCAGATCGTCGGTGCAGCCGTGATGGAGCCGGGGAACCGCGAACGCATCCTGGCCCGGGGACGGGCCCTGCTGCGCGAGAACGCGGACGTCGTCCAGCGCTGGATCGAGAAGCGGAACCGCTGGTCCTGGCAGCGTCCTGCCGCCGGCGGCATGGCCTTCCTGCATTATGAATTCGATATGCCCTCGGAGGCTCTGTCCAATGCGTTCCGGGAAGAGGAAAGCGTCTTCGTGGTGGCCGGAAGCTGGTTCGGGATCGAGAACCACATCCGGGTCGGCATCGGCGTGAAGACCGAACACCTCGTGGAGGGGCTCGCCCGCCTCGACAGCTTCCTCGCCCGCCGCGGCTTGGCTTGAAGGCGGGGTCAACGCGATGCTGCCGCACGACCATCTGTTGAAGGCACGCGAAGAGCTCCGCCGTCTCGTGGCCGTTTCATCCGTCAGCGCGCGGGGCGAAAAGCTCGTCGAATGCGCCGAGGTCGTTCGCGATCTGCTGGTCGAGGGGGGCTTCGATACGGAGATCCGACCGGGAGACGTGGGCCCGTTCGTGGTCGGCGAGATCGGCAGCGGTCCGCTCACAATCATGATCTACAACCATTACGACGTTCAGCCCGAAGATCCGGCGTCGTTATGGAACTCTCCTCCCTTCGAGATGACCGAGCGGGACGGTCGCTGGTACGGACGCGGCGTCGCCGACGACAAGGGGGAGTTCATCAGCCGCCTCGCGGGCTGGCGCTTGTTCCGGGAGCGGCATCCTGGCCCCTTGCCGTTCAGGCTCATCTGGCTCGTCGATGGCGAGGAGGAGATCGGCAGTCCGTCGCTCGAAGCCTTCCTGAAGCGCCGCTTCGAGCGCGAGGCGGTCGAAATCTGCTGGTGGGAATACGGAGAGATCGACGCAAGCGGGCGCCCGATCATCCTCTGCGGCTTCAAGGGCGTGATGGCGATTGAACTGCGCGCCAGAACGGCAGGGGCCGATCTGCATTCGAGCCTCGGTGCCGTCTTCGACAACCCGCTTTGGAGGCTTGCAGCCGCAACGTCGTCGCTCCGCGACAAGTCAGGACGCATCTTGGTCGAAGGTTTCTATGATGCCGTCCGGCAGCTTGCCCCAAGCGACAGGAAACTCGCCGAGACTCCTCCTTACTCCCTCGACAGCCTGGTGGAGGCGACAGGTGCCCAGAGGCTTCTCGACGGAGTGGATGCCACGAACTTCTACCGTGCCGTCAACTTCGAGCCGTGCATGAATGTCAACGGCTTCTCGGGGGGCTATGCAGGCGAAGGCGCAAAGACCGTTCTGCCTGCGGAGGGTTCGGTCAAGATCGATCTCCGCCTCGTGCCCGATCAGGACCCGCAGCGCATCGTCACGCTTCTGCGCGCACATCTCGACAGGCACGGCTTCGAGGACATCGAACTCATCGTTCATGATGCCAACGTAAAACCTGTCCGATCGGCAACCGATCATTGGTTCGTTCAGGACGCGAAAGAGGCCTTGGAGGCGCATTTCGGGCAATCGGCCATCATTCAGCCGAGTTCGCCGGCCTCGGGCACCGCCCACCCCTTCGTCGAACAACTAGGCGCAGAGATCGTCGGCCTCGGCGTCACCCATCATGGAGCCATGCTGCACTCGCCCAATGAGAACATCATCATCAGCCAGTTCGAGCGGATGATCGAGTGCTCTGCCGCGATCCTTGCAAGGCTTTCGGAAAGAGCGATTCGGATGAGAGGCCCATCGAAGCCTGAACAGCAGCAAGACGGAGAAACGCCTTGATCAGCATCGTTCTTGAGGCTGCTGCCCGATCGGTGCAGGCACGCCAGCGGATCCGCAGCCATATCTATGAGACGCCCTTGCTCCCGTCGCGGCAGATCGGACGGGAAACGGGCTCGTCGGTCTTCTTCAAGGCCGAGAACTTTCAGCTCACCGGCTCCTTCAAGATCCGAGGAGCGGCGAGCAAGATGACGTCGCTCGGCATCGATCGCGAAGTCATCACGGCATCATCGGGCAATCATGGCATCGCTTCGGCACAGGCGGCAGCATCGATCGGTCAGGCACTGACGGTGGTACTGCCTGAAACCGTAGCGCGAGCCAAGCTCGACCGCATCCGCTCCTTCAACGTGAACGTCGTTCTGCATGGTGCGGAGAGCGGTCTGGCAGAGCTTCACGCGCAGGAGGAGGCGGCATCCCGAGGGCTCGTCTATGTGTCCCCCTACAATGATCCCGAGATCATCGCCGGGCAGGGGACCATCGGGCTCGAACTGCTCGAGCAGTCGGAGAGCATCGACAATATCTTCATCGCCATGGGGGGCGGCGGGTTGATCGGTGGAATCGGGTCCGTTCTCAAGAGCTTCAGTCCCAGGACCCGGGTATACGGCATAGCGGCTCTGAATTCGGCTGCTCTGGCGGCATCCATGAGAGCCGGACGTGTTGTCGAGACCGAGCATCGCGACACGCTTGCTGACGGCGTCGCTGGGGGGATGGATGAGGGCAGCATCACGCTGCCGCTCGCCGTCTCGGTCGTCGATGAAGTCGTCACCTGCACGGAGGCGGAGATCGCCAGCGCTCTCAGAGATCTGGCCTTCAAGGAGAACCAGATAGTGGAGGGTGCGGCGGCCCTTGCTTTGGCCGGGTTCCTTAAGGTTGCAGGCCGCTGCAAGGGGCAGAGGAACGTCGTCGTGCTCTGCGGCGCAAATTTCGACTGCGACAAGATTTTCTCAGTCCTGAACGGCCAGAGGTAAGAACCATGGCCGCCGCAGGTCCGATCACATTTCTGAACCCATCGCAGATCGAGCAGCGTTTGAAGGGGATCGATCTCGTACGCCTGATGGAAGAGGCTTTCGCGGCCTTCTCGCGCGGTGAGGCCGTGATCCCGCCGCCTGGTGAGCTCCTGTTCGAGGATCCACCGGGCGAGGTCCACATCAAGTATGGCTACCTGAAGGCGGGCGATACCTATGTGATCAAGATCGCATCCGGCTTCTGGAACAATCCCTCGCTCGGCTTGAGCAGCAGCGACGGTCTTCTGCTGGTCTTCAAGAAAGACACGGGAGAACTGGCGGCCGTGCTCAACGACCGCGGGCGTCTGACGGACCTGCGAACGGCGGCGGCGGGAGCCGTCGCGGCCAAGCATCTCGCGCCTGAGCAGATCAAGGCCATCGGCGTGCTTGGGACCGGCATTCAGGCGGAACTGCAAGTTCAACTACTCCAAGCCGTTCGCCCGACCCGGCAGGTTGTGGTGTGGGGGCGCAATCCGGATCACGTATCATCTTACGCCCGCACAATGCGGGACAAGGGATTTTCCGTCGAGGTCGCGCGTTCTTCCGCCGAGGTCGCATCCCGTTGCCGTCTGATCGTCACTGCGACGGCAAGCCGGCAGCCTCTTCTGCAGGAATCCGACATTCAGCCCGGTACTCATATCACTGCAATCGGCGCCGACAGTGCCGACAAGCAGGAACTCGATCCATCAGTCATCATGCGGGCTGATCTCGTCGTGACGGACAGCAGGGCCCAGGGCCGGTCGCGAGGGGAGCTCTGGCACGCTTACGGCGGAGATGATGCAGCCATGAGCCGCATCGTCGAGATTGGCGAAATCGTCTCCGGAGCGGTCAAAGGTCGAACTGCAGCCGAACATATCACGGTCTCGACGTTCTCGGGACTTGCCGTTCAGGATATTGCGATCGCGTCAGCCGTTCTCGAACGTTCCTAAGATCATTCCTTAGCAAGGGGCATGCTCGATCCGCCCGATCAGAGAGTCGATTTCTGAGATCTTTTCCAAGCGGCGCTTGCATTGTTTGTCGAGATGCCAGGCTCTGCCGACGCTCAGCACGAGGAGAGGCAGTGCCCAGAGGATGCTGACGCCATCCAGAAGCACGAGGGACAGGAACGCAATCGACAGGATCCACGCCTCGATGCGTCCGAATCCTTCGGTGAATTCGTTCTTCAGGAAGAGCTGATGCCGTTCGATCAGGAGCTGGCTCCTGGCATATTCGAGCCTATGGTTCTGCTCGATCACCTGCTGCAAGCTGCGCCGCCGTTCAAGGATCCCTCTGAGGTTCGCCAGTTCGGAGAAGCGGTCTGGAGTGTCGTAAGCCCTTTCGATAGGCGCGAAGGCTGCGACGATCCGGCGATGGAGGGCGACGAGAGCGGGAGGCTGATTGTCCTGCCCGGTTTGAAGTTGGGCCGGTTCGAAGTCGTCCGCAATGCGGCGGCGGATCCGCGCGGCAGTGGTTCCCTGTCTCGCATGCTCGAAGACGCTGGCGACATGCCGGGCGATCGCCGTTTCGATCGTCGCTCCTGCCCTGTCCGTCAACATCGCCAGCTTCCTTCGCCTTTGGCCTGCCGACAGTCGAAGGCCGCACGGCGGTGGGCCCGGTGTGCAGGCCGAAACGCTCGACGTGGCTCCATTGCGGCGGTTCTTGAAGTGTGAAACAGCAGGGTTAACAGCTCCTTAAGCGCAGCATCCTTTCCTGGGATTCAGGCCTGCAGCCTAGGGTAAATTGAGGTGAGAAAGGGATCAGCGATGATCCTCAGGGAGCATGCCGGCCAGGTCCTGGAGGAACTTGATGGATGCCGCCGGACGTCCCTCCTGTTCGGCAACCTTGATGATGTGGTTCAGGATGGTGGCAATCTCGCTCAGTTTCGCAACGCGCCCTGCCGACAGAACGTGAAAGAAGGTCGAGAACGCCACCGCAATTGCCTGGTCATGCTCCTCCAGCACGCGACACTGCTCCTTGAGCGCCTTGATGTCTCTCTCCTGGGCCGAGACGATCTCGACGAGAGTGAGCATCTGCTCGGCCAGGGTATCTACGGAGGTGTTCATGTCGCTGAAGCGTTCCAGTTGGGCGTGAATGGAGGGACGAGGATTGTCTTGACCGTCGGTCTGTGGAGGCTTGAGCGATTGGCTCATCGCCGCGGACGAGGGCTGGGCGCCCTCAATCGGCTCGGGGGCTGCAGTCGAGGCCAAAGGATCCCCGAGTACAGGCTCCGACTTATCCGCAACGATGCGGGGAAACCCGATTGTACGGGCGAGCCTGGTCACTGCCTGCTGCATGAAATGACGTAACTTCACCTGATCACCGGCAATCACGTTCCTGCTTTCGCCCGGAAGAGAACTCCATCCTTCCCATGAAGGAGATGGCGCAACCGACGGTATCATGCCTTGAGCACGAATGCTCCATGAAGGTCATTCGAGAGATCAAGCGTCCTGCGTCTCATGCGGCTACCCGCGGGCATAGAGCAGTCTGGCGCGAATGGTTCCCTCCAGCGCTCGGATCTCGTCCAGAGTCTCCCGACTCTGCTCTGGCTGACCTTCCACCTCGATCACTACATAACCGAGCTCGCCATCGGTCTGCAGGTGCTGAGCCGTAATGTTGAGGCCGCGTTGGGAGAACGCATTGTTCAGGCGTCCGAGCATTCCTGGCATGTTCCTGTGCACATGAATGTAGCGGGTGCCTGTAGGACGCGACGGCAGCTGTACCTGCGGAAAGTTCACGGCCCCGACTGTGGTGCCCACATCGGAATAATCGGTGAGCTTCTTGGCGACTTCTGCACCGATGCGCTCCTGCGCCTCCTCCGTCGATCCGCCGATATGTGGTGTCAGAATAACGTTGTCGAGCCCCTGCAACGGCGTGATGAAAGGCTCTTTGTTGGATGCAGGCTCCACGGGAAACACATCGACGGCTGCTCCCCGAAGATGCCCGCTCCGCAAAGCCTCGGCCAATGCTTCGAGATCGACCACCGTGCCGCGGCTGTTGTTGATGAGATAGGCACCTTTCTTCATCGCGGCGATCTCGGCTTGGCCGATCATCCCGTGCGTTGCAGGTGTTTCCGGCACGTGCAGGCTGACGATGTCGCTCTGGCTCAGCAGGGCTTGCAGGCTGTCGGCGGGCTCCGTGTTGCCGTGGCGGAGTTTGTCGGTCTGATCGAAGAAGATCACGCGCATGCCCATCGCTTCCGCCAGATAGGAGAGCTGCGAGCCGATATTGCCGTAGCCGACGATGCCTAGCGTCTTGCCGCGCACTTCATGGCTGTCGGCCGCAGACTTGTCCCATTGGCCTCCATGAGCGGCGACAGATTTGGGAAAGGTCCGCCGCAGGAGCATGACGATTTCCCCGATCACCAGTTCGGCCACGCTCCTGGTATTGGAGAACGGCGCGTTGAAGACGGGAATGCCGGCCTGCCTGGCGGCCTCCAGATCGACCTGGTTCGTGCCGACGCTGAAGCACCCGGCGGCGATCAGTCGGTTCGCCGCTTTCAGAACTCTGCTCGTCAGCTGGGTGCGGGAGCGGATGCCGAGGAGGTGGATCCCTTGCAGGGCTTCAATGAGTTCGTCCTCATTTAGCGCGGTCCTGAGATGGGTCAGGTTGGTGTAGCCCGCCGCCTTGATCAGATCGACTGCACTCTGGTTCACCCCCTCGAGCAAGAGAACGCGAATCTTGTCTTTCTGAAGAGAGAACATCTCAGCCATGTCAGCTCCAACTGCCTACCATGGGCATGCCATAGCGCGCCGGGGCAGGAGCGGGAATCTCTTTTTTCCCGCTTCCTTGCGCTTGCGGGGGCGGGCTCCCGGCATCCTTTCGGACATTCGCCCGACAGGGGGAGGCCTCCTACCTCCTATGCTCTGATACGGCCTCCGGCGTCTGGACTATGATGGGGAATCCGGTTGCGGCTGCATCCGGTCGAGGAGGCGGGGACCGTTGCCGGATGTACGCACGGTCCCCGTTCCATGTCTGGTCATGTAACCGGATCCGTCTCCCCCGGTCTCGTGGGTTTGCTCTGGAGCGCCTGACACAATATCCAGCTAAAAGCCGAGCTTGGATGGATCCAGGCCCCTTTGGTGGGAGTTCTGGTTCCATCTGCATAGGAACCAGCCGGTGGAGCAGGGCGCTCCCTTCGGGCATCTGTCGACAGGGGGCGAAGTGCCGCGAATCCTGACCTACAACGTACACCGCTGCCTCGGCACGGACGGGCAGTTATCCCCTGGGCGAATCGCCGATGTGATTGCAACCTACGAACCTGACGTTGTCGCATTGCAGGAACTCGATGTGGGCAGGGTCCGGACAGGGGGTGTCGATCAGGCTCATGCAATCGCCCAGGCGCTCGGGATGCATGTGCATTTCCATGCCAGCATGCGGGTGCTGGAAGAGCAGTACGGCAACGCCATCCTGACCCATAGACCCTCGAAGCTCATCAAGGCGGAGGCTCTGCCGGGCCTGGCGGGAAAGCCGCGCCTCGAGCCGAGAGGGGCTCTCTGGGCCTCGGTCAACTTCGGAGGCGCCGATGTCCAGATCATTAATACGCATCTGGGCCTGAGCCGCCATGAGCGGCTTGCGCAGGTGAATGCCCTGCTTGGCCCGCATTGGCTCCGCCATCATGCCTGTCGAGAGCCGGCGATCCTGCTGGGGGACTTCAACGCCATGCCGCGATCGCGCGCCTATCAGCGCCTCACTGCGCATCTCTTGGACGCGCAGGCCCTGGCGCGACTTCCCAGGCCCAAGGCGACCTTTCCGTCGCGCTTGCCGATGCTGCGCATCGACCACGTCTTCGTCAGTCGCGGGATCGCCGTCCAGCGGGTCGAAGCTGTCAGGACGCCCCTGGCCCGCATCGCGTCGGATCATCTCCCGCTTCTCGTCGAGTTCCAGATCGTTCGCGTCAAGGCGCACCAGGCCACCATGGCCCACACCCTCGGGTGAGGCATTTGAGGGATCGCAGGCCTGGCCTCCGCGTTGAGATCTAGGGAGCGGAGCCGTTTGCCGACACGGCCACGACGCTGATGAGGAGAAGGAATGCGGAACTGGAAGTATCTGATCGCTGCGGCCGCCGTCGGCCTGGCGGCTTTCCTGCTCTACCGCACGCTGAGCCGCTACAGCCTGGACGAGTTGATCGCTGCCGTCACCGCCGTTCCCGTTCCGAGGCTCCTGGGTGCCGCAGGATTTGCCGCAGCAAGCTATCTGTCCCTGACCTTCTTCGACTATCTGGCCCTGCGCTATGTCGGCCAGCCGCTTCCCTATCCGAAGGCGGCCCTGGCTTCCTTTACAGCCCTTTCCCTGGGTCACAACATCGGATTGGCTGCCCTGAGCAGCGGTGCGGTGCGCTATCGCTTCTACAGCCGCTGGGGGCTTACCGCAGGCGAGGTGGCAAAAGTCGTCGTCTTCTGCGGAATCACCGTAGGGCTTGGCCTGCTGACGCTGGGCGGGGCAGCCCTGCTCCTGCGCTCCGAGCTTGCCGTGGAAATTACAGGGCTGACCCTTCCGGTCATTATCGCCCTTGGCCTGGGCTGCCTTGCTGTACCGACGATCTATCTTTTCCTGTCCGCTTTCGTGCGCAGGCCCTTGCGGATCCGGCGCTGGTCGCTGGAGATCCCCGCCTTCCGGCTCGCCGCCGGACAGGTCCTGATCGGGTCCATCAACTTCGCCTTTGTCGCCGCATGCCTTCACCAGACCCTTGCGGCCGTGGCGGACGTCGCGTATCTGGGCGTGGCATCCGTCTATGTGATCGCCAACGCGACGGCGCTGGTCAGCCATGTGCCCGGAGGACTTGGCGTGATCGAGAGCGTCGTCATGTATCTTCTCCCGCAGAACGACCTGATCGGGCCGCTTCTGGTGTTCCGGTTCGTCTACTTCCTCGTGCCGCTATGCCTTGGGGGCGCTCTGCTTGCCCTAACCGAGCTGGTCCTGCGGGCCCGGGGTTCAGGGTATGAAGGAGACGCTCCCGGCTCCCTGAAGGTGTAGGCGTCATTCCTTGCGGCGGCGGAACAGGGAAAGCGGCTCGAAAGGTTCCAGGGGATCCAGGAGGCCGGTTCCTGGTGCCGGGGCATCCGGCCCCTGATCCGCCATGGCCCCGAATGCACGCAGACCGCGCGTTCCGGTATTGAGCTGATCAATGGCCAGGATGACGGACCCGTCCGCTCCTGCCAGAACCTCGGTAAAGGTATCCGGCTGCGTCTCGAGGTGCTCGGCGATGAGCCGGTCTCTCAGGCTGGCGATGGTCCGACGCTCTTCGTCGGTTGTCGCCTCAATGGCGAGGTCGCACTCGCTGTCGAGGCCCATGGAGCGGTTGTTCAGGTTCGAGGAGCCGATGCGCAGGAACACGTCGTCGACGATGATGAGCTTGGAGTGGATGAGCACCTGGCATTCGCCGCCTGCACCATTGGGGATGACCGGGTAATAGACGCGCAGGCGATCATAGTGATCGCATTTGCGCAGACGCCGGATCAACCTGTCCCGATTCGTCCCCATGACCAGCTCCTCGGCCCAGCCGTGGGATTCATGCGTCTGAATCACGACGATCTCCGGCCCTTCAGGATCGGCCAGGCGTTGTTCGAGAACGTCGCCGATACGGGGAGAGGTCATGTACTGCGCCTCGATGTAGATGCTCTTCCTGGCGGCGGAGAGCGCATCGAGAGTCAGGGCTGCAGCTTCCTGGGCGGCAGGCTGGTCTCCCCAGGCCGGATAGGTCCGGGCAATGGCGACAGGCACGTCGATGAAATCGGCCGCAAGGTCCTCCGGCCAAGGGTCATCGCCACCCGATGGGATCGGGCTCAGGTCTTCCCCTGTTGCAAGCCTCCAGCGGCCATAACCCACCTCAGCGACGGATCTTGCGGCTTCGCCGTCGACGGCCATCTGAAGATCGTGGACCGGTTCGTAGATGCTCCCATCATCCTTCACCCGGATCGGGTCGTCGCAGGCATGGCGATGGGTGTCCCAGCGCTCGACCGTCAGGTCCATGCCGCCAACGAAGGCCAAGGCATCGTCGATGCAGACGATCTTCTGGTGGTGGGCGGCATAAAGCGGATGATGGGTGTCGAGCTTGACCTGGAGGCGCGGATGGTCCTGCCAGTCGGCGCCGAATATGAGCGGACCGGGGGCCCCGGGGGCATGCACGACGGCCACGCTCCATACCAGGATCCTGACCTCGAGATCCGGCTTCGCCTCGACGAGAGTGCGAAGCAAGGGACCGAGCGGGGGCGAATCCTCGGCACTGACGTCCGGGCGCAGGCGGATGCTGCCGTCGAAATCCCACCCGATGATGAGAATCGAACGGCGCGCATGGCGCAGGGCCGCTTCCAGGCAGGCAAAATAAGGAGCGCCGTCGATCAGGATCGATGCACGATTGGCCTGGGCGACGCGCCAGCAGTTCTGCTCTGGACGCAGGATCGAGCCCTGAGGAAACAGCAGGGATGCCTGGGCAAACTGGAGTTCTTGCCGGCTCGTTGTTTCTTCCAGAAGCTGCACGCGAAAAAGATCCTAAACGCAGTCCTGTGCCAACTCGGAAACCGAGGCCAAGGTTCCGGGTGGAAACAGAGCGCTCCAAAATCGTTGCCCAGAGCGGAACGGGCTTGCAAACCGAGCCTGCATCGCAGTTTTACTGTGTCTATTCAGAAGTGGTGACAAGCGTGTTCGACTGGATGGTGAGCCTTATCGAGAAAACCGGGTATGCTGGCATTGCCCTGCTCATGTTGCTCGAGAATGTTTTTCCGCCGATCCCCTCGGAGGTCATCATGCCCTTGGCAGGCTTTTCCGCCGCCCAGGGTACGCTTAGCTTCTTGGGAGTTGCCATTGCGGGCACGATCGGCTCACTCGGCGGCGCCTATTTCTGGTTTCTGATCGGCCGCTGGATCGGACCAAAGCGTCTGAAGCGATTCGCCGCCAAGCACGGGCGATGGTTGACCCTGCACCCGGATGAGGTGGATCAGGCCCGAGCCTTCTTCTCCCGTCATCAGGCGTTCGCTCTGTTCTTCGGGCGCTTGATCCCTGCGATCCGCTCCCTGATCTCCGTCCCGGCCGGGGTGAACTGTATTCCGATTTCCACCTTCCTGCTGTGGAGTTCCCTGGGAACGGCGCTCTGGACCTTTCTCCTTGCGGGCGCCGGGTATCTCCTCGAGAGCCAGTACGAGAAGGTCTCTGAATGGCTGAACCCCGTCTCGAACATCGTCTTTGCGGGGCTGGCTGCATGGTACGTGTACAGGGTCGCCCGCTTCAAGGCTCCTGAAGGCGCCTGAAATTTCGGCGGGCCTGTCCGATCTCTGAGCAGACATTTGCGCGGATTCCAGCCTTTGCCGTTGCCAATCCAATGAAGCGCCTAATAATTTACACAGTTTGCACGATGACCGCACGAATGGCGGCTGGATGGTCCGGCTGGCCTTTTTCTGCGCTTCATCGGGCTGGGGCATGACATCAGGACTGAAGGGCGACCATGGACAAGGAACTTGAGAACAAAATCCGTGAACGGGCTTACGAGCTCTGGATGCGGCACGGGGCTCTCCCTGATCGGGCTGACGAGTATTGGTATCAGGCTGAGCAGGAAATCCTCGGCCAAAGCAGCGAAGAATCCGGTACCCACCCTCCGTCGCTCATCGATCCTGCCCCCCTGGGCATGACCAGCATGACGGCCGATGAGGCTCCTCCGGCCGCACCGAAGACCCGCAAGAGGCGCAGTCCCGCCCCGGCTCCGGCGGAGGAAAGCGGCGATCTTCAGGCGCCGCCGAAGCGCAGGCGGTCAACTCGGGTGACCTGAGCACGATCAGAAGACAAGCCTTCGACCTACGGTCGGAGGCTCTCGGGCGGGAACTCCGTTGATGTCGAGCATGCGACAAGTACCAGCAGCCATTCCGGCCTCTATATAGTCAGGTGACTGCCTTTGATGTGAGGACCCGGTCTTGCCGAATTCCAGCGTTCCCTACGCACCTCTCGCTCGTCATGCCATGGCGTATGTTCTCGCCGGGGGGCGCGGCAGCCGGTTGATGGAACTGACTGACATTCGCGCCAAGCCCGCCGTCTATTTCGGCGGCAACACACGCATCATCGATTTCGCGCTGTCGAATGCCCTGAACTCCGGCATCAGGCGCATCGGAGTCGCGACGCAGTACAAGGCCCACAGCCTTATCCGCCATCTGCAGCGGGGCTGGAACTACTTTCGAGCCGAGCGGAACGAAAGCTTCGATATCCTGCCGGCCAGCCAGCGTGTCTCGGAAACCATGTGGTACGAGGGCACGGCTGATGCGGTTTATCAGAACATCGACATCATCGCGAGTATCGACCCCGAGTACATCATCATCCTGGCGGGTGATCACATCTACAAGATGGACTACGAGCTCATGCTGCGGCAGCACGTCGACATGGAGGCGGACGTGACCGTCGGCTGCCTCGAGGTGCCGCGCATGGAGGCGACCGGCTTCGGCGTGATGGCCGTCGACAAGACGGATCGCATCGTTTCCTTTCTTGAGAAACCCGCCGATCCACCCGGCATGCCAGACGACCCGAGCAAGGCCCTGGCGAGCATGGGCATCTATGTCTTCAATACCCGGTTCCTCTTCGATCAGCTGAGACGCGATGCGGATACTCCCGGCTCCAACCGGGACTTCGGGAAGGACATCATCCCGTATCTCGTTCAGCACGGTAAAGCCGTGGCGCATCGCTTCACGCGCTCGTGCGTCCGCTCCGGAGCGGAGGCCGGCGGGAGCGACGCGGAGGCCTACTGGCGCGATGTGGGGACCGTGGATGCGTATTGGGAGGCCAATATTGATCTTACGGCGATCGTCCCCTCTCTCGATCTCTATGATCACGACTGGCCGATCTCGACCTTCACGGAAACATGGCCGCCGGCGAAGTTCGTTCACGATGAGGAAGGGCGCCGCGGTCACGCCATCAACTCGCTCGTCTCCAGCGGCTGCATCGTGTCGGGAGCGTCCCTGCGCCAGTCGCTGGTCTTCACGGGCGTGCATCTCCATTCCTTCGCCTCGGTCGAAGGAGCCGTCATTCTACCCTATGCGGATGTCGGAAAGGGTGCGCGGCTCAGGAATGTCGTCGTGGATCGAGGCGTGCGCATCCCTGATGGGCTCGTTGTCGGCGAGGATCCCGAACTCGACGCCCAACGGTTCCGCCGCACCGAGAAGGGCATCAGCCTCATCACAAAGCCGATGATCGAGAGATTGGCCGGATGAGGCCTCTAAACGTTCTCTCCGTTGCCTCGGAGATTTTTCCCATCATCAAGACAGGCGGACTGGCCGATGTCGCCGGTGCCCTCCCGTCCGCCCTTGCAGCGGAGGGTGTGACGGTCATCACGCTCGTTCCGGGATACCCATCCGTGCTGAAGGCTCTTGATGGATCAGAGGTCGTCCATCGCTACCCGGGCTTTTTCGGCGGAACGGCAAGCCTGCTGTCGGGAAGGGCAGGAAATCTGGATCTCTTCGTCATCGATGCTCCGCATCTCTTCGACAGGCCCGGCTCTCCCTATCTTGCACCAGATGGCCGGGACTGGGCGGACAATGCGCGCCGCTTCGCGGCTCTTGCTCGGGCGGCGGCCGATATCGGCCAAGGGCTGGTACCGGGCTTCGTACCCCATGTGATCCATGCCCATGATTGGCAGGCGGGCCTCGCACCCATCTACCTGAGCCTCACGGAAGGCCCGCGCCCTGCAACAGTCGTGACGATCCACAACATCGCCTTTCAGGGTGTTTTTCCCCCACACCTGTTGTTCGAACTGGGGCTGCCGGCCAGCACCTTCACGATCGATGGTGTCGAGTATTATGGGCAGATCGGCTTCCTGAAGGCTGGCCTGCAGCATGCGGATCGAATAACGACCGTTTCACCGACATATGCCAAGGAAATTCAGGCGCCTGAAGGCGGGATGGGGCTCGATGGATTGCTGCGGGCGCGATCGAGCGTCGTGTCCGGCATTCTCAACGGAATCGATGACGAGGTCTGGGATCCCACGACGGATGCGCAGCTCGGACAGACGTACAACCGCGACAACCTCGATGCCCGTATCGTCAACAAGACGGCTCTGCAGAAGCGTCTGGGCTTGAAACAGGACCCAGAGGCGATGCTCTTCGGCGTCGTCAGCCGTCTGTCCGAGCAGAAAGGGCTCGACCTCGTGCTCGCCGGCCTCTCGGGGCTTCTTTCAGATGGAGCGCAACTCGCACTGCTGGGATCCGGAGACAAAACCCTCGAGGACAGCTTCCGGACAGCCAGCATCATCTATCCGGGTCAGGTCGGATGCTTCTTCGGCTATGACGAGGCGCTGGCTCACCTGATACAGGGCGGCAGCGATGCCTTGCTGGTACCGTCGCGATTCGAACCCTGCGGCCTGACGCAGCTGTGCGCCATGCGCTACGGGAGCGTTCCCATCGTCTCCCGGGTGGGGGGATTGGCCGATACGGTAATCGATGCCAATGAGCTGGCGATCGCTGCCTCTGTGGCAACGGGTATCCAGTTTGGACCCGTCGCGCTCTCGCCTTTGACGGATGCCTTCAAGCGGGCAAAAACTCTTTGGCATAAAAAAGAGGCGTGGCGGAGCCTGCAGCGCAACGGCATGAGCGCGGATGTGAGTTGGCGGCGACCGGCAAAGCAGTATGCGGACCTGTACCGATCCTGCATTTGACGTGAGATCACTGAGAGCATCGTGCGGAAACGTGGATCCGGTTTTCGCACCAGCGCTGCTCCCGGCTCAGGAGGAAGCATCGATCCTAAGAGTGAACCCCACATTTAGGATCGATGCTTTAGAAGAGCCCCGTATCAGGCGCTCTTCCTCTTCTCGGGCTTCGGCTGCTTGACAGGCTTCAGCTGGAACAGCAGCAGGGATTGCGCCGTGACTGTGTAGACCTTGCCGAAGCCGAATTCCGCCGGAGTGTCCAGGTCCGGCTGGTTGGTGTCGATGTGGCACATCCATGCCTCGCCGCCGACCACCTCCGGCAAGGTGCATTTCACCACGTCGTTATGAGAATTCAGGATGAGAAGGAGGGTCACATCCGTACCACGCCTGCGAATGCCGGTCGGTTGAGCGCGGCCATCCAGCAGGATGCTGATGCAGCGCGCATTGGGATCTTCCCAGTTCTCCGGCGTCATCTCGTCCCCGGCAGGCGTGAGCCACGTCACGTCCTTGACGTCGAGTTCCTCGTTGTAGACGCCTGAGAGGAAGCGACCGCGCCGCAGGATCGGCAGGTTCTGACGCAGCTGGATCAGCTTGCGGGTGAACTCGAGCAGTTCGACTCCATCCTCGTCGATTCCCTCCCAGTCGATCCAGGACACCTCGTTATCCTGACAATAGGCATTGTTGTTGCCCTGCTGCGTCCGGGCGAATTCATCGCCGGCCAGCAGCATGGGCGTCCCCTGCGAGAAGAGCAGGGTGGCCAGCATGTTGCGGATCTGCCGCGATCGCAGCGAGCGGATCTCAGGATCGTCCGTGGGGCCTTCCACACCATAGTTGGAGGAGAGGTTGTGATCGTGCCCGTCCTTGTTGTCCTCGCCGTTCGCCTCGTTGTGCTTATCGTTGTAGGAGACGAGATCGTTCAGGGTGAAGCCGTCATGGGCGGTGACGAAGTTGACCGAGGCCCAAGGCCGTCGCCCGCGCTTGTTGAAGATATCCGCCGATGCCGTGAGTCGGGCTGCGAGTTCCGGCAGTTTTCCCTCTTCACCCTTCCAGTAGGCGCGCACCGTATCGCGATAGCGGTCGTTCCACTCCGCCCAACCTGGAGAAAAGCGGCCGACCTGATAGCCGCCCGGTCCGCAATCCCAGGGTTCGGCGATTAGTTTGACTTGACTGAGCGCAGGATCCTGGCGGCAGGTATCGAGGAAGCGGCCATCCTCCTCGAAGCCATGCGGCTCGCGGCCCAGGATCGTCGCGAGATCGAAGCGGAAGCCATCGATCTGAACCTCCTGCGCCCAGTAGCGAAGACTGTCCGTGACCATCTGGAGTACACGGGAATGGCTGAGATTGACCGTGTTTCCAGTGCCGGTATCGTTGATGTAATAGCGAGGATCGGGCGCAAGCCGGTAATAGGAGGCGTTGTCGATGCCCCTGAAGGAGAGGGTCGGTCCCAGCTCATTGCCTTCGGCCGTATGGTTATAGACCACGTCCAGGATGACCTCGATCCCGGCATCGTGGAGATGGCTCACCATCTCCTTCACTTCGTTGACGAAGGGCGTTGCAAGGTACCGCGGCTGAGGTGCAAAGAAGCCGATCGAGTTGTAGCCCCAGTAGTTCTTGAGACCCTTCTCGATGAGATAGCTGTCATCCACGAAAGCGTGGATCGGCAACAGTTCGACGGCTGTGACGCCGAGATTCTTGATGTACTCGATCACCTCGTGCTGCATGAGCCCCGAGAACGTGCCGCGAAACTCCTTCGGCACCGCCGGGTGCTGCATGGTGAAGCCGCGCAGATGGGTCTCATAGATGATAGAACGTTCCCAGGGGATCTGCGGACGTCGGGCACGTGCCCAAGTGAAAGCCGACTCGACGACTCGGCACTTCGGCATGAACCGAGCGCTGTCGCGCTTGTCGAAGGACAGGTCAGCATCGGGAGAGCCCAGCGTGTATCCGAAAAGGGCCGGGTTCCAGTTCAAGTCGCCGATGAGCTGCTTGGCATAAGGATCAAGCAGGAGCTTGTTGGGGTTGAAGCGATGACCGGATGTAGGCTCGTAGGGGCCATGGACCCGGTAACCGTAAGTCGTGCCCGGACGCGCATCCGGAAGGTAGCCGTGCCACACCTCGTCGGTATATTCCGGAAGCTCGACCCGTTCGATCTCCCGCTGGCCGTTCTCGTCGAACAGGCACAGTTCAACCTTCGTGGCATTCGCGGAGAAGATCGCAAAGTTGACACCCAGACCATCCCATGTGGCCCCGAGAGGATAAGGAAGTCCTTCCCGCACCCGCGACGTGCGCCGCACGTTCGGGGATACGATCTGAGGCGGCGATTGCTCACGGGTATCGACTTTGTCATTCATGGGGGATCTCGGAAGCCAAACGGGGCAAAATGTCTGTGTTCTTCAACGCACGAGCCTGCAGGAAGTCCCCTGCAAGCGGAACTATAAGTTCGGCTCTTTAGCCTCACAGCTGACTTGTATCCGCCTATGAGGGCATCAGCCTGAGAATAGCGAAGGAGACCTCCGTCATCAGGCCGGATACTTTCGTCCGACTCTGATCGATGAGAATATCGTCCCCTGTCATCACATTTCGCCAATGCCCCTGTGCAAGCTCAATGCGTGTGTCACCCCAAATTGCGGCGTCGACAGGTGGATTATCGCTCTTCATCAAGTCTGCCCAGAGACGCGGAACGACGACGGCAAGCGCATCCGTCCCATGCTGCCTGACATAAGCCAGAAGATGGTCTGCATGCGCACCCTCGCCTTCCAGCAACTGATAGTCACCTTCGGCATAAAGAGTCGGTGATTGCATCCGGTCCTGCAGCAGGGCAGCCGTGATCCGCTGCTTGATCCGCCCGTCTTCCCAGTTGCTCATAAGCGACGTGAGCGGTTCGCTCTTCTCCAGAGCCTTTGCGCGGGCTGCGTAATCTACCGGGCGCCGGTTGTCCGGGTCGACCAGGGCGAAATCCCAGAACTCCGTACCTTGGTAGATATCCGGCACCCCAGGCAGCGTCAGCTTGAGAACCGTGCGGCTCAACCCGTTCAGCATTCCCAATGCGGAGAGGCGCCGGGCAAGGCTGCCGAAACGCTCCAGAAAAAGGCCGTTCTGGTGGAGAACGGCTCTCAGGAGCCCAAGAGCGGCTTCCTCATAGGCATCGTTCGGAGCAACCCAGCTCGTATGCCGCTTGGCTTCGCGAAGCGCCTTGGTGAGGTAGCCCTCCATCCGTTCCTGGAACGAGGCCAGTCTCTTGCGGTCGGTCTTCTCCAGAAGTTCCAGAGGCCACGCACCGAGCAACGTCTGGAGCAGCATGACCTGATCGTTTGCGTCCGGTGCTGGAATTCCGTCGATCTCAGACAGGTGAGGGGATGCGAGCTCCTTCCAGACACCGAGGGCGTTCGCCCATTCATCAGGCATCTCTGAGAGAGCGAGAAGCCGGGCTCGCGCATCCTCGCCGCGCTTGGTGTCGTGCGTGGCGGTGGCGATCATGGCGTGAGGCCAATTGCGCGCGCGATCCGCATTCGCCTGATGGAAAGCAGTCGGCGACAGGCCGAAATGGCCGGGGTCGCCGCCCACCTCGTTCAGGGCGATCAGGCGTGCATAGCGGTAGAAGAGTGTATCCTCCAGGCTCTTGGCCATCACCGGGCCTGTGAGCTGCTGGAAACGGCGGCGGAAGCGGCGCACGTCACCAGAGTCGCCGGCCTCTGCCCGCCCGAGAAGGGCCGAGGCGATGAAGTCGTGCACGGTCCGATCGGGAAGGGCGCTGGAGGTCTTGGCGGCTTCGATCGTCTCCTCGATCAGGCGCACATCCTCGGCAGCGGGCTCGCCATCCTTCAGATAGCTGCGGTAGATCGGGAAGGTGGCGACGATCTCCACCAGAGCCTGGCGCAGGGCGAAGGTCGTGTAGTCGCGCGTGCGGCGGCTGGCATCGGCGATGGCCTTGATGTCGGAGACCAGAGCCCCGAGTTCGCTGGCGAAGTTCTTCTCGGTGATCTCGACCTTGGCTTCCTTAAGGAGATCCTCGTATGAGCCCTGGAGACCCGATGCCTCGCGGTAGATCCGCTCGAAATCTTCGCCCGATCGTCCGTCCGTCAGCACGCCGTCGATCAGATTGAGGGTGTCGTATCCCGACGTTCCGGCAACGGGCCAGGGACGCAGCGCTTCGCCGGGCTCGAGGATCTTCTCGACCACCACATAGAAGCCCGGTCCGACCTTCTCCTGAAGGGAGCGGGCGTACCCCTCCGGATCGGCGAGGCCGTCGATGTGGTCGATCCTGAGGCCGTGAACGAGACCTTCGTTCACGAGACGGAGGATCAGCTCGTGGGTCTTCTCGAAGATCTGCGGAATCTCGACGCGGATGCCCGCCAGGGTGTTGATGTCGAAGAACCGGCGGTAGTTGATATCGCTCGATGCCACCCGCCAGAACGAGAGGCGGTAGGCCTGCGCCTCGAGGAGGCGGTGCAGGGCATCGAAGCTTCCCGCATCATCCGGGCTGCCGTTGAAGGCCGCAACGGCCCTGTCAATAGCTTTCCGCAGATCCGACGAAGCGGAAACCTCCTGTACCAGATCACGCTTCAGCCCCTCCGCCACCTCCGGAAGCGAGGAGGCGTTCCCGCCGGCGGCCAGCTCTCTCATGGCCCGCAGGCGCTCGGTCATGCTCCGCAGCTTCCCGGCCTTGGCGGAGTTGCTCAGCGATACCAGAGCACGATCGAGGATCTCGGGATAAGTCGTCGGACAGATCGGGAAACGGTGCTCCCAGTGCCACACGCTGAAAGACCCTGCCTGAGGATCGAACTTCAGCTGAAGCTCGCCTCTTTCGAGAACCTCGCCGTAGAGGCCGCCCAGGGACGGGAGGATCAGCTTGCCGTCAGCTCCGGGGCGCTCCCAGTCGATATCGAACGCGTCAGCCACGGGGGAGAAGCGCCCCCATTCCAGCACGGAGAGCCACCAGCCGTTGGACTGGCCACCAACGCCCATGTGGTTCGGCACGATGTCGAGGAGGAGCTTGAGGTCGTATTGCTTCAGAACCTCCGAGAACCGGCGGAAGGCATCTTCCCCGCCGAGTTCCGGATTGATCGCCGTGTGGTCGACGATGTCATAGCCGTGAGTGGATCCGGGGGCGGCCGCCTGAATGGGGGAGGAATAGACATGGCTGATGCCGAGGCTTGCCAGATAAGGCACGATCTTTACGGCATCGTCGAACGTGAAGTCCTTGTGGAACTGCAGGCGGTACGTGGCGCGGGGCGGCGGCGCGGCGAGGGTGCTCCTGCGAGGTCGTGCGGCCCGACCCTCTTCAGTGAGGGCGACAGCGAGCTTCGCCATCAGGCTCTCCGGGGCGACGATCTCCTCGACGGTACTCGAGAGCCTTCGGCGCCAGTTGGGATGGCCAACGTCCATGCCGGGCATGTTGGGCTGGTTCAACTCGCCGGACGCGTCCTCGATCTGCACGGCCGTGAGCACCGATGAGGTGCGGGCGAGGTATCGGATGGTCGCTTCCAGCGGCGGTGCTTCCGGTGCCTGGGTCGAGGGCAGAAGTCCTCCCTCCAAGAGCGCTTCGGCGAAATGTGCCTTATCCGCCTTGCGTGCGGCCCGCTCCTGAGCCGAGGTCTTCGGGTCGAAGACGCCCAGGGTCTGGCGCAGGTCGACATCGAGGCCACGCCACCACCCGGTGAAGGTCGGCAGGTCGTGAGTGGTGATCACGGCAAGGGCCGACCGCGGATACTGGTGCGGCCTCTTGAACGCGGATCCATCCCGCTCGAAGGGCAGGACCCGGTAGCTGAGGATGCCCGATTCCATGATTGCATCGGAAAAGCCTTCCGGCCCCGTGCCGAGATCTTCGGCGATCACGAGACAGCGGGCACGGTGGCTCTCGATCCGCAGCACCGCAAGCATGGCCTCGAACGGGTAATCAACATAAGCCCCCTGCGACGCGGGAGCACCGGACGGGATCAGGAAGAGACGCTGAAGCTGAAAGGCATGATCGATGCGGATGGCGCCGGCATGGCGCATATTGGCCGAAACGAGATCACGGAAGGCTGCAAGGCCCTGCTCCTCCAGGGTGAGCGGGTTGAAGGGCGGCAGGCCCCAATCCTGTCCCTGCGGTCCTAGCGGGTCGGGCGGTGCGCCGATGGACAGCCCAGGGGCATAGCGCTCCGGCGTCGACCAAATCTCGGACCCGCCGCCATCCGATCCTACGGCGAGGTCGCGATAGAGCCCGATGGGAAGTCCGGCCCCGCGGGCTCGTTCGGCGGCCTGTCCCAACTGCCGGTCGGCCAGCCATTGCAGCCAGGCATGGAAGGCGACGCGCTCCGCTTCCTCGGATCGGAACCCTCTGACCTCGTCTGAATGGACTGACCGGAAGGCTTGGGGCCACTCGCCGGTCCAGAAGTGCCCCTGCGCCCGGAAATGCTCGGAGAGCGCCTCGAAGGTCGCATGCGCTTCCAGAGCCTCGCCGCCTTCTCGGCGGAATTTCTCGAAAGCGCTCTTGTTGCCGGAGTTCTGGAACCAGGACCAGAGGGCATCGAGAACGGGGCGCTTGATGGCCCAGGCCTCTGCATAGTCGATGAGCTGAGCGCTGCGCAGTTTGGCGAGACGCTGCTCCACGTCCGAACCTTCGAGCAGCCCCTGCGCGCCACTCTCGGCGAAGCCGTCGACAACCGTCGGGTCGATGTAGAGAGACTCGAGAAACAGGCGTGAGGACGGCGAATAGGGAGAGATCTTGGAGCGATCCGCCGCGAAGAGCGCATGAACCGGGCTGAGACCCAGGAACGCGCCGCCGAAACGGCCGACATTCTCTGCGGTAAGAGCCACGTCCGAATAGTCGCCGATCCCGAGATCGCGTTCCGAGCGCAGGGAATAGACCTGCGCCGTCAGCCCCCACAATCTTGCATCACCCTTCAGTGCGTCGGGCTCCCAGCACCTGTCAGGTGCGGCGATGATCGTCGCCTCCCGGTCGCCCAACTGGAGCCGGTGGTAGCCCATCGGAAGGGGCAACAGATCGAGAGTACGGCTGGCTTTTGTGAGCCGACCCTCGTGAGTGGTTCCGCCTTCCTCGGTGAGGGTCCAGGCCGATGCTCCGGGAGAGCCGCGCAGTTTGATCTTCGCGGGCGCCCCGGCTTCCACGGGCAGTACTGCCGGGATCGGACCCGTCCTCAGTTCATCCAGGCGCCTGAGGCTCTCCTGCGCCCCTTTCTCGGACGTGACGTCGAGCCCGAGAGCGATCAGCAGGGCTTTGCGGGTGTCGGAGCTCGTCTCGACCCTTTTTCCGAAGGCATCGCTGTAATCCGGGGAAATGCCGACGAGCGCGGCCATCCGCTCCAGCAGAGCGTCCAGCTTGCTCATACGGATGTCTCCTTCATGACGATGGCCGACCATGGCGGAAGCCGAAGGTTCGCGTCCTCAAGCTCGGCGCCTCCGGTCGACCAGAGCACGCGAAGACGCTCATCCGCATGCCCATTCACGATCCCATCGCCGAAATTAGCCAACAGGCGAAGCGTGCCGGCTGAAAAGGCCCATGTCACGTCGAGAGATTTCTCGGGTGAGATCGTGTAGCGCGAGCCGCGATACTGGCTTTTCAGGAGGGGCACGATCTCAGACTGCCTCAGATCGAGCAGGCGGCGCGTGCTGGACAGGATGTCCTGATGAGGCGCCTGATCGTTCTCCGCCCAATCGATCCTGGATCGCACGAACGTCGCGCGATCAGTCGGATCAGGAATTTGCTGTGACATCTCCGGATCCGTGAAGGCCTTGAAGCGCTTGAACTCGCCGCGTCGTCCTTCGCGCACGGCCTTGGCCAGATCCGGTTCGCTCTCGAAATCAACGAAGAACTGGAACGGCGCCGAGGCTGCCCATTCCTCACCCATGAAGATCAGTGGGATGTGAGGCGACAGAAGGAAGACGCCTTGCGCGAGAGCCATGCGCTCAGGGGAAATCAAATGCGACAGGCGTTCACCGAAGGCGCGATTTCCCACCTGATCGTGGTTCTGAAGGAAGGATACAAAGGCCGTTGGAGTGAGATGGCCTGAGGGTTCGCCGCGAACGACGCCATCCTTATGTGGGGAGGGGTCGCCCTGATACGCAAAGCCTTCCGCCAGCGCCCGCCCGAGATGCTCGATCGGACGGTCGGCATAGTCCTCGTAATAGCCCTCGTTCTCTCCGGTCAGAAGGGCATGCCATGAATTGTGGATGTCATCGGCCCATTGCGCCGTGTGGAGCTTCGGCCTTCCGTCCGCATCACGGCCGAGCCAGCGAGCTTGGTTGGCCTCGTTCTCGAGCACCAGATGAACGCGGCGGCCGGGAATGGCTTCACGGATTCTGTTTGCCAACTCTTCGATGAAGTGCGGCTTGCTATCGTCCACGATGGCATGGACGGCATCAAAGCGAAGTCCATCGAGATGGTATTCCTCGAGCCAATAGAGCGCGTTGTGAAAGAAGAAGTCGCGTACGGTGCGGCTGCCTTCACCATCAACGTTGATGCCAGCTCCCCAGGGCGTCGGATGGCGCTCCGTAAAAAAGGTCTTGGCGTATGCGTGAAGGTAATTCCCCGAAGGGCCGAAGTGGTTGTAGACCACATCAAGGAAGACCATGATGCCGAGCGCATGCGCGCGTTCCACGAGGCGCTTCAGATCGTCCGGGCTTCCGTAGGCTGCGTCCGGCGCGTAGGGCAGGACGCCGTCATAGCCCCAGTTCCGCTGCCCCGGAAACTCGCCGATGGGCATGAGCTCGATGGCCGTGACGCCGAGATCCCGCAGGTCCTCAAGCTTGGTCGTAAGGCCTGCATAGGTGCCCTCCGGCGTCGCCGTGCCCACATGAACCTCATACAGGACGGTCTCTTCCCAATCTCGGCCTGTCCAGGAGGTATCGGACCACCGGTATGTCCCCGGATCGACGACGAGACTCAGGCCATGGACATCATCGGGCTGGAACCGGGATGCCGGATCAGGCACCACGAGGTTGCCATCGATTTTGTAACCGTAGCGATTGCCGGCACGGGCCTCCTTCGAGACGAGGCGATACCAACCGGCGTCATCCGCCGTCATCTGAAGCTCTGCATCGTCGAGCACGAGCCGCACGTCTTGTGCGGTAGGCGCCCATAAGGCAAAGCGAACACCTTCGGGGGTTATCTCAGCCCCAAAGGGCATGGAGTGAACACGCCGCATCTGAACTCCGGAAAAGCAGGGAGGCACTTGCGAACGAGCATTGCAAGGCAATGTTCCGGGACAATGAAAAAAATACAGCCAAGCTAATTTCGGCATGTGGTGAACCGAGAGACGATGTTCAGCCAAGCTGGCTGAAAGGACTAATCAAAAATTTCCACAAAATCTGCGGAACCATCGGGGGGGTAGTGAGTTAAAAGCCCGACTGCCTATGGCGCGGGGAGTCGACGGGGATCGCGCCTCTGAGCTAACATGCTGGACTCATCTCAACTGGACACCGTTTCAGGTGTCTCGACCTTGGCGCATGCCGAACTTCTGAGCGGTTCCCAGGCCTCCGTTTCCATCAAGCGCCGTCAATCAATTCTCTTCGTTACATCCGAGATTGCCGACTACATCAAGGCCGGTGGCCTTGGTGAAGTGTCGGCGGCATTGCCGCGCGCACTACGCCATCACTACGACGTGCGAATACTCATCCCCGGCTACCGGCAGGTTCTGTCGCAGATCGGCGATGTGGAGGAGATCGCCCGTCTGCCGGCTTCATTCGGCATACCGGCCTGCGGCCTCGGGCGCGGAACGACCCAGGATGGTCTGACGGTTTACGTGCTTCTGTGTCCGGAACTCTACGACCGCGACGGATCCCCATATGTCGACAGCTTCGGCACCGATTGGGGCGACAACGACATCCGCTTCGCGCGTCTTGGACTGGCGGCAGCCGATATCGCCTGCGGCAATGGTGATCCCTTATGGCGCGCCGATCTCCTGCATCTCAACGACTGGCCTTCGGGGCTCGCATCTGCTTACCTTGCCTGGCGTGGGCAGCATATTCCGACGATCCTGACGATTCACAATCTTGCCTATCAGGGGAATTTCGACCGTAATCGCCTGTCCCATCTGGGCATTCCCGATGCTGCCTTCCAGATGAACGGCGTCGAATTTTACGGCAAGCTCTCCTTCCTGAAGGCAGGCATTTACTACTCGTCGCATATCACAACCGTAAGCTCCACCTACGCTGAGGAAATCACGCGACCGGAATTCGGCTGTGGTCTCGACGGCCTTCTCAGAACCCGTGCCGAGGAAGGGCGTCTCGACGGCATCATCAACGGCATCGATGCAAGCTGGGATCCGAGTACGGATCCTTATTTGGTCAGCCAATTCTCGGCCGAAGATTTCCGGGGCAAGCGCGCCAACGCCAACACCGTGCGCAGGAGCTTCGGACTTGATGTATCTTCCGGCCCGCTTTTTGCAGTGGTGTCGCGCCTCGTGCATCAGAAAGGCGTTGACCTGGCCATCTCGGCGGCGGAAACCATCGTGTCGCAAGGAGGGCAGATCGCGGTCATCGGTCAGGGGGAGGCTCGATTCGAGGCCGAACTCAAGGCTCTGTCGAGCCGCCATCCCGGGTCCGTTGGCGTCAAGATCGGCTATGACGAGGGTGACGCTCGTCGCATGTATGCGGGCAGCGATTTCCTGCTCATGCCGTCTCGTTTCGAGCCCTGCGGCCTCAGTCAGATGTATGCGCAGCGCTTCGGCTCGCTGCCGATCGCGCATAAGACCGGCGGGCTGGCCGACACGATCGAAGACGGCGTTACCGGATTCCTGTTCGGCGAGCCCTCCCTGAACAGGTTCAAGGACGCAATCAAACGAGGACTTGAAACCTTCCAATCGAGGTCCCGTCTGACGACCATGCGTCGCGCTGCGATGAGCAGGCCTCATGGATGGGACCGTTCCGCCTCCCGTTATCAGGAGGTCTATGAACGCGCCTGCCATGCGGCTTTGGCCTGATTTTCCAACCGCTAACGATTGCTCTCTATGCCATGAGTTGAACCTTGTTCAGCTCATGGCATAGGTTGATGGAGCGCCTCAAGAAGGCATCATCTCGTGACCGTAAACAGTAAAAGCCCGTGGCTGCAACCGCAGCCACGGGTCTGTTTCTGAGGCTGGATCAGGCTAGGTTAGTCCTTGCCGCCGCGGCCATTTCCATTGCCGCCGCCATTGCCTTTGCCGCCACCGTTACCGCCGCCGGCCGGACCGTCGGCATCGCTCCCGTCGCCATTGTTCGAGCCGCCCGGGTTCGACGAGTCGTTTCCATCAGGGTCATTGCCGTGGCCGTTGTTGCCATGCCCCCCGCCGTTGCCGTTGCCGTTGTTACCATGGCCCCCGCCATTGCCGTTGCCGTTGTTGCCATGGCCTCCGCCATTACGGTTGTTGCCGTTGCCACCAGTACCGCCGTTGCCGCCCGTGCCGCCGTTTCCGCCAGTGCCGCCGTTTCCGCCAGTACCACCGTTGCCGCCCGTGCCTCCCGTGCCGCCATCGTCACCGTTGCTGCCGGTCCCACCATTGCTGCCGGCTCCGCCTGCGCCGCCCGACCCACCGGTTCCCGAGTTGCCGCGATCCGCAACGGCACCGCCGCGGCCAGGGCCTCGCCCATCATTGACGCCGCCGGGTGAGCCGACCGCGGGATTTTCAGCGCCTGGAACGGCATTCGGATTGCGGCTGATCGAGCCTGTTGAAAAGTCGCTCTGATCCCGGTCATTGAGACGGTTCATTCTGCCGAGAGCCTGAGGACGGATGGCGCAACGGCAGACTTCCTGACCCTGCACGATGTGAAGGCGGCAGTTGCTGTACATGGATGGATTGGCGACAGCCGGCATGCACTGCGGACCAGGCCCGAGATTCTGGGCAAAGGCCGAGGATCCGACAGAAAGGAAGAGGGCTGCGCCAGACAAAGCAAGAGCGTGCGAACGCCTCATGGGTTCACCTACATAGTTAGTCAGTTGTGATGTGTAGCTGCCTAATGACAGCCCGATTGCCGTATAGACGCATGTATAGGGATAACGTTCCTGAGATCAGATGAAATTCTAATCTCTTTCTCAGGGGAACTTTCCTGGGCGATACGCTATGCTAGGCTTAAATGGCTCTCACACGGGTCATTTGAGCCCAGTTGTGCATCAAATATAGCTTGGCTATTCAGGTTATACTTAAGCTTATAGGATGATTTTCTGGGAGGATCATCGGCCTCGATAGGCCTCTGCCATAGCACGGATGTCATCAAGCTTAGCAGCTAAGGCAGACCAGTCATCCTCAGCGGCGATGGGGGCCCAAATCGCCTCCACCTCACCGATAAGCATGGTGCATGGGGTGGTTCGTTCGAAGTAGGGATGGCTGTGATTGATGCCGAGCGAAGGTGAGAAATCGTCGAGAACTGTCCGGACGGTTTGGAAAGTCTCATGAACGTAGAGGCTTGCGGAGCTGCTCTTCTCCGCCCGCTGTGTGCTCAGGCTGCCGCCGTACCAGTCAAAGAATGTCTGCTCGAACGGAGCGCCGGTCTCGTGAAGGAAGGTCCATAGGGCCTTGGCCAAGGCGCCATCGTGCTTGTAACCTCTGGATTGCAGCCCGAGGCGGCGCAGGATCGCGTGCGCGAATTCACGGTGGAGGGTGGGCTCGAAAGAGGCAAGGGCCTGCTCCAGCACATTCTGCGGAGCCAGGGGAAGCAGGCACTCAGCCAAGCGGTAGAGGTTCCAGAGCAGAGCATCGGGCTGCCGCCCGAAAGCATAGAGACCGCTCTCGTCGAAATACGCCGCTGTGAAGCCCGGATCGTAATGGGGCAGAAAGCGCCAAGGCCCGTAGTCGAAGCTTTCTCCGGTGATATTGATGTTGTCGGTGTTGAGCACCCCATGCACGAAGCCTGCCGCCATCCAATGTGCGCCCATGCGGGCGACGCGCCTGCTGACCTGCTCGAGAAAGGCAGCCGCCCGTGCCTGTTCCTCATCGCGCCAAGCCTCCGGCAGGTAGGTTTGAACCGAATGGTCGAGCAGCCTGCGGAGATTGTCGATCTCGTTGAGGTAGAGAAAGCGCTGAAAGGTTCCGATTCGGATATGGGAATGACTGAGACGAACCAGAACGGAGGAGCGGGTAGGAGAGGGTTCGTCGCCTCTCTCGAGCTCCTCGCCCGTTTCGATCAGGCTGAAGGATTTGGAAGTCTCGACACCGAGCGCCTCCAGCATCTCGGTCGCGAGGATCTCCCGCACTCCCCCTTTGAGCGTGAGCCTGCCGTCCGCATGGCGTGACCACGGTGTCTGGCCGCTCCCCTTGGTTGCAAGGTCGAGAAGCCGTCCGTCCTCAGCATCCCTGAGCTGAGCGAAGAGAAAGCCGCGTCCGTCGCCGAGATGAGCATTATAAACCCTGAACTGGTGGCCATGGTAGCGGAGGGCCAGCGGTTGTTCAAAGCTTCCAGGCAAAGGCCTGAAGCGGCCGAAATGGTCGATCCATTCCTGATCGGTCAGGGTGTCGAGACCTACCCGCCTTGACCATTGCTGATTGCGGTAGCGCAGAATGTGCTGCGGAAAGTTTGCCGGTCCGACGACATCGTAGAACGAAGGCCCGAGTTCCTCATGCTTCTTCGAAGCGGAAAAGGCAGGTGAAAGAGGCATCCGAGCAATCCCGTTCAACCATTGATCAAGTCCAACGAGGCCGAATAGTTCACCCGATCAGCCGTGGCCATGATGCGTGGCGAGCATCGTTCGGGTGAAGAGGTCTACCAGAATCGCTGAGTCGAATCCGCTAGGACCTGATGCATACACTGTTTCATTAACCGAAGCGTAAGCCCTGTTCGTACCCGAGGCTCAAAAAATTTTCACAAACAGCCTGATTCCGAAACCGCTTTAGTTGCCTGAAGTTCGGACGGAATGCTCAAGCACCGGCCCCAGTGTTCGCATGATCGTATGCTTTCACCTATTGGCGGCTGCGGCATCGTCTCTTAAGCTTTCAAGTAACGAAGCAAGCGGGAGGCGGGTCCGTGGCATTGAGAAATGTGCTGAGCCTTTGCGGCCGGATAGGCTTGATCGTGGCGGCATTCACCTTTGTCGCCGGGATCGTTGCAGGTCCCATTCTTGAGAAAATCCTGTTTTCGCAGCTCACGGTGACGGAGCGCAGCACACAGCCAGCGCGGCCTCCAATGGAACCTCCTGAACAGCAGACCGGAAAGCCGGGCTAACACCTTTTTAGAGATCGGTGGGGCATAACCCACTTCATCGCCGATGCAGGCAGGAATGCGGCTCCATGTCCGGGGAAGCGCGATGAGCAACGACACGATACTGAGACAGGAAATTCGCTATTCGCTCGGTTGCATTCGCAGCATGATCGATAACTATTCGGGATTGTATCCAGGGGAAAATCTTGCGCGCGATGTCCTGCGCTTCTGCGATGAGGTGGCCGACGCGGGAACGCCGCATCCGCGCCTGCAGGAGGCGAGGCGCCTCGTAGAGGATCGCTGCAGGCGGCTTGCTCAGGACACGGATCGTTTCGCTTTGCGCGATCCTGCCGTAATCGCAGTCTCGCGCGCCCAAGCCATGGCTGCCATCGACATGCTTCAGGATGTGGTGTTCGAATGGCGGAAGGCACGCATGAAAGTGCCGTCGTCCGGGCACCTGCTGCGCAGAAAGAGCTTGTGAGAAATCAGCCTCCCTGAGATTTCAGTACCTCACAGGCGCTTGGGTTTGATGGATGCGGTAGCCGGTACATCGACAGCGTCCAGTTCGGGACCAGGCTCGCTCTTCGGCAGGTCGAGCCCATAGACATCGTTCCGGAAGTGGACTGTGCCATCGGCCGTTGCGTATCCAGTCAGGTAAACCCACGCGACCGGCACAGGCTTGTCGAGGCGAATATCCTGACGCGCCGTGCTGACGATGGCTGCGTCGAGATCCGTTTTCGTCCACGAACCTGAAGGTCCGTTGGTTTCGCGTAACAACCACTCGGCAAAATCACCCACATCGGCAACACGAACGCAACCAGAGGAATGAAAGCGGATATCCTGAGCGAAAAGCTGCTTCTTGGGCGTATCATGCATATAGACTGCGTGTTTGTTCGGCATGTCGATGCGGATCTGCCCAAGTGAGTTGATCGCGCCCGGGTCCTGTCGGAGAGTGTAGTTGACGGCGTTCTGCGTCGACCAGTCAATCGCCTTGGGATCGACCTCCTGCCCCTTCGCATCCAGGATGCGGATCTTCATCTTCTGCAGGTATTCCGGATCTTTCCGAACGTGCGGAATGATATCCTTCTTGATGAGAGAGACCGGCACGGTCCAGGTAGGATTGAGATTGACCGCCGTGACGCGGGTTTCGACACTGGGCGAGGGTCTGTCGACCTTGCCGACGATGGCGACGTAGCGCCGGACAACTTGGCCCTGCTCGACAGCCTCCACGGCGGCCGAGGGAATGTTGACCACGACATATCGGTCGCTGAAAGAGAACGTGGAACTCGCCAGCCGTTGCGCGGATGCGGTGAGCTGCCGATGGCGCGCTGTCGCTGAAACGTTGAGCGCCTCCACCGTCCTCGCTCTCACCGCCCCGGATTCCGGCAGGCCATGCCGCGCCTGAAATCGCTTGACTGCGCTGGTGACAGCGGCGTCGAAGATAGTGCCGCTCGCGAGCTCGGACGGGAGGTCTCCTTCGGCGGCGAGACGTTGCCGGAGGACCGAAACGAGCGGCCCCTGGTCGCTGGCCTTCATGACGGTTCCCTCAGGGAGCGAGGGCCAGCCTCCCGCCTCGGCAATGCGCTTGTAGGTCCAGGCAGCCCGCATCGTGTTGATGAAGGTGTTGGCGTCTAAGGTTGGACGGGCATCCTGCGTGATCGTCGCCACGGGTAGCTTTGATGGCGTTGCCGGCAGGCTCGATTTGCTGATCGGCGGCGTTGCTGCTTTCTGTCGCGCATCAGGTTCCGTCGCCGGCGCGGAGCTGCCCAGGGACTGATGGGCCGGGACAGCCTGGGGCATGGGTCCGGAGGCGGCCCACGCATCGTTCAGGCTGCTCAATGTCGAGCACGAAAGAAGGATCAGGCTCAGGCTGACGGTGAGGCGTGTTGCATTCCGGTAGGTCATAGGGGAACTATGGCCTAGGATGGTTTACAAAGTGCTGCACCGAGGGTGGGCGGAGCGGCCTGCAACTGGCTTTGAGGCCATGCGTTGTCTTCGCCTCAGCCCTCTCCCCGTACGAGTTCCTCCATGCATGTGAAGCCCGCTCCCTCTCAGGACATCCGACGGATCGACCTCACCTTGCCGTCGTCCATCGGGCTCCATGCGGTTCACCTGATCGAGCAGGCTTATAACAGTGATCATGGACAGCTTATCTACCTATCGGAAGGCGAGAACCGGGCCGAGCAGGTTGCTCAGGCCGTAAAGGGGCTGGATCCAGATCTGGATGTCCATCTGCTGCCCCCATGGGACTGTCTTCCCTACGACAACTCCTCGCCTTCGCGGGAGGCCATGGGTCGGCGCATGTCCGTCCTGCGGCGCATGAGAGAGCCGCTCGAAGGCGCGCGCCTGCTGATCGCAAGCAGTGCTGCCATCATTCAGCGCGTGCCTCCGCGCAGCATCTGGAAGCAGGCCTGCTTCCATCTCAAGACAGGCGCGTCCTTCTCGCAGGATGAACTGGAATTCTACCTCATGCGTGCTGGGTACATCCTGGATGAGAGGGTGGACGAGCCAGGGGAGGCTGCCATCCGCGGGCAGGTCATCGACATCTTCCCGGCAAGCAGTCCCTTGCCTTACCGCATCGAGCGGGATGGGCAGATCATTGCCGCCATCCGGTCCTATGATCCTGTGTCCCAGCGCACCGAAGCGGAGATCGAGAGACTCCTTCTGGATCCCGCTTCCGAAATTCTGCTTGAGAGAACGGACGATGGTTCGAGGCCGGAGATCTTCGAGGGCATGGAGCATCGGCTGCCCGAGCATTACCCATCTCTCGAAACAGTCTTTGATTACTGGCCGGATGCTCCTGTTGTGATTTCGCCCGGAGCGGAGGGACGGCGTCAGCTGGTGATGGAGCAGATCGCCGATGCTTACGAAAGCCGCACTTCGGTGCGGGTCCAGGGAGGCAGCAGAGAACATGCGGTTGCTCCAGAGCGCCTGTTCATTGGAGATGAGGAGTGGCATGGCCTCCTTGGTGAACGCCGTCTGACTTTCATTCATGCTGCATCGGAGGAGGAGGCAAGACAAAACGCTGTTCCGCGCTTTGCTGCCGCGACCAAGCCGGTTCGTGCTCTCGCAAATTTCATTGAGGCACAACAGCGCAGCGACCGGAAGCTCGTTCTGTTGGCTGCCACGAAGGAAGACCTGAAACGCATGAGACGCTGGGGCGCGTCTCTGCAGCTCACCCCAGCCGTCATACAGCGATGGAGCGACGCCGTTGCCGGGCCGCCGCAGGGATCCTTCGTGCTCCAAGCCGATATCAGGAGCGGGTTCATCGACGAACGGCATGGCATTGCTGTTGTTACGGCGGCCGACGTTCTGGGAAGCCGCGCGTCGAGCGGGTCTGGTCAAGAGATCAGGTCTGCTGCTCAGCAGTTCGCCGACATGCAGTTTCAGATCGGCGATGCCGTCATCCACGTCGATCATGGACTAGGACTTCTGGAGGGAACCGAAACCATCAGCGCGGGCGATGGCGGAGCGAGCGATACGGTTCGGCTCACCTATGCGGGCGATACGACCCTCATGATTCCTGCGACCGACATGGGACGCGTGTGGCGGTATGGCCGCATGTCCGACTCGCTGCAGCTCGACAAGCTGAAGAGCGATGCTTGGCCTGCGAAACTGGCTGCCATCGAGATGGAGATGCGGGAAACAGCCGAGGGTTTGGGCAAACTGTTCAAAGCCCGTGAAGCCGTCAGGCTGGAGCCGCTCATACCTCCTGGGCACGAATACGAACGCTTCGTGGCGCGCTTTCCGTTCTCCGAGACTCCGGATCAGCTGCGTGCCATCGGCGACATCCTCGAAGATCTGGCTTCAGGACATCCCATGGACCGGCTGGTTTGCGGAGATGTCGGTTTCGGCAAGACGGAGGTTGCCCTGCGCGCTGCAGCAGCCGTGGCGCTTTCGGGCAAGCAGGTTGCTGTGATCGCCCCGACGACTGTGCTGGCGCGCCAGCACGTGCGCAGCTTTCAGAGGCGCTTTGCAGGCTTTGGCATCGAAGTCGCGCATCTGTCGCGCCTGGTGACGGCGTCTGAGGCACGTGCTGTCAAGCAGGGGCTGGCCGACGGCTCCGTGCGTATCGTGATCGGCACGCATGCCCTGGCCGCCAAAGGCGTTAGCTTCAAGGATCTCGGTCTTGTCATCATCGACGAAGAGCAGAGGTTCGGAGCGGCTCATAAATCGAAGCTGAGGGCAATGGCTTCAGGCGGGCATGTGCTGACGCTGACCGCAACGCCTATTCCGCGCACCTTGCAATCGGCCCTGGTGGGTTTGCAGGAGCTGAGCATCATCGCAACGCCTCCGGCCCGGCGGCAGCCCATTCGAACCTTCCTGACGGAATTCGATGCCGCGACCCTTCGACTGGCTCTCATGCGCGAGCGCCGACGCCGTGGTCAGAGCTTCGTGGTCTGCTCCCGGGTGGAAGACATCGAGCCCATCCGTGAGCAGCTTGCGAAGATCGTGCCTGAACTCACGGTTCTCGTTGCGCATGGCCAGATGCCGCCGGCGGAGACGGACGACGTGATGGTGCGCTTCGCGGACGGCGAAGGTGACATCCTGCTCGCCACCAACATCATCGAGAGCGGCCTCGATGTTCCACGCGCC
Organism: Microvirga sp. jy35; assembly: GCF_056148915.1. Taxonomy (NCBI): domain Bacteria; kingdom Pseudomonadati; phylum Pseudomonadota; class Alphaproteobacteria; order Hyphomicrobiales; family Methylobacteriaceae; genus Microvirga; species Microvirga sp. jy35. The sequence continues at coordinate 84,937 of NZ_JBWBEW010000011.1, read as the reverse complement.
AATACCATGCTGGTGTGGCGGGCCGACCGCTTCGGGCTGTCCCAACTCCATCAGCTTCGCGGGCGCGTGGGACGCGGCCGTATCCGCGGCACCACCTATCTCCTGATGGAGCCAGGGCAGGAGCTGCCGAAAGCGACCGAGAAGCGTCTGCGCACCCTGGAGGCCCTCGACCGGTTGGGAGCCGGGTTCGCCATCAGCGCGCAGGATCTTGACCAACGCGGAGCCGGTGCCTTGCTGGGCGAGCAGCAGGCAGGACACATCAACCTTATTGGAGCCGATCTCTACCAGCACCTGCTCAAGCGCTCCCTGCAGGGCGAAACCTATGTGGATGACTGGACGCCTGAGCTCAACATCGGCTCGGCAGGCTCCATTCCAGCCGAGTACGTGCATGAACCCGAGGTGCGGATCAATCTCTATGCCCGCATCGCGCGCATGGATACCACCGAGTCCATCGACGACCTTGAGGAAGAAATCGAGGATCGCTTCGGGCCTATCCCTGAAGCTTTGGGACATCTTCTGCGCCTCACGAGCATGAGGCAGATGTGTCAGCGGCTTGGTATCGCCCGCATCAATGCGGGTCCTCAGGCGATCGCCCTGAGCTTCAGGCCGGGAGCCACCGAGAAACTGCCTGTGCAGGATGTCATCGCAGGGTCTCACGGGGTGCTACGGTGGAGCGGTGAGCGGCTCGTCCTCGCGGTTGCGGAGGATCATGCCGGCGAAAGGGAAAAGCACATCCTCGAGCTTCTGACGCGGCTCGAACAGTGAGACACCCGGGAGCCGATCCGTTCACCCGCGAACGGATCGCGCCTGTAAGACTTATCTTGAAGCTGACTACCAACGTGAGGAGCCGATGACGTCGGAGGAGATCAAGGAATTGAATGCAGCACGGGAGAGTCTCGTGAAGCGTCGCAGGGAGATGGCTCGACAACTGTCCGAGTCGCCGCTCCCGTCCGTCGAAATGGCCGAGGAGCTCACCAAGATCCTCGTCGCAATCGAGGCTCTGGACCGGGCTCTGAACGAGGCGGGTCACCCCTACATGAGCCAGGGCGTGGTCGATCAGCTCAGAGCTGAGGACTAGATCTTAAAGTCTTACTTGCCCGACGACATCGAATCCTGAATCCGGCCGTGGCCTGAGTACGAGCATTTCGCCTTCACTGGGGAAGATGCCGGTCAATGCCGTGATGTTGACCTGATGAGTTACAAGCACCAGAACGCCGGTCGAACGCCATCCTTCTATGATCCGGCGCACGGCCTGCGTCTGGGCAGGTTCCTGATCGCGCCCCGAGAAGAACGAATCCAGCGGAGGAGACGGCTGTGCCATGGCGCCGAAGGCCAGTCGGGCGGTGTCCAGAGCGCGGCACCAGCGGCTTGACAGCACGCGCTCGACGGGCACCTGCCGGGCTCTGAACTGCTCCCCGATCCGTTGTGCCTGTCGCCGGCCGTCCTCGGAAAGGTTGCGCTGCGTCGAGCACTCCTCCAGCCGAAAACTGGGCGGATCTCCCGTTCCTGGGGCACGGGCGTGCCGGAACAGCGCCACCGTGCCTCCCTGCCGCAAGGCCTGCCAAGCCTCGTCGGATGCCCAAGCTGACTGGGTCCAACCCGTCAGCACGATGAGTACCAGAGCCATAGGCAAGCGCATGGGGAGCCTCTGAGCCTGACAGCCAAGCTGCCTCAATGTTGTCTCATAGTACAGGCCTATAGGTCGGCAAGATAACGCAGAAACGGAGCGGATCAACAGCTCCGGAAAAAAGCCGACAATTGGCACAGGGGCATGTTCAATGATTTCCATCTCACAAAGGCTCACGCTTGGCTTGGCTGTCGGCCTCATGACGTTGCCATTCGCTACCGTGCAGGCGCAGCCCGGCCGCCCTTTCGCCTTGAGTGCCGAGCGGATGACGCAGCTGCAGCAGGTCAACAGCCATGTGAACAGCACCATCCGTGAGGTCTCGGATCTGGAGCAATATGGCCGTGAGGACGTATGGGTGCTCCCGACCAGCGGCAAGGGCGATTGCGAGGACTTCGCAATGCTGAAGCGCAAGATGCTGCTCGAGCGCGGTTGGCCTTCCTCGGCGCTCTCAATCACGGTCGGGGCCACGGCACAGGGTGAAGCTCACGCCGTGCTTCTCGTATCGACCGCCCATGGACAGTACGTCCTCGACAATCTCACCTCGTCGATTCTGAGTCCTGAGAGAACAGGCCATGTGTTGCATGCGCGACAATCAGGCCGCTCGTGGATCTCCGCTTCGGGGGAGAGGACCAGTGAGCCCGTTGCGGATCTCCCCGTTGCGCAGGTTGTCTCCCGCCGTAAGCGCGGATGATTCCAGAGCACTGCGGGCTCAGGCCTTTGCAGCCAGGTCGACCAGGATATTGACGAGCGGGTCTGCCGGATGCGCAAGGCCTGCTATCACGTCGAAGTGGTGGGCGCCAGGCACCTCATGATAGCGGGTCGTCACTCCAGCCTGACCCCATTCATCGACGATCGCGCGCGATTGGCGAAGGAACTCGCTGCTTTCCGCCCCGCCGACCGCGGCGACAAGGTTTCCAGACTTCGGCGCTGTCCATTCTAGCGGGCTGAGGCGGCGTGCCTCCTCGGTCGTAAGGCCGAGAGCCTTGTTGATCGAAGTTCCTACGAGGGGTGGGAGATCGAAGAGACCCGAAATCGGCATGGCTGCCCGGACAGGGCGCTGTTGCGGCACAGCGCGCGCCATGAGGCAGGCCGCCAGATGTCCGCCTGCGGAATGACCAGTGGCGACGATGGGCTGTCCTGTTCGATTTATGATGAAATCGGCAGCCATCTCGATTTCGGCGATGATGCCGGCCAGTGTGGCTGCAGGCGCGAGGGTGTAGCTCGGCACCGCCACCGTCAGCCCGCGCCCGTTGGCGCCACGGGCGAGATGGCTGGAAGATGATTTATCGAAGGCCTGCCAGTAGCCGCCATGGATGAACAGCACGACGGGACCACCGTTCCCGCCGTTCTCGGCATGGAAGAGATCAAGTCTGTGCCGCTCTCCGGGCCCATAGGCCAGATCGAGTTCGCAGCGGGCCTTCTCACGATAGCCGGCGGCATCGCGCTGCCAGCCTGCAATATGGAGAGGGTGATCGGGCACGCGTGCCCGGTTGTTGTACTCGGCCTCAAAGTCGAGATCTTCGGATGCCATGGAGGTCGTCCCTAGACGTGCAGGTACCGGTCCTTGAGGCTGGTATCCGTCATGAGTTCTTCGCTGGTTCCTGTCCAGACCGAGCGGCCCTTCTCGACGATCACGTGGCGGTCGGCGAAGGTCGCCAGCACGCCCACGTTCTTGTCGATGACCAGGATCGATTGGTGCTCGCTCTTGAGACGCTTGAGGCAGGTCCAGATCTCGGCACGGATGAGCGGTGCCAGTCCTTCCGTCGCCTCATCCAGAATGAGCAGCTTCGGGTTCGTCATCAGAGCGCGGCCGACGGCCAGCATCTGCTGCTCGCCGCCGGAGAGCTGCGTCCCGAGATTGCTCCTGCGCTCCTTCAGGCGCGGGAACAGGTCGTACACGGCATCGAGGGTCCAGCGGCGGGAGCCCGTTCGGGTGGAGGCCGTGGCAACGAGGTTCTCCTCGACCGTCAAGGTCGGGAAGATCTGGCGCCCCTCCGGCACGAGGCCTATGCCGGTTTGAGCGATGCGGTAGGGTGCGAGGCCGGTCACGAGGGCGCCATCGAAGCGGACTTCGCCGCCGCGGGGGCGCAGGAGGCCCATGATGGAGCGCACGGTGGTGGTCTTGCCCATGCCGTTGCGCCCGAGCAGCGTCACCACCTCGCCGGCGCCGACCTCGAGCGAAATGTCGAACAATACCTGGGCTGCGCCGTAGGAGGCCTGGAGCTGCCGGACGAAAAGCATCAGACCATCTCCTCTTCGCCGAGATAGGCAGCACGGACATCGGGGTTGGCTCTGATCCGCTCAGGCGTGTCGGTGGCGATGACGCGCCCATAGACGAGAACCGAAACGCGGTCGGCGAGGGAGAAGACCGCCTCCATGTCGTGTTCGATGAGAACGATGGTCAAGCGGCTCTTCAGGCGGCGCAGGGTCTCGACCACGCGCTGGGATTCGTCATGCCCAGTTCCTGCCAGAGGCTCGTCGAGCAGGAGGAGTTTCGGTGCGGTCGCGAGCCCGATGGCAAGCTCCAGCTGGCGCTTCTCGCCGTGGGACAGGAGCCCGGCCGGGATGTGGGCACGTGCGCCAAGCCCGACCTCGCCAAGACATTCCATCGCCGGACCGTTCAGGCCCTTCTCCTGCGACGCATTGCCGAAGAAGCGGAAGCTCGATCCGGAGCGGGCCTGGACCGCGAGCGCCACGTTCTCCAAGGCGGAGAAGCCGGGCAGAATCGAGGTGATCTGGAACGAGCGCGCCAGCCCGCGATCGACCCGCCGCGGCATGGAGAGGGGGGTGATGTCCCCGCCGGCAAACAGGATTTGGCCCGAATTGGATGGCAGCATCCCCGAGATCTGGTGGATGAGGGTCGTCTTGCCGGCGCCGTTGGGGCCGATGATGGCGTGCAACTCGCCAGGCTGAACCGAGAGGCTGACATCGTCGGTGACGACGAGGGCGCCGTAATTCTTCCGAAGATTGCGGAGTTCGAGCAGCGGTTCAGCCATGATGCGTCCTCCGCAGCAGTCCCATGATCCCGCCCCTGACGAACAGCACGATCAGGATGAGCAGGGGGCCGAACACCATTTTCCAGTTTTCGGCAAGGTGCACCCGCGTCTCCTCGCTGAGGAAAAAACTCGCCATATGCAGGATCTCGGGCAGAAACTCCTCCAGCAGCAGGAAGGCAGCGGCTCCAATGATCGCTCCATGCAGAGAGCCGAGCCCGCCGAGCACAACCATGAAGATCAGCTCGCCCGAACGCTGCCAGGTCATGTATGCCGGGCTGACGAATTCTGCCTGATTGGCCAGGAGACATCCGGCGAGACCTGCCATCATGCCGCTGATCACATAGGTGGCGAGCTGGAAGCGGAAGGGCCGGAAACCGATGGCTTCCATGCGAATGGCATTCTCCCGCGTGCCGCGCAGGACGCGGCCGAACCTGGAGGCGACGATCGACCGCGAGAGGGCATAGACTCCGAACAGGCAGAGCAGGCAGACCCAGTAGAAAGTGAAGTCGTTCTCCAGCCAGTCGGAACCGGCGATGAGGCTGCGGGACGCCAGGGTCATGCCGTCGTCCCCGCCATAGGTCGCGAGCGAAGTCGCGAGGAAATACAGCATCTGCCCGAAGGCGAGGGTGATCATGATGAAGTAGACACCCTTCGTCCGCAGGGAGATGGCGCCGGTCACAAACGCGAAGGCGGCCGAGGCAAGGAGCGTCGCAGGAACCTGAACAAGAGCATCCTCAAAGCCATGGCTCGCCAGGATGCCGACTGCATAGCCGCCGAGGCCGAGAAAGGCCGCATGGCCGAAGCTCACGAGCGCGCCATAGCCGAGGATGAGATCGAGCGCTATGGCTGCGATGCCGAAGATCATCACCCGGGTGAGCAGGGACAGGACATAGCCCTCGGCACCCGAGAAAGTGGCAAGGAGCGGTGCCGCTGCAAAGGCAGCAAAGAGCACTACAGGAATGATCTCGAGCCGGGTCGAGAGGGACGGGGCGGCGGCGGAATGGGTTTCGGCGATCTCGGTCATGGCTCCACCCTCAGCGCTTTACGGGAAACAGCCCGGAGGGACGGAAGAACAGCACGGCAGCCATGAAGATGTAGATCAGCATCGGTGCGATGGCGCGCCCGGTCTGGCTCGCCGCCGCGGGATCGAGGACGAGGCGCAGCAGATTGGGGGCGAAGGAGCGGCCGACCGTGTCCACGAGGCCGATCAGCAGAGCGGCCAGGAACGCACCGCGGATCGAGCCTATGCCGCCGATGACGATCACCACGAAGGCCAGAATGAGGATGTTGTCGCCCATCCCGGGCTCGACAGAAAGGATGGGCGCAACCATGGCGCCGGCAAATCCCGCCAGCATGGCGCCGAACCCGAACACCACCATGAACAACCGCTGGATATTGACCCCGAGCGCGGAGACCATGGCGGCATTGGTGGCGCCTGCGCGCACCAGCATGCCGACGCGCGTGTGATTGACGAGGACGTAGAGCAGAGCAGCGATCACGAGACCGGCCGCAATGATGGCAAGACGATAGACGGGATAGAGGAGCCCGTTTGCGATCTCCACCGAGCCCGAGAGCAGGTCAGGCACGGGAACGCTTAAGGGAGCTGCGCCCCAGACGAACTTCACACCCTGATTCAGGAACAGGATCACGCCGAAGGTGGCGAGCACCTGATCAAGATGATCGCGGTCGTAGAGATGCCTGAAGATCAGGACCTCGAGCAGGAGGCCGAAAGCCAGCGCTGTGGGAAGAGAGAGGAGAAGGGCCCAGCCGAAGCTCCCTGTCCAGGCGCTGAACGCCGCAACCAGATAGGCGCCGACCATGTACTGGACGCCGTGAGCCAGGTTGATGAAGTCCATCACTCCGAACACAAGGGTCAGGCCTGCGGCGATGAGGAAGAGGATGAGGCCGAACTGAAGGCCGTTCAGGGCCTGAACGAAAAAGAGAGTTGCTGTCATCGGCGCTTCACTGGCTGCAGGCCTGCATCAACCGAGCCTCCGCTCGCATGCCCTCAGGCGAGGGCATCATGAAAGGTGCATTGAAAGAGGAGGCCTGTCCCAGGGTGTGCCGGGACAGGCCGTGTCAGCCAAATGAGCTTAGTTCGTCGGCGTGCATTCCTTGGCGTATGCATCCGTGTAGTCGTCGAACACCTTCTCGGCGACTTCCGTCTGAAGCTTGCCGTCTGGACGCTTGGCAGCCTTCACCAGATAGAAGTCCTGGACCGGGAAGCCATTGGCGCCGAACTTGAAGTCGCCGCGCAGGGACTTGAACTCGGCCTTCTGGATGGCCGTGCGCAGAGCATCCTTGTTGTCGGTCTTGCCGCCCGTTGCCTTGAGAGCGGCGTCGATCAGCAGGGCCGCATCATAGGAGTGCATGGCATAGGAGGCCGGAACCGCGTTGTAGGCGGCCTCAAAGGAAGTAACGAACTTCTTGTTTGCCGGCGTGTCCATGTTCGGAGCCCAGTTCGAGCCGCTGAGCATGCCGATGGCGGCATCCTGCTGCGCAGGCAGGTTCGTCTCGTCCACCGTGAAGGCGGAGAGGAACGGGATGCGGTCTGCAAGGCCTGCTGCGCGGTACTGCTTGACAAGATTTACACCCATGCCGCCCGGCATGAAGGTGAAGATGGCGTCAGGCTGCATGGAGGCGATCTTCGCAAGCTCTGACTGGAAGTCGAGGGTGTTGAGAGGGGTGTAGGATTCCTCGACGATCTCGCCCTTGTAGTGGCGCTTGAAGCCCGCCAGAGCATCCTTGCCGGCCTGGTAGTTCGGCGCCAGCAGGTAGACCTTCTTGTAGCCGCGGTCCTGCGCCACCTTGCCGAGAACCTCGTGGTTCTGGTCGTTCTGGTAGGAAGTGGCGAAGAAGTACGGGTTGCAGCTCTTGCCGGCGAGGTTCGACGGGCCGGCATTCACGCTGATGTAGAAGGTCTTCGAATCGACGATTGGCTTGTGCGTAGCGACAGCCACGTTCGAGAAGATCGGGCCGACCACGAAGTCAACCTTGTCGCGCTCGATGAGGCCTTTGACCTTCGTCACGGCCACGTCGGGCTTCAACTCGTCATCGACGACGATCACCTCGACGTCGCGTCCACCGAGCTTGCCGCCGAGATCCTTCACGGCGAGCTGGAAGCCGTCCCGCGCGTGCTGGCCAAGAACGGCCGAGGGGCCGGACAGGGTCAGCAGCAGGCCGACCTTCAGCTTCTCCTGCGCCATGGCAGGCGCTGCGACCAGGGTCACGGCTGCTGCTAGGCCAAAGGATTTAATTGTCATGTTCATCATCGTCTCCCGAGTGGCTGTTCCCTGCGCACGTTTGCCGTGCTTACGTGATTGTTCCCGGCGGGACGTGAGGCGCCTCGACGGAAGGGGCGGCGCTACTCTGCCGCAAAACGTTTCTGGCGAACACTCCCTTTATTGGAGCCCTCGCAGCGGCATCCCCAAAATTGGGATTGCCAAGGATTGTTTTAAGTTTAAAATAATTTCTGCCTTCTTCAAGTGGATTGTTTCGCAGGGGAAGGTTGGTGGGATGACAGCTGCGTGAGGAGCGGGACGAGGGAGCCTGAGGAGCGCGTTTGCGGCCCTCGGCGCATCAGGACCCAAGCTCTCTAGGCCCGCGCGGTATTGCTCTCCTGCTCCACAATCGAACGGAGGAGCGGACGATGTCGGACACGGCACATGTGGATACCTTCGCGAGAGACAACCTTCCGCCCCGGGATCAGTGGCCGACATTCCTCTTCACCCGGCCCGAACTGCAGTACCCCGAGCGGCTCAACTGCGCCGTGGCATTCCTCGACCGGTGGGTCGAAGAGGGCAGGGGCGACGAGCCCTGCCTCATCAGCCCGGCCGAGACGCTCACATATCGCGAGCTTCAGGAGCGGGTGAACCGGATCTGCAACATGCTGGTCCAGCGACTTGGCTTCGTGCCCGGCAACCGGGTTCTCCTGCGATCCGCCAACAATCCGATGATGGTGGCGGCCTACCTGGCCGTTCTGAAAGCCGGTGGCGTCGTCGTCGCCACCATGCCGCTCCTGCGCGCCAGGGAGATCGCCTATCCGCTGAACAAGGCCAAGATTGCCATCGCGCTCTGCGACCACCGCCTTGCGGAGGAGATGGAGCGTGCCAGGACCATGGCGCCCGATCTGCAGCATGTGGTGTATTGGGGCTCCGGCAAGTACGACAGTCTCGAAGCAATGATCATGGAAGCCTCGCCGGAATTCGAGGCGATCGACACGGCCGCGGATGACGTGTGTCTGATCGGCTTCACCTCCGGCACCACGGGTGAGCCGAAGGGCACCATGCATTTCCACCGTGACATGCTGGCGATCTGCGATGCGTATTCGTGCAACGTGCTGCGGCCCGAGCCGAGTGACCGCTTCATCGGTTCGCCGCCGCTCGCCTTCACCTTCGGGCTCGGCGGCATCGTGCTGTTTCCGATGCGAGTCGGCGCTTCGACCGTGCTGCTGGAAAAGGCCGGACCAGACGATCTCCTGCCGGCGATCATGCAGTACAAGGCCACCATCTGCTTCACGGCGCCCACCGCCTATCGCGCCATGCTGTCGAAGCTCGAGGGCTACGACATCTCATCCTTGCGCAAGTGTGTCTCGGCAGGCGAGCCCCTCCCGAAAGCGACCTTTGAAGCCTGGCGGAGCGCGACGAACATCCGGCTCATGGATGGCATCGGCGCCACCGAGATGCTGCACATCTTCATTGCCGCCGCCGAGGCGGAGATCCGGCCTGGTGCAACCGGCAAGCCTGTCCCCGGCTACGAGGCCAAGGTCATCGACGAAGAGGGCCGCGACCTGCCGCCCGGCAGCATCGGTCGCCTCGCCGTCCGCGGGCCGACCGGGTGCCGGTATCTCGCGGACGAGCGGCAGCGCAAATACGTGCAGGACGGCTGGAATGTCACCGGGGACACCTACCTCATGGATGAGGACGGGTACTTCTGGTATCAGGCCCGCTCCGACGACATGATCATCTCCGCGGGCTACAACATCGCGGGGCCTGAGGTCGAGGCCGCGCTTCTCACTCACCCGGCGGTGGCCGAATGCGGTGTCGTGGGAGCACCGGACGACGGTCGCGGTACGGTCGTGAAGGCTTATGTGGTTCTGCACCCGGACTACGTCCCGAGCGCAGAACTGACGAAGATCATTCAGGATCACGTGAAGCAGGAGATCGCCCCCTACAAATATCCGCGTTTGATCGAGTACGTAGAGGTCCTTCCGCGGACTCAGACTGGCAAACTCCAACGTTTCGAACTGCGCCGTATTGCCCAGGACGTGGCTAAGCCGCAGGAGACAATGAGTGCCTGATGGGACCGGGAGTGCCGAAACCAGGCTTTCAGGTTGATTGAAAATTACTTTAAGCTTAAAATAAATCTCTCATCTCGGGTAGGAACCCAATGAAAACGGCGATCATCGGCGGCGGCCCTGCGGGGCTCTATTTCGCGATCCTGCTGAAGAAGCTCAAGCCCGAGGCCGATGTTACGGTCTACGAGCGCAACCGGGCCGACGAGACCTTCGGCTTCGGCGTCGTGTTTTCCGATGCCACCCTCGACAATTTCGAGAAATACGACCTGCCGAGTTATCAGCGGATCGTCCGCGAGTTCGCCTATTGGGACGACATCGCAATCCATTTCAGAGGAAACGAGCACCGGATCGGAGGCAATGGCTTCTGCGGCTGCTCGCGACGCACGCTGCTCCTGATCCTTCAGGATCGGGCGGAGGAACTCGGCGTCACCTTGCGCTACGAAGCTGACGTGGACGACGAGAGCCTGTTCGCCGATGCCGAAATCGTCGTCGTGGCGGATGGCATCAACAGCCGATTCCGCGAGCGGTATGCAGATCATTTCCAGCCTGAAGTCGACTTGAGGCCCAACAAGTTCACCTGGATGGGTTCTACCAGGCCGCTCGATGCCTTTACGTTCATCTTCCAGGAGACGGAGTGGGGGCCCTTCATCGCCCATGCCTATCAGTATGAGGCCAACCGCTCCACCTGGGTGTTCGAGACCGACCCCGAGACCTTCGAGCGGGCCGGGCTGAAGGACAAGAGCGAGGCGGAATCCGCCGCGCTCATGGAGCAGATTTTCGGCTGGTTCCTCGGCGGACATCGCATCCTCACGAATCGCTCGATCTGGCGCAACTTCCCGATGATCCGCAACAAGCGCTGGGTCATGGGCAACAAGGTGCTGCTCGGAGACGCCAAGGCCTCGGCGCATTTCTCCATCGGCTCCGGCACGAAGCTCGCCATGGAGGATGCCATTGCTCTCTATGAGGCCCTCCGCCGGGATCCGAGCGTCGAGGGCGCCTTGGCGCTCTATGAGACGGGGCGGCGCGAGGAGGTCGAGAAGACGCAGCATGCGGCCGACGTGTCTCTGGTCTGGTTCGAGCATGTAGCCCGCTTCTGGGACTTCGATCCGGTGCAGTTCGCCTTCGGCGTGATGACCCGCGCCAAGGCGATCACTTACGACAACCTGCGACTGCGTGCGCCCGATTTCGTCGCGGCCGTCGACAAGACCTTCGCCAAGCAGGTACGCCGGCAGGGCTTCGACGTCCCGGTGGAGAGCCCCACGGTCCCCATGTTCCAGCCGTTCCGGCTGCGGGAGATGACGATCGCCAACCGGGTGGTGGTGTCGCCGATGGACATGTACTCGGCGAAGGACGGTGTGCCGAACGACTTTCATCTCGTTCACTACGGCTCCCGCGCGTCAGGCGGGGCGGGATTGGTGTTCACCGAGATGACCTGCGTCTCGCCGGAATCCCGCATCACCCTCGGCTGCGCAGGGCTGTGGAATGACGAGCAGGAAGCTGCCTGGCAGCGGATCGTCGATTTCGTTCATGCGAATTCGGCGACGAAGATCTGCCTGCAGCTCGGCCATGCGGGTCGGAAAGGCGCCACCAAGCTCATGTGGGAGGGCATCGACCGGCCGCTGGAGGAGGGCGCCTGGGACATATGCTCCGCATCGCCCATCCCGTACTTCCCCGACAGTCAGGTCCCGCGTGAGGTAACGCGCGCCGAACTCGACACCATCAAGGCTCAGTTCGTTGAAGCGGCCATTCGTGGCGAGCGTGCCGGATTCGACATGCTCGAACTCCACTGCGCCCACGGATATCTGCTGGCGAGCTTCATCTCACCGCTCACCAACCGGCGCACGGACGAGTATGGCGGCTCCCTTGAAAACCGTCTGCGCTATCCGCTGGAGGTGTTCGATGCCATGCGGGAAGTCTGGCCAGCGCACAAGCCCATGTCGGTTCGCATTTCCGCAACCGATTGGGCCGAGGGCGGCGTCACGGGCGAGGAAGCGGTCGAGGTCGCCCGCGCCTTCGCCGAGCATGGTGTGGATCTCGTCGACGTCTCGACAGGCCAGACCGTGCATGAGGCGCGGCCGATCTACGGGCGCATGTTCCAGACGCCGTTCTCTGATCAGGTGCGCAACGAGGCACGCGTCGCCACCATGTGCGTCGGCAACATCACGACGGCCGATCAGGTGAACACGATCCTTGCGGCAGGGCGGGCGGATCTCGTCGCACTTGGGCGACCGCATCTCGTCGATCCGTTCTTCACCATGAAGGCTGCGGCCTGGTATGGTGCGGCCAGCATTCACTGCCCGCCGCAATACTATGCTGGCCGGGACCAGATCTTCCGCAACTCCGTTCGTGACCGTCAGGATCTGGAAGAGCTGAAGATCAAGGCCAAGCCCAAGACCCGAGCCGAGTTGAAGATGGAGGCCGGTGAGAATCCTCTGGCGGCAGAATGAGATGACCATGGCAAGTTTCAAAGGTCGGCATGCACTGGTCACGGGGGGCGGCCGCGGGATCGGCCGGGCCATCGCAGCATCTCTCGTGAAAGCGGGAGCGACCGTGACCATCGTCGGCCGCACCCCCGTAACGCTCGAGCAGGCCATCATGCAGGGCGATGCTCACGCGGCTGCCGTGGCAGACGTCACGGACGCGCAGAGGGTTCAGGCCGCCGTGCAGGAATCGGTCTCGCGCTATGGGCCTATCGATCTGATGATTGCCAATGCCGGAGGGGCGGCTTCGTCGCCTTTCATGAAATCGGGCCCCGAGATCTTCCGGCAGATGCTTGACGTGAACCTGCTTGGTGTCACGAACCTGGCTCAGGCGGTATTGGGCTCGATGACCGATCGGGGCTTCGGACGGATCGTAGCCGTCGCGTCTACGGCGGGCCTGAAGGGCTATCCCTATGTGAGCGCCTATTGCGCCGCCAAGCACGCTGTCATCGGCTTCGTTCGTGCCCTGGCCCTTGAGACTGCCAGGACTGGGGTCACCGTGAATGCCGTCTGTCCGGGTTTTACCGACACCGATCTCGTGGCAGAGAGCCTCGAGACGATCATGGCGAAGACCCGTAGGACCCGAGAAGAGGCACTGGGAGAACTCGTGAAGCATAACCCGCAGGGCAGATTGATTGATCCGTCGGAGGTGGCTGGGGCAGTGCTCTGGCTCTGCAGCGAGGAAGCGCGATCCGTGACGGGACAAGCCGTCGTGGTGGCCGGGGGGGAAATCTGAGATGGACGATCAGGCGATTCCGCTCGACGCCGAAACAAAGGCGGTCGAGATGCCGGAGGATCACCGGGAAGAACTGCGCCTCTGGCTCCGCCTTCTCACCTGCACCACCCTGATCGAGGGTGAGGTGCGCGGTCGCCTGCGCGAGCAATTCGACGTCACCCTCCCGCGTTTTGACCTGATGGCGCAGCTCGACAAGGTGCCGAACGGGATGACCCTGTCCGATCTCTCGAAGCGCATGATGGTCTCGAACGGCAATCTCACCGGGCTCGTCGACCGGCTCGTTTCGTCCGGCCACATCGCCCGGACCGTCTCTCCCACGGACAGGAGAGCGACGGTGATCAGCCTGACGGGGAGCGGCCGCGCCGAGTTCCGTGCCATGGCGGCCGAGCATGAACTCTGGATCGCCGATCTGTTCGGTGGACTCACGGAAAAAGACCGGAGCGAGCTCATGCGGCTCCTCGGAAAGACCAAGCTGTCGGCACGGCGCGCGATCAATGGAGAAGCACAGTGATGCAGGTTGCCAATTCCGTCACGCTGCCGCTCGCCACTTATGAGCCGCGCCATTTCCTCCTGGCTGTCGATGGACCCGTTGCGACGGTCACGCTCAACCGTCCGGAGAAGAAGAACCCGCTCACCTTCGAGAGCTACCGCGAGCTGGCGGATTTCTTCCACGCCTGTGCCAAGGACGAGGACGTCAAAGCCATCGTGGTGGCGGGAGCCGGGGGGAATTTCTCGTCCGGCGGCGACGTCTTCGAGATCATCGGCCCGCTGGTCGAAATGGACACGAAGGGCCTCACCGCCTTCACGCGCATGACCGGCGAGCTGGTGAAGGCCATGCGGGCTGCTCCCCAACCGATCATTGCGGCTGTCGAGGGCATCTGCGCCGGCGCGGGTGCCATCGTGGCGATGGCGTCCGATATCCGTCTCGCGGCGCCTGGCGCGAAGGTGGCGTTCCTGTTCAACAAGGTGGGCCTTGCTGGCTGCGATATGGGCGCCTGCGCCATTCTTCCGCGCATCATCGGCCAGGGTCGGGCCTCGGAGCTGCTCTATACCGGCCGCTTCATGAGCGCCGAGGAAGGCGAGCGGTGGGGCTTCTTCAGTCGTATGGTCGATTCCGGCGAACTCCTGGGCGAGGCGCACAACCTGGCCCGGATGATCGGCACGGGTCCCACCTATGCCAATACGATGACGAAGCGCATGCTCGCGATGGAATGGGCCATGTCGGTCGAGGAGGCCATCGAGGCCGAGGCCGTGGCGCAGGCCTTGTGCATGACGACCGAGGATTTTGCGCGCGCCTACCGCGCCTTCGCGGCCAAGGAAAAGCCGGTCTTCAAGGGAGATTGACGTGGTTGATACGAGCTTTCTCTCCTGGCCCTTCTTCGAGGATCGTCATCGGCAATTTGCCGAAAGCTTGCGCGACTGGGCTGCACGGGAAGTCCACTCCCTTGTCGAGCACCATGACGTGGACGCCTCCTGCCGCAATCTCGTTCGCCGCCTTGGTGAAACCGGATGGCTGAGGGCCGTCGTGCCGCAGGCCTATGGCGGGTTGTCTCCAACCTTCGACGTCCGCACCCTGTGCCTCGCCCGCGAGACGCTGGCCTATCAGGACGGCTTGGCGGACTTCGCCTTCGCCATGCAGGGGCTCGGCACTGGTCCGATCACCCTGTTCGGCTCTGAAGCGCTGAAGGAGAGATACCTGCCGCCGGTTGCCCGGGGCGAGGCGATTGCGGCTTTTGCATTGTCCGAACCGGACGCGGGCTCGGATGTGGCCGCCATGAGCACGACGGCAACTCCCGATGGGCCGGATCATGTGCGCCTCGACGGCGTGAAGACCTGGATTTCGAACGGCGGAATCGCCGATCATTATGTCGTCTTTGCCCGATCAGGCGAGGCACCCGGGGCTAAGGGGCTGTCGGCCTATGTGGCCGATGCGCAGACGCCGGGACTGACGGTCGAGAACCGGATCGATGTCATCGCGCCCCATCCCCTTGCCACCCTTCGCTTCGAAGGCTGCCGGGTACCGCTCTCGCAGCGCATCGGAGGTGCGGGTCATGGGTTCAGGCTTGCCATGGCGACCCTCGACGTCTTCCGCTCGACAGTGGGAGCTGCAGCCCTGGGATTGGCCCGCCGCGCGCTCGACGAGGCTCTGCAACACGCTTCGTCCCGCCAGCTTTTCGGGGCTCCTTTGGGTGAGCTCCAGTTGACTCAGGCCTCGCTTGCCGACATGGCAACCGGCGTCGACAGTGCCGCGCTCCTCGTCTACCGAGCTGCGTGGACCAAGGATCAGGGCGCGGAGCGCGTGACCCGCGAGGCTGCCATGGCAAAGATGCACGCCACGGAGGAGGCGCAACGCGTGATCGACCGGGCGGTCCAGATCTTCGGCGGCCTCGGCGTGACTAAGGGCGTGAAGGTCGAGGAGCTCTATCGGGAGATCAGGGCTTTGAGGATCTACGAGGGAGCGACGGAAGTGCAGAAGATCGTGATCGCGCGGGAGCTCCTGAAGATGCACGCACAGCAATCCAATCATTGAGAGGGAGGATGCCGATGACAGCTGCTGTTGGGGATGCTCCCGTGCCCGTCACTGACGATGGTCCCGAAGTTCTCAACCCGAAGCACTGGCCGACACCCAAGGGCTATGCCAACGGCATGATGGCCGATGGCAGGATCGTAGTCACCGGGGGCGTTGTCGGCTGGGATGAGACCTACTCTTTTGCCGATGGCTTCGTTGCGCAGGCGCGCCAGATCTTCGAGAACATCCAGGCGATTCTGGCGGAGGGCGGTGCCGAGCCCCGGCATCTGGTGCGACTGACCTGGTATGTCGTCGACATCGATGAATACCTCGCGAATCTGCGCGAACTCGGCCGGGCGTATCGGGATGTGTTCGGCACCCATTATCCTGCCATGGCGCTCGTCCAGGTTGTGCGCCTTGTGGAAAAGGCCGCCCGCATCGAGATCGAGGCAACCGCCGTGGTTCCGCATCGGACAGCAACCTGAATCCTGTCTCCAGGGGGGAGGAAAATCCGCCATCGGTTGGAAGCGCCTGTCTGTTGGACTAGGATGGCGCCCTTGGATCCCCATGATCGGGAAGGCGCCATGATGATCTCCCTGCGACAAGCACTGCGCGAGATGGCAGTCCCGCTGGTGGGCGCGCTTCTGCTGGTCCTGTTCATCGCCTTGCAGATTTTCGGGACGCCTCAGGCGCTGAGCGGCCTCGGATTCCTCTCTCCGGCGCAGACGTCGAGCCCCCGGGCCACTCTGGACAGCTTCCGGGGCGACGTTTCGCGAGCAACCGCCCTGCTCATGGAGGCTTATCGGGAGAGCAGGTCCGAACCAGGCCTGTCCTGGAGCGAGAGCGTTACCAAGAAGGTTGCGGAGGCCGATGCCCTGCTGGTCAGAGCCTCCCAAACCCTCGACCTAGGGGATATCCCTCCGGTCGAACTGGAGCATCGGCGGCTTGAGTCAGTCATCCTTCTGAAAGAGATCCTCGACCGCGTCCCGTTGCCGGACCCGGGGAGGATCCCGGGTGACGACGAGGTCGCGGGAAAGCCGCCGGCAAACTGGAGTGTGCCCGGAACGGACCTTCGGATCGTGCGCATGGCAGACGGACCGAGGGCCGGGGAGTACCTGTTCTCCAGCGGGACGATTCTTGGGCTTGAGGGCTTCTATCGCCTGATCCGCAACGAGCCCAACCTGAGCGGGGCACAAACGGATTTCTACGACTTTTTCAGCCAATCCCCTGGCCATCTGCTGCCGCCGAAATGGTTCAGCGTGATTGAGGCCCTGCCGGCGTCCCTGAGAACCGAGATCGAGGGGCAGGCAATCTGGCAATGGATCGCATTCGCTCTCGTGGCCGGCCTCGCCGCCGGAGCAGTTTTCGGAATCCGATCCCTGGCGCGCAATGCGTCCTCCTCTCAAAACGGCGCAGTGCAGGTCCTTGCGGGTGTGATCGTGCCAGGCGCTGTCGCAGTGGCGGCATTGTTCGTGCGCTTCATGAGCGACAACCAGATCAACCTGACGGGCCGGGTCAACAGCATCGTCGAGGAGGTAGCCGAGGGGATCGCCTATCTCGCCATGATCTGGGCCGTCCTCGTGTTCTCCAATGCCATAGCCGGCAGGCTTTACCTGTCTGCAACGAAGAGCATCGACGCGCATTTGGCACGGGCTGCCGTTCGGATTGCCGGCCTTGCCGTCGCCATCACCCTCCTCATCTACGGCGCCTCCCATCTTGGCATCCCCCTGGCCGGCCTCCTGGCCGGTCTGGGCGTCGGTGGCCTGGCGGTTGCCCTTGCGGCCAAGCCGACGCTGGAGAACTTCATCGGAGGCTTGATCCTCTATGCGGACCGGCCGGTTCGTGTGGGTGATCTCTGCCGGTTCGGCACTCTCGAAGGCCGGGTCGAGGAGATCGGGATCCGCTCGACCCGGATCAGGGGGCTCGACCGGACCCTGATCACGATCCCGAACGCAACCTTCGTGAACATGAACATCATCAACCTGACAAACCGGGACCGTATGCCCTACGACCGGGTCATCGGGTTGGTGGCCGCGGATACGGCGGCGATCCGGCACGAGATCGAGGCCATTGCGGCCCTGGTGGCGGAGCACCCGAGAATCGAGAGCGGTTCGGTCCAGGCGCGGCTGAGGGAGGGGCATGAGGAGAAGCCGAAGGTCGAGATCTGTGCTCTGATCACGACATCCAAGTGGAGCGAGTTCCTACAGATACAGCAGGAACTCGACCTGATGCTGCGGGACAAGCTTCTGGCCGCTGCCCCCGCCGACGAGGCAGCCGGTGCGACGGACAATGTCGTGCCGCTCAAGGACCCTGCATGAGCCGAGGGCCTGAGGATCTCAGATCTTGATCGAAACGATCTCGGCCTGACCCTGCCCTACGATGACAGTATCCCCGACCTCCTTGCCCATGAGCGCCTGCGCGAGAGGCGACACGTAGGAGAGGCTGCCTTTCGCCGGATCGGCCTCGTCCTCACCGACGATGCGATAGGTCTGCTGTCGTCCATCCTCGCGCTCGAAAGTGACCTCGGCTCCGAAGCGGACGTGCGACGTGTCGGTCGGTGGAGGCACCACCTCGGCTGAGACCCGGCGGGCCGACCAGTAGCGCAGGTCGCGGGAGAGACGGGCGAGTTCGGCCTTGTCGTCTCTGAGCTGTGCGTCCGCAAGGCGCTTCTCAAGAGAGGTGATTTCCGCATCCATGCGGGCCAGCCCCGCCGGGGTGACGAGATGGTGAGGGCTGATCGACCGATCAGGCAGGTCCTCGAAGGCTTCCCCACCTTCGGCTTCACGAACAAAGGCACGACTCATGGCGCTTCCTCCGCCTTGGAGGAAAACGTTCGAAATCGGCTAAGTTTCCCCGCTTGGCCTTTAGGGTTTGCCTTGTCTCAAGCGACCGACGATCCCGCCTGGGAAGGCGTAGACGCTGATGATGAACAAGGCGCCGAGCCACAGAAGCCAGCGATCTGGATGAATGAGGTTGGGCAGGAGCGGGATGCCTGCGAGAGCCGCGCTTCCCGCCCCCATCAGCACCTGCAGGTAGCTCTGGGCCAGCACGAACAGGGCCGCCCCGATGACGGCGCCGTACATGGTACCCATGCCGCCGATGACGACCATGAGCAGGATGTCGATCATGATGGAGAAGGACAGGGTGGTGTCGGGCCCATTGTAGCGCAGCCACAGCGCCATGAGTGCGCCGGCGACCGTCGCAGCCAGGGCCGAGATGACGGAAGCGGCCGTGCGGTAGGCAACGACCCGGTAGCCCAGTGCCTCCGCCCGGAACTCGTTCTCGCGGATCGCCTGCAGCACGCGGCCGAAGGGCGAGTTCACGATGCGGAGCAGGGTTAGGAAGACGACAAGCGCGACGACGAAGACGAGATAATAGGCTAGCAGGCGTCCGTTGATCATGGTGCCGAAGACCGGCTCCGAGAAGAGCCGGAAGGCCGGGCGAAGGGCCGGCGGCAGCTGGAACGACAGGCCGTCCTCGCCGCCGGTGATGTCGGACAGCTGAGAGGCCAGAACGGCCGCCGCAGACGCGACCGCCAGGGTGATCATCGAGAAGAAG
This sequence comes from Microvirga sp. jy35, assembly GCF_056148915.1. NCBI lineage: Bacteria > Pseudomonadati > Pseudomonadota > Alphaproteobacteria > Hyphomicrobiales > Methylobacteriaceae > Microvirga > Microvirga sp. jy35. The sequence continues at coordinate 65,735 of NZ_JBWBEW010000011.1, read as the reverse complement.
ATGGCGCGCACCCGGAGCGACAGCAGTCCGATGGCGATCGCCAGGACGGCTGACAGGCCGAGCGCCGCCGCCAGGCCGATGCCGACCGAACCCCAGGTGGGGCTCACGCGCTCGAGTGCAATGGCGATGCCGTAGCCGCCGATGCCGAAGAACATGGTGTGGGCGAAGGACACGATGCCGGAATAGCCGAGCAGCAGGTCGTAGCTCGCCACTAGCACGATGAACACGCAGATCTTCGCCGCCGTGCCCACGGGCTGGCTCCCCGAGAACAGGAACGGGGTCGCGGCCAGAAGCACGAAGATGGCAAGCAGAATGAAGCTCAGGGCCCGCGACCGGGGCAGGTCGGAGGATAGCAGCCCGGTCAGGATCCCGCCGCGCCGGCGGGTCTCGTCGAAGGCTAGAGGGAGGGCAGGGGAAGTGCTCATCGGCGTGCTACCGGAAACAGGCCCTGGGGACGCCAGACGAGGACGAGGGCCATGACGAGGATGTTGGAGATCAGCGCCAATTTCGGCTCGATGAAGCCGACATAGTTGGCCACGAGCGCCACGAGGATGGAGCCCACGAAGCAGCCTCCGACCGAGCCGAGGCCGCCGATGATGATGACGATGAACACCAGCACCATCACCTCCATGCCCATGCCGGCGGTGAGCGTCTGGCGGTAGAACGCCCACATGACGCCGCCCAAGCCGGCGAGCGCCGAGCCGGCGATGAAGACGCTGACGAACAGCCGGCGGATGCGGTAGCCCAGCGCCTCGACCATCTCCGGGTTCTCGACCCCGGCGCGGATGAGAAGGCCGATCCGGGTGCGGTTGAGGATCAGCTGCATGCCGAGGAAGACCACAAGGCCGATGACGACCGCAATGACCCGGTAACGCTCCATGACGATGTCGCCGAGCACGAAGGCACCGCGCAGGGATTGCGGCAGCGGAATCGGAATCGGCGAGGCGCCCCAGATGGCGTGGATGAGCTGTTCCGTGACGATCAGGCCGCCCATGGTGACCAGGATCTGCTTCAGGTGGCTGCCATAGACCGGACGGACGATCACGCGCTCGAAGACTGCTCCGGCGAGGGCCGTGACGGTCATTGCAACCAGGATGCACAGCCCCAGGAGCGCCAGGTTCAGCCCGATGGAGTCCGACAGCGCCCAGCCGGCCAGGGGACCGAGAACCAGAAGGGTCGCGTAGGCGCCGAGGGAGATGAAGACGCCATGGCCGAAATTGATGATGTCCATGAGGCCGAACACTAGGGTGAGCCCCGAGGCCATCAGGAAGATCATCATGCCCATGGCAAGCCCTGCGACCGTGAGCGTCACCCAGGTCGAGGGGCTGCCGACGAAGGGCAGCGCCAGGAGCGCAAGGGCCGGAATGAGCAGCAGCGGCAGCCAATCGGTCTTGGCGCGGGGGAGTTCGGCTGGGGCCGAGGATTGGGCAGCCATGTCACTCATTGGTGCGCATCCAGAGAGAGGCCGAGCAGGCGCTGCTGCATGTCTTTGTCCGTCACGAGATCGCTCATGGCGCCGGAATGCACGATGCGTCCGTCGTCCATCACGACCACATTGTCGCCGAGCGCCGAGGCCGCATAGAAGTTCTGCTCCACGAGCAGGATGGTCTCGCCCGAGGCTTTCAAGGCCCTGAAAGCCTCGATCATGCTGCGCACCATCACGGGAGCGAGGCCCTTGGTAGGCTCGTCGATGAGCAGCAGGCGGCGGGGCTCCGCGATGGCGCGGGCGATGGCGAGCATCTGCTTCTGCCCGCCGGAGAGATTGCCTGCCGGCAGGTTCCAGAAGCGCTTGAGCGCGGGAAACAACCCAAGGAGCCAGTCAAGGCGGTTCTTGTCCACGGGGCCGCTGCGGGCAGCGAGCACGATGTTCTCGCGCACGGTGAGATCCGTGAAGATGCCCATGGATTCCGGTACATAGGCGATCCCGGCCTGGGCAATGTCCGGCGTAGATCTTGCCGTGATGTCGCTGCCATCGAAGCGGATACGGCCGGACGATGCCTGCCACAGGCCCATGATGGTGCGCAGGGTCGTCGTCTTGCCCGCACCGTTGCGGCCGAGCAGCATGGTCAGCTCGCCGGCCGGAATCGCAAAATCCAGGCCGTGAAGAATGTGATAGGGACCGATATGCGTGTGCACATCGGAGAGCTGCAGCAGCGGTTCAGTCACGGGCGACCTCCACGCCGAGATAGGCTTCCTGCACCACCGGCGACGCGATGACCTCGGCGGGATCGCCGTCGGCCACGAGGGCGCCGTTGTGGAGCACGATGATGCGGTCGGAGAGCGAGCGCACCACGTCCATCTTGTGCTCCACGAGGAGCACGGTCGCGTCCCCGCGTTGCCTGATGTCGTTGATGAGTTCGAGAATGGTCGGAACTTCGTCCACGCTCATGCCGGCGGTTGGCTCGTCGAACATGAAGACCTTGGGCTCCATGGCGATGAGAAGCGCAACCTCGAGCTTGCGCTGGTCACCGTGCGAGAGGGCTTTCGGCGCGATGTGGCGCTTGTCGGCCAGGCGCACGCGCTCGAGGACCGCCTCCGCCTGCTCGATCAGATCGCGGCGCGTGTTCCAGACCTTGAGGAGCGACCATCCCGCATCGGCTCGGCTCTGCACCGCCAGGCGCACATTCTCGAGCGCGGTGAGCTGCGGGAACAGATTGGTGAGCTGAAAGGCCCGTCCGAGCCCACGCTTGGTGCGGGCCGATGGGGCAAGACCCGTGATGTCCTCGCCGCCGACGATCACCTGACCTGAGGTGGCGCGCAGCTGGCCGGATATCAGGTTGAAATAGGTGGTCTTGCCGGCGCCGTTGGGGCCGACGATGGCCGTGAGCGTGCCGGGGATGAAGCGGCACGACACGTCGCTGACGGCCACATGGCCGCCGAAGCGAATGGTAAGCCCGCGCGTTTCAAGCGCGGGCGTCATTGTCGTCGATAGGGTCACGAGTGCTTAACGCTTGTTCCGAACCGGGACCGGCATCTTGTCGGCCGGGATGGTGGCGACGAGATCGAGCAGGTCGTTCGCGTCCTTGCCGTTGGCCTTGACCTTGAAGTGGTACATCTCCTGCATGGCCTGATGATCTTCCTTGCGGAAGGTCATCGGTCCCTTCGGCGTCTCGAAGGTCATGCCCTCCATGGCCGTGATCAGCTTTTCGGTGTCGGTGCCGCCGGCCTTCTGAATGGCCGTGACGGCAGCAGACGCCGCCGCGAATCCGCCTGCGGTGAAGAAGTCCGGCGGAGCGTTGAAGCGCTTCTGGTGCTCGGCCACGAGCCAGTCGTTCATCGCGTTCTTCGGGAACGCATAATAATAGTACACCGCGCCTTCCATGCCGGGGTAGTTCTTGTAGATCTGCATGGCCGGCAGGATGTTGCCGCCGGGTGCGATCTCGATGCCGAAGCGCTCGGGCTTCAGGTCGGCGATCTTCGGCAGCGGATGCTGGCCGGCCCAGATAATGTTGATGATCTTCTTGCCCGGCTTGTCCTTCAGCGCGTCGAAGATGCGCTGAGCGGAGGCAGTGAAGTCTGTGGCGTTCTGCGGAGCATACTCCTCGAACACGACCTTCGCGTTCGGGCGGATCTGCGCGAGCGCGTTCTTCAGGGCCGCAACGCCGTCCTTGCCGAAGGCATAATCCTGCGCGAGGGTGGCGATCGACACATCACCGCTTGCCGGCACCGCAGCCGCCGCGCCATAGGCGTCCTGCGTCGAGTTGCGACCTGTGCGGAAGATGAAGCGGTTCCACTTCTCGCCGGTGATCGCGTCGGCCACGGCGGGCTCCACGATCAGAACCTTGCCGTTCTCCTCGGCGACGGGGAGCATGGCGAGAGCCGCGGCGGACGAGGTGGTGCCGACCGCAAGGTCGACCTTGTCGTCGTTATAGGCCTGCTCCAGCAGCGTCTTGGCAAGATCAGCCTTGAGCTGGTCGTCCTTCACGATGACGTTGATCTTGCGGCCGTTGATGGCCATCGTGCCCTTGGTCAGGTACTCGAGGCCCATCATGAAGCCGGCCTCGGTCTGCTTGGCATAAGCCTCGAGCGGACCGGTCTTGCCGGCAATCAGAGCGATCTTGATGTCTTGAGCAAAGGCTGAAGACGCAAAGAGAATTCCTGCCGTGGCGGCAGCGATTTTAAGTCCTAGGCGCATCTGTCTCCCCGTTCTGTTGTTGCGCCATTGACGGCTTTGCACTGCAGCATGTCAAGGCCGGTTCCGGATACTTCCATAATCAGAAAGGATGATCCGGCAGGAGGCTCAAGCCTCAGGCAGCACCGGCGTGTCGATGTCTTTCGCCTCCCGCCCGCGCCGGGCGGCCTCGCGTTCGAGCAGCAGCAGGACCAGACCCGCGCCGCAGATCACGCCGGCACCCACGAGCGTCCAGAACCCTACGACGTCGCCGAAGAACAGATAGCCCAGCACGATTGCCCAGACGATGAGGGTGTACTGATACGGAGCAACCACGGATGCCGGTGCGATCTTCAGCGACCTGTTCACGCAGACATGCGCTACCATGGACACGATGCCGAGCAGGAAGAGGCCGGCGAGATCGAGCGGACCGGGCGTGACCCAGGCGAGCGGCGCGGCGACGAGCCCGAAGATCAGGGCTCCGAGAATCTGACCGAGCACGAGGGTGGCGTCGTGGGTCTCCCGCAGCTTGCGGGTCGTAATCATGAGAAGCGAGTAAAAGAGACTTCCTGCGAGTGCGATGAGGGCCGGAAGTGACAGGGTGGCGCTCGATGGCCGCAGGGCGATCAGGACGCCGACGAAGCCGAAGGCGATGGCAAGCATGCGCGGCTTGTCGATCTTCTCGCCGAGCCAGAATGCCGCGAAGGCCGCCACGTAGATCGGTCCGGCCAGGTAATAGGTCATCACGTCCGCCAGCGGCAGATAGGTGACGGCCCAATAGAAGCAGGCCACCTCCAGGGTCGAGAGGGTGATGCGCACCGCATGCAGCCCTGGCTGCGGCGGGATCTCGAACGGAACCTTCTGCCGGCGCATGAGGGGCAGGAGGACCATGAGCGCCGCGATGCTGCGCAGGAGCAGAACCTGCCCGACGGAATAGGTGGCCACGAGCCACTTTCCCATGACGTCGTTCATGGCGAACATGAAGACGCCGAGCAGCATCAGGCCGATGCCGACGAGGACGCCTGACCGAACCTTGTGGGCTGGGGAGGAACCGGAATGAGACATGGGCCGCATTCATGGGCGAAGCGGCCGTAATTCACAAGCTCCGCGCGTGCATGTTTCAGAAGGTTTTGGCCCCATTCACGGGCAGCATGATGGCGTAGAGCGACGTCGTGGCGCAGATGTAGAGCCGGTTGCGCTTCGGCCCGCCGAAGACGACATTGGCGACCGCCTCGGGAACCAGGATCTTGCCGATCAGCGTGCCGTCGCTCTCGTAGCAGTGCACGCCGTCTCCGGCGCTCGTCCAGATCCGCCCGGCCTCATCCAGCCTGAAGCCGTCGAACAGGCCCTGCGTGCAGGTGGCGAAGACGCCGCCGCCCGAGAGGCCTCCTTGATCGTCCACATCGAAGACCCTGATGTGGCGCGGGCCGTCCTTCACATGGGTGGCGCCGGTGTCGGCGACATAGAGGCGTGTTTCGTCGGGCGAGAAGGCAATCCCGTTGGGACGTACGAAATCACCAGCGACGATGCGGACTTCGCCCGTGTGCGGATCGATGCGATAGACATGGCAGGCGCCGACCTCGCTCTCGGCCTTGTGCCCCTCGTAGTCGGAATCGATGCCATAGGCCGGATCCGTGAACCAGATCGAGCCATCGGACTTCACTACAACGTCGTTGGGGCTGTTGAAGCGTTTGCCCTGGTGATGGCTGGCGAGCACCGTGATCGAACCGTCATGCTCGGTGCGGGTCACGCGCCGGTTGCCGTGCTCGCAGGTGACGAGGCGCCCCTGCCGGTCGACCGTGTTGCCGTTGGAATAGCCGGACGAGTGCCGGAAGACGCTGACGGTGCCCGATGTCTCGTCGAAACGCATCAACCGGTCGTTGGGCACGTCGCTCCAGATCAGGTAGCGTCCGGCCGGAAAGTAGGCCGGCCCTTCCGCCCAGCGGCACCCCTCCGCCAGCTTCTCTAGGCGCGCGGACCCGATGTGCAGACGCTGAAAGCGATCGTCGAGGACGACGGCGACATCCCGGAACATGGCGAGCGACATTCCTGTCAGTGGGCCATCAGCACAGGCATGGTCGTGTTGCCAAGAATATGACTGGTGGCTCCGCCGAAGAACATCTGCCGCAGGCGGCTCTGGGTATAGGCACCTTTCACCAGCAGGTCGCAGCCGAGAGCCGCGGCTTCCTTCAGGATCGTTTCGCCGGGCCGGTTGGAGGGGTCGGCCGCCGAGATCGCTTCCGCCGGCAGATCATGCATTCGAAGATGGCGGGCGAGCTCCGAGCCCGAGGGTCCGGGAACACCCCAGTCGTCGAGCTCGAGAATGACGATCCGCTTGGCTTTCCGGAGCAGCGGCATCGAGCCCAGTACGGCACGGGCCGTCTCCGTGCTCCGGTTCCAGGCGATCACGGCGGTCTCGCCAAGGCTGCGGGCCGGCGTGGGTGGCGCGATGAGGACCGGGCGCCCGGTCTCGAAAAGGGCTGCCTCTGCCGTCGACAGGCGGGTCTGCCCGTTCGATCCGTCGGGGCGCCCGACGACGATGAGGTCGAATACCCTCCCATAGGCTCCCAGGAAGGCATCCTCCATCAGCCCGTCCTGCCGCCAGCCGGAACTCAGGCCTTCCATTCCGGCAGCGGCGCGCGAGATTTGCTTGACGGCCATGAAGGCCTCGAAGCGTTCGCGGCACGTGCGGGCCATCTCGAGGCGGTTTTCCGGAGTGATGGGAGAGGGGACGCCGATGGCGATGTCCACCGGCAGGACTACCGGGTAATCGGGGGTTATGGCAATCCCCTCGATATAGCTGTCGAACAGCTGGGCGAGCTGCAGGGCAGCCTCCAGCTGGGGTTCGATGGCGCCATGGTCTTCGATCGGGACAAGAATGCTTTTCATAAGGATTATTGTCGCGCTTTAATTCCCTGTCGGCAAGGGCACAGGAGCATACGACAAAGGATGAATGCGACTGCTGCCGGCCCTTGTGGACGCGTTCTCTAGCGGACCGTGAAGTCCTTGGGATTCCAGGAGACCTGGGGATATTGCGGGTTCATCTCCTCGAGGGCCGCCTTGACGATGTTGGCGATGGCGGCGTTGCGGACCCATTTCCGGTCGGCCGGGATGACATGCCAGGGCGCCCACGGGGTCGAGCAGCGATGGAGCATCATCTCGTAGGCCTCCTGGTAGTCGTCCCAGTGCTCCCTGTCTTCCAGATCGCCAGGATTGAACTTCCAGTTCTTGGTTGGATCGTCGAGGCGGGCCTGGAGGCGCTCCTTCTGCTCGTCCTTCGAGATGTGCAGCATGCACTTAAGGATCGTGGTGCCGTTCTCGACCAGGATCTTCTCGAAGGCATTGATCTGCTCGTAGCGCTGCTCGATCACGTCCGCAGGCGCGAACTTCCTGACCTTCCCGATCAGGACATCCTCGTAATGGGAGCGGTTGAAGATGCCGATCGTCCCGCGCCGGGGGCAGACGGCGTGCACGCGCCAGAGGTAGTCATGCTCCAGTTCGAGCTTCGTGGGCGGGCCGAAGGCATGGACCGAGACCCCCAGGGGACCTGTCGCATTGAAGACGCTGCGGATGGTGCCGTCCTTGCCCGAGGTGTCGGTGCCCTGGAGGATCACGAGAAGGGAGCGGGATCCCTCGGCGTAGAGCCGGTCCTGCAAGGTGTCGATCTCCTTGGCGAGAGCGGCCGTGTTCGTCTTGGTCTGCTGTTCGTCGCCGAAGAGGGACTTGTCGCGGGGATCACGATCCCGGAGGCGGACCTTTTCGCCGGGTTTGATCTGCAGCTTCTCGATCAGGGTCTTGGCAAGATCCGTCATCGTCATCTCCCGTTTGCCTTGAGGACGATAGGGCATGAGCGCATGAAAGGAAGGTTGGGATCGCAGGCCAGCCTCCCTTTACGCGGCTTCCGGCGCCATCTACCAAGGCAGGGCCACGAAAAACCTCCAGGGGCTCACGATGCTTGCTCTCTACTATTATCCCGGCAATGCCAGCCTTCTGCCGCACATGATGCTGCGCGAGCTCGGGGCCGAGTTCGAGCTGCGCCTCGTGGACCGGGGGCAGAATTTCCAGAAGAGCGCCGAGTACCTCAGGCTCAATCCCAACGGCCGCATCCCGGTTCTCGTGGATGGCGATCTCGTCCTGTTCGAGACGGCCGCCATTGCCCTTCACCTCGCTGACAAGTTCCCGCAGGCGGGCCTTGCTCCTGCCCTCGGTACAAGCGAGCGGGCCGAGTTCTACAAGTGGATGATTCACATGACGAACACGCCGCAGGCGGAATACCGCGCCTGGTTCTACCCGCACGAGCATGCGAGCGACGAGGCTGCGGCACCGGCCGTAAAGCAGGCGGCCAATGAGCGCCTCACCCGCATGTTCGACGTGATATCCGAGCAGCTCGGCGACAGAACATGGCTGCTCGGGGACAGGTTCTCCGCCGCCGACCTTTTCCTGTTCATGCTGATCCGCTGGGGCCGGGGCATGCCGCGCCCGCCGCGGAGCCTGCCGAACCTGAACGCCTTGGCCGAGCGCGTCCTTGCCCGGCCTGCGGTGCAGCAGACCCTCGAGGCGGAAGGGATCAAGGCTCCTGTCTTCTGATCGCTACTTCTTGCGCGACGCGGGCCTAGACGATTTTTGCTCTGGCAGCACCTGATCGATCTTTCCGATATCCGCCCAAGGATCCTTCTTGAGCGCGGAGAGGCGCCGGCCCAGGTTCTCGACGGTGAAGCCGTTGGGTTTGAGATCAGGTGAAAGCTCTTCCCACGCAATCGGTGTCGCCACGGGCGCACCGGGCCGGGAGCGGGTGGAGTAGGGCGCCACAGCCGAGGCCTCGCGGTTGTTGCGCAGATAGTCGATGAAAATGCGGCCCTCTCGCTCCTGCTTGACGGACGTGGTGGTGTAGCGCTCCGGCTCGTCTGCCGCCATCGCCTCGGCGATCCCGCGCGAAAATGCAAGCGCCTCCTTCCATGGAGCCTTCGGCTTCAGGGGCACCACCACGTGCAGGCCCTTGCCGCCCGTTGTCTTGACGAGGCTCTCCAATCCCAGCGCCTTCAGGCGCTCGCGGACCGCAACAGCGCCTTCGATCACGCGCGGCCAATCCACGCCCTCGCCCGGATCAAGATCGAAAATGAGCCGATCGGGGCGTTCCAGATCGGCAATGGTTGCGCCCCAGACATGCATCTCCAGCACGCCCGATTGCACGAGGGCGATCACACCTTGGATGTCAGTGACGGTCAAAGCCTCCTGCGTGCCGCTGTTGTCCGGAATCGTTGTGCGATGGATGAAGTCGCTCATGCCGGCCCAGGAATGCCGCTGGACGAAGCACTTCTTCTCCGTGCCTCCCGGGCATCGGATGAGGGTGAGAGGACGGTTGACCAGATGTGGCAGAAGCCAAGTGCCAATATCGCGGTAGAACTCCGCCAGTTCCTGCTTCGTGAGCCCCTGATCCTCCCACAGGATGCGGTCAGGATGGGTGAGAGGCACGCCGGCCACTTCGGTGTCGCCCGCCTTCGCGGCCTTGACGCTTGAGGCCTTCTTCGCAGGCTTTGCTGCCGTCGCCGATGAGGCCTTCCTTGGGGCTGCTGTCCGTTTCGCGGGAGCCTTGGCGGAGCGCCCGGGTGCGATCTCCTCGAGCGCGCGCCCGGTCTTCACCGAGAGCGGCGCGTCTTCGAGTATGTCCGGGTCGTCCTCGGTCCTTGCATGCGCATCATCGGCCTTGATGAGCAGCCAGGATGGCTGGCGCTCGCGCGGGCGCTTCGCCATGCGGACGAGATGCCATGTGCCATGGAGCTTCTCGCCCTCAAGGCGGAAGGTGAGGCGGCCTTTCTCGTAAGCCTCATGGGGGGCGCCTTCCGGCTCCCAGGTCCCTCGATCCCACAGCAGGACGGTGCCGCCGCCATATTGGCCGTCTGGGATGGTGCCTTCGAAATCCCCGTAGCCCAGGGGATGGTCCTCGACCTCGACCGCCAGACGCTTCTCGCCCTTGACGAGGCTGGGCCCCTTCGCCACCGCCCAGCTCTTCAGGACGCCGTCGAGCTCGAGGCGGAAGTCATAATGCAGGCGGGAGGCATCGTGCTTCTGCACGACGAAAGATGCGCCCCGGCGCCGGGAGGCTTTGCCTGCCGGCTCCGAGGTCTTGGTGAAGTCGCGCTTGGCGCGATAGGCTGCGAGCTTTGCCATGGTCCAGAGTCAAATCTGCACCATGGGCTCAGGTTCCAACCGTCAGGAGGCCAGGTGTTGGACTGCTGCCTCTCTCTTGTCGAGTTCGGTCAGGAAGGCGGCTGCAATCAGGTCGCGGGTGTATTCCTCGCTCGGTCGGTCGAAGATCTCCTCGGCGTTGCCGCGCTCCACCACCTTGCCGCTCTTCATGACCATGATCTCGTCCGAGAGCGCCCGCACGACGGCGAGGTCGTGGCTGATGAAGACATAGGCGAGGCCGTGAGCCTTCTGCAGATTGCGCAGGAGGTCGACGATCTCCTTCTGGACGGAGCGGTCGAGGGCCGATGTCGGCTCGTCGAGAACCACGAGCTTGGGGTGCAGGATGATGGCGCGGGCGATGGCGATGCGCTGACGCTGGCCGCCGGAGAACTCGTGCGGGAAGCGGTTCCGCCAGGCCGGATCGAGCTGCACCTCGTCGAAGGCTTGAGCGGCGCGCCGGTCGCGTTCCTTGCGGGAGATGCTGGGCTCGTGGACGAGCAGGCCCTCGGTCACGATCTCGCCCGCGGTCATGCGGGGGGAGAGGGAGCCGAAGGGGTCCTGGAACACAAGCTGCAGGTGCCGCCTCAGAGGCTGCATCCCCCGCCGGTCGAGGGGCATGAGGTTGCGGTCCTCGAAGCGCACGAGGCCGGAGGCCGGCTGCAAGCGCAGGATGGCGCGGCCCAGCGTCGACTTGCCGGAGCCGGATTCGCCCACCACGCCCACCGTCTCGCCGGCACGTACCCTGAGGCTCACATTGTCGACAGCGCGAAGCACATGGGTCGTCTTGCCGAACAGGGACTTCTGCAGGGCGAACTCGACGCCGATGTTCTGTGCATCGAGGATGACTGGAGCGTCGGCCGCGACAGGCTCCTTGCGTCCGGTCGGTTCGGCATCGATGAGCATCTGGGTATAGGGATGCTTCGGTGCCGCGAAGATGTCCGACGTGCGGCCGCTTTCGACCACCTCTCCGCGTTTCATCACATAGGTGCGGTCGGCGAAGCGGCGGACGACGCCGAGGTCGTGGGTAATGAACACGATCGACATGCCGAGCCGCTTCTGCAGATCGGCGAGCAGATCGAGAATGCGGGCCTGCACCGTCACGTCGAGAGCGGTGGTCGGCTCGTCGGCGATCAGCACGTCCGGATTGTTGGCGAGCGCCATGGCGATCATCACACGCTGGCGCTGGCCTCCGGACAGCTCATGCGGATAGGCATCGATGCGGCGGCCAGGATCCGGGATGCGGACGAGTTCCAGAAGCTCGATGGCGCGCTTGCGCGCGTCGGCCTTGCCCATGCCGCCATGGGTGGTGAGCGGGAGGCTAAGCTGATCGCCGATGCGATAGAGCGGATCAAGCGACGTCATCGGCTCCTGGAAGATCATGGTGAGCTTCGAGCCGCGGTAATGATTGAGCCTGCCCGGAGAAAGACCCACCAGCTCCTCGCCGCGATACTTGACCGAGCCCTCTGCCCAGCCGTTCGAGGCGAGAAGGCCCATGACCGACATCATGGTCTGGCTCTTGCCCGAGCCGGACTCGCCCACGATGGCGACGGTCTCGCCTGCGTTGATGTCGAGGTCGATGCCCTTCACCGCATGGAGGATGCCGTCGCCGGTGCGGAAGCGGACATGGAGATTGCGGACGGAAAGAACAGGTTCGGCCATGTCAGCGATCCTTCGGGTCGAGAGCATCGCGCAGGCCATCGCCGATGAAGTTCAGGCAGAACAGGATCGCGACGAGCGTCAGTGCGGGATAGATCAGCATCCAGGTGGAATCCTGAATGCTCTTGGCACCTTCCGAAATCAGAACGCCAAGGCTGGTATAGGGCTCCTGAACACCGAGGCCGAGGAAGGACAGGAAGCTCTCCAGCAGGATGACGCGCGGCACCATGAGAGTCATGTAGACCACCACAGGACCAAGGGTGTTTGGAATCACGTGACGGCGGATGATGCCCTTGGTTTCGACGCCGAGCGCCTCGGCGGCCTGGACATATTCCTGCCGCTTGATCGAGAGCGTCTGCCCCCGGACGATGCGCGCCATGTCGAGCCACTCGACGGCGCCCACGGCCAGGAACACCAGCACGAAGTTCCGGCCGAAGAAAACGACCAGCATGATGACGAAGAAGATGAAAGGCAGCGAGTAAAGAACGTCGACGATGCGCATCATCACGAGGTCGACGCGCCCTCCGAGATAGCCGGAGGTCGCGCCGTAGACCACGCCGATGATGATGGCGACGAACGTCGCCAGAAGCCCGATGGCGAGCGAGACCTGACCGGCCTTCATGGTGCGGGTGAGAAGGTCGCGTCCATTGGCTTCGGTGCCGAAGAAGAAATACTGCTTCTCGATGGGCACGTCGACCACAAGGCGGCGCCCCTCGTCCTGCCGTTCCACGACCTGCGCGGTGCCGAACAGATCCGAGCGCTCGAAATAGGCCAGCAGCCGCTCGTCGACGGGCCGCGAGCTCGTGCTGACGAGAGCCATGCGCACGGCGTCGCCGGTGATCTCAATGTTTTCGGGCTTGGCCCTTACGCGGGAGCCGATGCGCTCGGCCTGGGGGATGATCTGCTCCGCCTTGGGGTATGCGCTCAGGCTCGCAGGTGCGCGCACGTACTCAGGATACACCCTGTCGAAGGGGTGGCCGGTGAAAAACGGCCCGAAAATGCAGGCGAGCGCGATCAACCCTAAGATGATCATGCTGGCGACGGAGGCCTTGTTGCGCAGGAGACGAGCCCGCGCATCGGCCCAGAGGGAACGGCCGGTCACTGGGCCGGTGACGGGGATATCGGAAATGACGGCGCCTTCAGCCATGGCGGTGCCTCAATCGTAACGGACGCGGGGGTCGATCACCGCGTAGAGGATGTCGACGATCAGATTGAAAATGAGCACGAACACGGCCACCACGACGACGGTGCCCATCACGAGGGTGTAGTCGCGGTTCAGCGCTGCCTCGACGAAGTAGCGGCCGACCCCTGGGAGAGCGAAGATGGTTTCCACCACGACGGAGCCGGTGAGCAGGGCTGCGGCGGCAGGTCCGAGGTAGGACACTACCGGCAAGGCGGCCCCACGCAGGGCGTGCCGCACGATAACCCATGACGGCAGGCCCAGCGAGCGGAGCGTGCGGATGTGGTTCGAGCGCAGGTTCTCGATCATGGCCGCACGGGTCATGCGCGCAATGATGGCGATCTGGGGGAGCGAGAGGGTGATGACTGGCAGGATCAGATTGCGGGGAGTGCCACCCGCCCAGCCTGCAACGGGCAACAGGGCCAGGGTGAGCCCGAACACGATCTGCAGCACCGGAGCGATCACGAAGGTGGGGATCGTCAGGCCGAAGGTGCCGAGGCCGCTCACCATGTAGTCGACCATGCTGTTCTGCCGAAAAGCCGCTATGGAGCCGAGCGTGCCGCCCACAATGATGGCGAAGCCCAGTGCAAGGGCGCCGATCCGGATGGAAACGGGCAGGCCGTTGGCGAAGAGCTCGGCGACGCTGAAGTCGCGCATGATGAAAGAGGGACCGAAATCACCCTGAACTACGGCGAAGAGATATCTCACGTACTGCTCGAAGAGCGGCCGATCCAGGCCATAGATCTTCTGCAGGTTCTCCATGACCTTGGCCTCGAGGGGACGTTCCAGATCGAAAGGACCGCCCGGCGCGAGCCGGATCAGGAAGAACGAGATCGTGATGATGATGAAAAGGGTAGGAATCGCCGAGAGAAGACGGCGGAAAACGAAGGGGATCACAGTATCGACTCCGCTCGATAACAACCCCTCAGCGAGGGAAGCAGCCTTGGCGGCCGACGTGTTGTTTGTGAGCCGGGCGGCCATGAGGCCGCCCGGCAAGATCGAGGATGCTTACTGCTTCAGGGACAGGAAGCGGCTCGGGTACACGCCAGAAATGTTCTGGTTGAAGCCGACGAGCTTGTCCGAGACCAGGTTCTTCGTGCTGTAGTGGAGGAGCGGGATCCACGGCTCTTCCTTCATGAAGATCTGCTCGGCCTGCAGCAGGTACTCGGCGCGCTTCTTGAGATCGCCTTCCTTGGCAGCCTTGTTCTTCATGAGGTCGTCAAACTGAGCGTTCTTCCACTTGCCGTAGTTGAAGCCCTTGTTGTCGCTCTCGAGCAGGAACAGGAAGTTCTGCGGATCCGAGTAGTCGCCGATCCAGCCGTAGCGTGCGATGTCGAAGTCGCCGCCGTCACGCAGATGCGCGAAGTGGGTCTTGGAGTCGGTGTTGATGAAGGACGTCTCGACGCCGAGCGCCTTCCACTGGTCGGCAATGGCGACAACCGTGTTGCGGTTGTTGTCGGTGGTGTTGTAGCGGATCTCAACCTTCAGCGGCTTGCCGCCGGGGCCGTAGCCGGCTTCCTTCAGCAGGGCCTTCGCCTTGTCCTCGCGGTCGATCGGCGACATGGAGGCGTACTCGGCCTGGGCCGGCTTGCCGTAGTTGCCGATGCCCGGCGGCACGAAGGAATAAGCCGGCAGCATGGTGCCGCCCCAGATCTGCTCGGCGATGAACTCGCGGTCGATCGCCATGGAAAGGGCCTTGCGGACGCGCACGTCGTCGAACGGCGCCTTCGACGTGTTGACCGGCAAGCACCAGACGCCGAGATACGGGCCGATCACGACCTGCCCCTTGAAGCGCTCCTTGAGGGCCTTCACTTGGTCGGCCGGGATGTCCGGGGTGGAGTGCAGTTCGCCGGCCTGGAATCGGCGGACGGCCGCGGCAAGATCGGAGATCGGGTAGAACATCACCTGATCGATCTTGACGTTCGCGGCATCATGGAAGTTCGGGTTCTTCACGACCTTGATATGCGAGTTCGGCACGAACTCGGCCAGCGTGTAGGCGCCGTTGGACACCAGGTTGCCCGGCTTCACGTAATCCTTGCCGAACTTCTCGACGGACGCCGGATGGACGGGCAGGCCTGTCTGGTGGGTCAGCTGCTCGATGAAGTAGGGAGTGGGCTGCTCGAGACGGATCTCGAGGGTGCGGTCGTCTACCGCCTTCACGCCGAGGTCCTCAGGCTTGGCCTGGCCCTTGTTCACCTTCTCGGCGTTCAGGATCGGGTAGAGGATGTTGGCGTATTTGGCGCCGGTTTCCGGGTTCATGATCCGGCGATAGGCGAACACGAAGTCAGAGGCCTTCAGCGGGTCGCCATTGGACCACTTGGCGTTGGAACGCAGGGTGAAGCGGTAGGTCTTGCCGTCGTCGCTCATCTCCCACTTTTCGGCGACGCCGGGCACCACTTCGCCCTTGTTGTTCTTGATCACGAGACCTTCATAAAGGTCGCGGAGAACGTGGGATTCACCGACCGTGGAGGTCTTGTGGACGTCGAGCGTCTCCGGCTCGCCGTCGTTGCCGCGGTGGTAGACAACTTGAGCGACCGCGAAGCTCGAAAATGCTACCGTTGCGGCAGCCGCCAGAGCGGTACGTTTCAACCATGATGACATTGGACGCGTTCCCTTTCTGATTATCTCAGGGTTTTTTGAATGTTTCGGTCAGAGCCGGTAAGGCAGTAACCTTGTCCTATTTGTTGATCAATCAACTGTTTATGTCCAGTACTATCAGAAAAATTAAGGAATTCCTGGGATAACAAAGGGTTGAGCCTGTGGAGACGGCTCAGGCGCCGGTGTCGAAGACCATGCCGGCCGCCTCGATGCCGGCCACGGCGGCGATTTCGTCGTTGTCGGATGTATCGCCGGAAACGCCCACCGATCCCAGGATCCGGCCCTGGCCGTCCTTGATCAGGACTCCACCCGGAACCGGGACGAGCTGCCCGCCGACCGCATGAGTGGCCGAGGCGACGAAGTAGGGACGGTCGGTCGCCATCTTGTGCAGGGCGCGCGAGCCGACGCCGAGCGCCAGGGCCCCATAAGCCTTGCCCATGGCGATCTCAGCCCGCTTGATGCTGGTGCCGTCCTCCGAAAGGAGGGCCTTGAGCGCGCCGCGGGCGTCATAGACCACTACGGCGAGAGGCTTGAAGGATTTCTCCCGCGCGGTTTTGAGGGCGGTGGCTGCAATGGTCTGAGCCGCTTCCAGGGTGAGTTCGGTCAATCGATTTCTCCATCGGTTCGGTTGTTGGGGCTCAACGCACGATTTTAGCGGGTAAAGGTGTCCCGTGCCGCCAGCCAGGCGGCTACAGCCTTGCGCTCGTCCAGGGTCATCTCGGTGATGTTGTTGGGCGGCATGGCGTGGGTCAGCACGCTCTGGACGCGAATGATCTCCGCATGGCGCTCGATCTCCTCAGGCGTATCGAGCCGTACGCCTTTCGGCGCGACAGGAATTCCGTCCCAGACGGGCTCCGGCGCATGGCACATGGAGCAGCGGGACTGGATCGCGAGCACGGCCTCGTCGAAGGAGGCCGTCACGGCCTCGGGCGTGACGGCTGCCGGGGCCTCGGCCATGTTGGCGTTGCCGGGCTTGCCGATGATCGAGAGCCAGATCGCGATTATGACGGCAGCTGCGGCAACGCCCCAGGTCCACCAGGGCGAGCCCTTGCCGGCATGCTGCGAGTTGAAGAAGTGCCGGATCACCGCGCCTGCGATCACGATCAGCCCCACGATGCCGACCGAATAGGCGGACGACCATGCCAGCGGATAGTGGTTCGACAGCATCAGGAAGATGACCGGAAGGGTCAGGTAATTGTTGTGGGTCGACCGGAGCTTCGCTTCCTTGCCGAGTTTCGGGTCGGGCGTCTGCCCGGCCAGGAGGGTGGCTACAACCTTCTTCTGGTTCGGGATGATGACGAAGAACACGCTCGCCGACATCCAGGTGGCGATCATCGCGCCCGTGTGCAGGAAGGCGGCGCGGCCATTGAAGACCCGGGTGAAGGCGTAGGCCGCCAGCAGGATGTAGGCGAAGAGCACGACGCCGAGCAGGAGGCCGTTCTTTCCAAGCGGTGAGCGGCAGAGGCCCTCGTAGACGAGCCAGCTCAGGATGATGCCGCCGATGCCGATGGCGGCGGCCTGCCAGGTCGTGAGGGCGCGCACGGCCGGATCGATGGTGTAGAGGTCGGCCTGGAGATAGTAGACCCAGACAATGAGGAAGAAGCCGCTGATCCAGGTGGAATAGCTCTCCCACTTGAACCAGGTGAGCTCCTTCGGCAGTTCGGGCGGCGCAACGAGATACTTGCGCATGTTGTAGAACCCGCCGCCATGGACCTGCCATGCCTCGCCGCCGACGCCTTCGGCCAAGCCTTCCCGCTTCTTCAGGCTGAGATCGAGGTGGATGAAGTAGAAGGACGAGCCGATCCAGGCGATGGCCGTAATCACATGGACCCAGCGGATGATCTGGCTGATCCATTCGGAGATTTGCGGGTCGATCATGCAGTCACTTGATTGATGAAGGAATGCTTAGCCTAGGGCGGCGGTCGGGTTTGCGATAGGCCGTGTCCGCAGCTTTTTCAACAGGAACCCTGTCCGGGAAACCCTGCATTTCCGCAAC
Source organism: Microvirga sp. jy35 (assembly GCF_056148915.1). NCBI lineage: Bacteria > Pseudomonadati > Pseudomonadota > Alphaproteobacteria > Hyphomicrobiales > Methylobacteriaceae > Microvirga > Microvirga sp. jy35. The sequence continues at coordinate 48,008 of NZ_JBWBEW010000011.1, read as the reverse complement.
AGGATCGAGGGATGCGGCTTGACGCCGAACGCGCAGGCCAGAAAGAATTCCAGGTTCGATCTGCCCCTTCTCCATCCGCGAGGTTTCATGGGCCGCCTGTCCACCCACGTTCTGGATACCGCCAACGGCAAACCCGCGCGCGGCGTCGCCATCGAACTGTTCGCCGTCGAGGGCGAGCAACGCCGCTCCGTGCTGCGCGCCGTCACCAATGCGGATGGGCGCACGGATGCGCCGCTGATGATCGGCGATGCCTTCCGCATCGGAACCTATGAAATCGTCTTCGCGGTCGGAGCCTATTTCAGAACGCTCGGTACGGCCATGGCCGATCCTCCGTTCCTGGACATCGTGCCGATCCGCTTCACCATCGCCGAGCCCGATGGCCACTACCATGTTCCGCTCCTCGTCTCCCCCTGGAGCTATTCCACCTATCGAGGAAGCTGACCATGCCGACGTCCTATCCCCGTGACCTCGTCGGCTATGGCCGCAACCCGCCGCATCCGCGCTGGCCGAACGGAGCGCGGATCTGCGTCCAGTTCGTGATCAACTACGAGGAGGGCGGCGAGAACAGCATTCTCCACGGCGACCGGGCCTCCGAGGCCTTCCTTTCGGAGATCGTCGGCGCGCAGGCCTGGCCCGGCCAGCGGCACATGAGCATGGAATCGATCTACGAATACGGCTCCCGCGCCGGCTTCTGGCGCCTGTGGCGGATGTTCACCGAACGCAGGATGCCGGTCACGATCTATGGCGTCGCCACGGCCCTCATGCGCAACCCGGAGGCGGTCGCGGCCATGAAGGAGGCCGGCTGGGAAATCGCGAGCCATGGGCTCAAGTGGATCGACTACCGGGACTTCTCCTCGGAGGAGGAGCGGGCGCACATGAAGGAGGCGATCCGCATCCACACGGAGGTGACGGGGGAACGGCCGCTCGGCTGGTACACGGGCCGCACGTCGGAGCACACCAACCGCCTCGTGGCGGAGGAGGGCGGCTTTCTCTACAGCGCCGATTCCTACGCCGACGAGTTGCCCTTTTGGGAGCAGCACGGCGACAGGCAGCAGCTCATCGTGCCCTACACCCTGGACGCCAACGACATGCGCTTTGCGACCCCGCAGGGTTTCAACGCGGGCGACCAGTTCTTCGCCTACTTGAAGGACTCGTTCGACACCCTTTATGCAGAGGGCGAGACCGCACCGAAGATGATGTCGGTGGGCCTCCATTGCCGCCTCGTCGGCCGCCCCGGGCGGGCAGCGGCGCTGGCGCGTTTCTTGGACTATGTTGCGTCTCACGAGGGCGTCTGGGTCGCCCGGCGCATCGACATCGCGCGCCACTGGCTCCGGCATCATCGCCCGGCGGGCCTGAAGCCCAGCACCATGAGCCGCGCCCTCTTCGTCGATGCTTTCGGCGACATCTTCGAGCATTCGCCCTGGATCGCGGAGCGCGCTTTTGACGCCGGCCTCACCACCGGGCAGGATACGGCCGAGGGGCTTCATGCCGCCATGGTGCATGTGCTCTCGGGGGCAAGCCACGGGCAGAAGCTGGCGCTGATCAACGCCCATCCCGATCTCGCCGGACGCCTCAAGCTCGCCGACCTCACGGCCGATTCCCGCAACGAACAGTCCTCGGCAGGCCTAGACAGCCTCACTGAGGAGGAGCGCGACCGCTTCCTGGCGCTCAACGACCTCTACAAGGAAAAATTCGGCTTCCCGTTCATCATGGCGGTGAAGGGGCGCTCGAAGGACGAGATCCTGGCGGCCTTCGAGGAGCGGCTCGAGCATGATCCGGAGCAGGAATTCGACACGGCCGTCGTCCAGATCGAGCTGATCGCGCTTCTGCGGCTGAAGGATCGGTTGCCCTCGCTGGCGGATGTGTTCTCGAGCTTGGCCTAAGCGGAACCGTTCGGAGCCCCATGCGTCTTCGTCTCAGCTTGGCTATCCAAGGCCGGGCACAACGAGAGGAGGACGACGTGGGTCTTTTCAAGTTCATCAAGGAGGCCGGCGCGAAGATCTTCGGCGGAAGCGCAGCCGCGGCCACCCCGGATAAGCTGCAGCAGGAGGTCCAGGGACACGGGTTCGATGCCAGCAAGCTCGGAATCCAGGTCGAGGGCGATCGGGTGAAGCTCTCGGGTCAGGCCATGAACCAGGAGGAAGCCGAGAAGATCATCCTGTCCCTCGGCAATACCTACGGCGTCGCCGAAGTCGATACCTCCGATTTCCAGGTTCAGCAGCCTTCGGCCGAGTCCACCATGTACACGGTCCAGAAGGGGGATACCCTCTGGGAGATCGCCGAGAAGCACTACGGCAAGGGCAAGGGCGCGAAATATACGGAGATCGTCAAAGCCAATTCGCCGCCGGTCAAGGACCCCGACATGATCCAGCCCGGCTGGGTCCTGCGGATCCCGCCGCTTTCGTGACGGCTGCCGGATTGCACGCCTCCCTGTCCTGCCGCTATGAGACGGCCATGACAGGGAGGATGTGTCCATGAGCGAAGCGCCGCAGGTTATCGATCTCGATCGCGAGGCCATCAAGCAGGGGTTACGGGAGGGTTCCCTTCTCCTGGTCGACGTCCGCGAACCGCATGAGTTCGCCGCGGGCCATATCCCCGGCTCCGTCTCGCATCCCCTCTCATCCTTCGATGCCTCCGGTCTGCCGGACGGGAAGCGAATCGTCTTCTCCTGTGCGGCAGGCGTTCGGTCCGTCCGGGCAATCGAGTTTGCTCAGGCTGCCGGACGCGATATCCGCGAGCATTACAAAGGGGGGTTCAAGGACTGGGCTGCGGCGGGCGAGCCGGTGGAGTAGGCCCGATACCTCGAACGATCACATAGATGTGTTCTAAAGTACAGTGCTCAAGCTTCTGCAGATATGCGCTAATGTCGTCCCGCCGGAGACGGTTCGTAGGGAAGCCGTCTGTCGCGCCCATGAGGGAAACACATAGATGAAGCGTACAATATTCGTCGCCAGCCTTCTGGCGCTTGGGGTGACCGCCGCCATTGCCCAGAGCAACGTCGTCGAGCAGCGTCAGGCTCTGATGAAGGAAATGGGCGCGCAGACGCGGCCTATCGGCGCCATGATGCGCGGCCAGGAGCCCTTCGACCTCGCCAAGGTCCAGGCTGGCCTGAAGGTGTTCGCCGAGAACCCCAAGAAATTCGTCACTCTCTTCCCTGAGAACACGAAGGACGCGCCCAAGACCGAAGCTCTGCCCACGATTTGGGAGAACAAGGCCAAGTTCGAATCCCTCGGGAACAAGATGAGCCAGGACGCCCAGACGGCCATGGCCACGATCAAGGACGAGGCTTCCTTCAAGACCGAGATGCCGAAGGTGCTTCAGAACTGCGGCGCCTGCCACAACGAATTCCGCAAGAAGACCTCCTGATCGGACGATGCTCGGAATGGGCGGCCCTTGGGCCGCCTATTTCATTTGGAGAAGAGGCGATGCGTATAGCGCTCGTAGGGGTGGTTGCCCTTGTGATTTTCGGCGTATTGGGCTTCCTGGCCTTGACCTCGCCCTCGGCCTATCGCCTCATCCGTGCCGAGGCGCCCGCTCCCGATGCCAACCGGACCCCGAATGTGGAGAACGGCCGGGTCCTGTTCTTCGCCGGAGGCTGTACCTCCTGCCATGCGGTGCCCAACAACGATGACAAGCTGCGTCTGGGCGGCGGCTATGCCCTGAAATCCCCGTTCGGCACCTTCCACGTCCCGAACATCTCATCCCACAAGCAGGATGGCATCGGCTCCTGGAGCACGGCCGACTTCATCCGGGCCATGCGCGAGGGCGTGTCGCCCGATGGCCGCCACTACTATCCGGCCTTTCCCTACACCTCCTATCAGCGCATGAATCCTGAGGATCTCTCCGACCTCTTCGCCTTCATGCAGACCCTGCCCGCCGTCGAGGGGCGGGCGCGCGATCACGAACTGCCGTTTCCCTTCAACATCCGCCGGGGTGTCGGGCTTTGGAAGTTGGCCTTCCTCGACGGAAAGGTCTTCACGCCGGATGCGTCGAAATCGGCCAGCCTGAACCGGGGAGACTATCTGGTGAACGGGCCGGGGCACTGCGTCGAGTGCCACAGCGAGCGCAATGCAGCCGGCGCTATCATCGATGAGCGCCGCTTCGCCGGCGGCCCCGATCCGGAGGGCAGGGGGATCGTCCCCAACATCACGCCGCACCAGACCGGCATCGGCGGCTGGGCTCCCGAGGAACTGGCGACGCTGCTGAAGACCGGCGAGACGCCGCTGTTCGACACGGTCGGCGGACAGATGGGCGCCGTTGTGGCCAACACGGCCCAACTGCCCGAGGCGGACCGTGCCGCCATGGCGGAGTACCTGTTGTCCCTGCCGCCGAGGCAGGGGTTCAAGAGGCCTGAGTAAGCTGTGGAACAGTTGGGGATGGGTTGAGGACAGGCCTCAATCCATCACGGCGGCCTTGAGGATGCAGACCATGGTGGCCCGGCCGGGCTTGTCGCCGATGCAGCGCACGGAATGGGGACGGTCGCAGCGATAGCGCAGGCTTTCGCCGGCCTTGGCCTGCTGGACGACCCCGCCCACCTCGACTTCGAACTCACCTTCGAGAACCGACAGACATTCCACCGAGCCGCGCTGATGGCTGTCGGAGTCGAGAACCCCGCCGGGCTCCGACTGCACGTCGTACCATTGCAGCCATTCGATGGTCTTGAGCCAGCCGATGATGGCGAGCCGCATCTTGCCGTCCTCCGACACGAGGATCGGCGTGTCGGCCTTGGACGACTTCTCGATGAAAGGCTCTTCGTCCCCGGACGCGAGAACCCGCTCGATGGATACGTCGAGCGCCTGGCTCAGCCGCCAGATCGTCGCGAGGGTGGGATTGGTCTCGTTGCGCTCGATCTGGCTGATGATCGACTTTGCGACGCCGGATTGCTCGGCGAGCTCCGACAGGGACAGGTTGTAGGCCTTGCGCAGACGCTGGATCGTCTTGCCCATGTTGCCGGAGAGAACCTGCGCGCCCGTTTCCAGCTCCCGGTTCCGTTCTTTGCCCTCGACGCCCATCGCTGCCTCTGTTCTGAAAAACCGTACGCCCGTTCCTCAAAACGGTTGTGGGGTAATCGGCAGGGCGGGTCAAGCGCCGGTGCGGCGGGTCTTTGCTTTTCCCTTTCGGCGCCATTTCAGACCCCCGGGCGCTGGGGTGAAGCCTGGAATTCCTTGGTTCGCAACAGCCCGAGCCGGTGTTCGCGCCAGACGATGAACAGGCCGGTTGCCGCCACGATGATGGCGCCGGTGAGCACGGTCGCGGTGGGCAGGTCCCCGAACACGAACCAGCCGAACAGAAGCGCCCAGATCATGGTGGTGTATTCGAAGGGAGCGATGACGGACGTATCGGCAAAACGGTAGCTCTGGGTGAGCAGGATCTGCCCGATCCCGCCCAGGATTCCGGCGACCACGAAGAGGGCCCAGTCGGCGGCATCGGGCATGCGCCAGCCGAACACGATCGTGCAGAGGGAAAGAGCCGAGGCCAGGATGAAGAAGTAGAACACGATGGCGCCCGTCTTCTCGGTGGCCGTCAGGCGACGCACCTGGATCATGGCGCCCGCAGAGCAGAAGGCGCCTGCGAACGCGCAGAGGGCGCCAAGCGTCGGACCCGCGCTCAGGCCTCCAGAGAAGGTGTCGAGCTTCAGATAGGGCGAGAGCATGATCAGAACGCCCACGAACCCCACGGCGACGGCCGTCCAGCGATAGGCCCGAACCTTCTCGTTGAGGAGAAGGGCCGCCAGGATCACGACGATCAGCGGCGACGCATAGCCGATGGCGATGGCATCGTGGAGCGGCAGGTAGGATAGGGCCGCGAAGCCGAGATACATGCCGCTCGTCCCGATGATACCGCGCTTGAAATGCCCGACCACGTTCTTCGTCCTTACCGCATTGACGAGATCGCCCTGCCATTTGAGCCACGCCAGCAGCGGCAGGAGCGCAAAGGCCGAGCGGAAGAAGACGACTTCTCCGACCGGGTAGCGGATCATCATCGTCTTGAGCGTCGCCGACATCATCGTGAAGACGAGGGCTGACAGGACCTTGAGGGATATCCCTAGGAGAGGTTTCACAGGAGGCGCATCGTCACGGGTGGGTCACTGGCGAGGGGATGCAGACAACCACGGCAAGGCGGCCGCGTGAAGCCTCGATGGAGGCGAAAGCCCCTGCGCCGGTTGCATGGGCTCGGTTCCCCTTCAGATCGTCCGGATCTTCCTCATGCGCGAGCGTATATAGCCTAGAGGTGTAAGAACCAGCCATGCGGCTTGCGTGATGAACGACGCCAGATTGAAATCGAATATCAGTGAGTAGAGGATGAGAAGCGCGCCGAGTGCGTTGAGGAGTGCGTAGCGCAGATCCTCGACCTTCAGAATACCGAGCTGCAGCAGACCGTAGGCCGATAGATAGGCTACGACTCCGGCCAGCCCTACCATGTCAGGCGCACTCATCGATGGTCTCCGTCTGATCCGCAGCGGACCCTCTAGGGCAAATCGCGCCATCTTGGAATGGGATTTCCGCGCCGTCACAATTCTGCAGGAAATCCGTCATGGGGACGAGACGCGAATCCGGTTGTCTGGAATCCGCAAGCTCGTCGAGGAGGCCCATGGCTCAGGACGTGAATCCCATCCGTGTGCGAACGCTGTTCCTGTCGGACCTCCATCTCGGCACGAAGGGGTGCCAGGCAGGGGCGCTGCTCGACTTCCTCAAGGCCTATGATGCCGACACCATCTATCTCGTGGGCGACATCGTCGACGGGTGGAAGCTGAAAGCGGGCTGGTACTGGCCCCAGGCCCATAACGACGTGGTGCAGAAGCTCCTTCGCAAGGTCCGGAAGGGCGCGCGTCTCATCTACCTTCCCGGCAACCATGACGAATTCCTTCGGGACTACCTGGGAGTCAATCTCGGGGGCATCGAGCTGGCGGATTATGCCCTGCACGAGGCCGCCGACGGCAAGCGCTACCTCGTGATCCACGGGGACCAGTTCGATCTCGTGGTCCGGCACGCCCGCTGGCTGGCTCTCCTCGGGGACGGGGCTTACACGGCCGCTCTCTTCATCAACACCCATCTCAACATTGTCCGGCGCCGGCTCGGCCTGACCTACTGGTCCCTCTCATCCTGGGCCAAGCTGAGGGTCAAGAACGCCGTCAACTACATCAGCCGGTTCGAGGAGCTGCTCGCGGCCGAAGCCGAGCGCCATGCGGCCGACGGGGTGATCTGCGGCCATATCCACCATGCCGTCATGCACGACCAGTTCGGGGTCGCCTATGTGAACACGGGCGACTGGGTCGAGTCCTGCACCGCCGTGCTCGAGCATTACGACGGCTCCTTCCAGCTGGTCCGGTGGACGGATGTCCAGCTGGAACAGGCCGGCGAACGGACGCTCGATGCTCCAGCAGTCAGCGGGAGGGCCGCCTGATGCGCCTCCTGATCGCCACCGATGCATGGCGGCCCCAGATCAACGGCGTGGTGCGTTCGCTGGAGCACATGGCCGAGGAGGCGCCGCGTCTCGGCGCCGAAGTCGTCTTCCTCACGCCGGAGCGCTTCCGCTCCTTTCCCATGCCGACCTATCCGGAGATCCGTCTCTCGCTGACGGGACCAGGAGCAATCGCCCGCATTCTGGACGAGGTGGAGCCCACCCACGTCCACATCGCGACCGAGGGGCCGATCGGTTTGGCCATGCGTCTGGCCTGCTCACGGCAGGGGCGGTCTTTCACCACCAGCTATCACACGCGCTTTCCCGAATACGTCGCGGCCCGCACGCCCATCCCCGAAGCCTGGTCCTACAGGGCGCTTCTGCGCTTCCATCAAAGCGCCCGCGCCATGATGGTCAGCACGCCTTCCCTCGAACGGGAGCTGAGCGGGCGCGGCTTCAGGAACATCATGCGCTGGACCCGCGGCGTCGACACCACCCTGTTCCGGCCGCGCAACGAGCGGATTCTGGACGCAGCCGCGCCGGTCTTTCTCTATGTCGGCCGGGTTGCCGTGGAGAAGAACCTGGAGGCCTTTCTGAGACTCGACCTTCCAGGCACCAAGGTCGTGGTCGGCGATGGTCCTTCCCGTTCCGAGCTGGAAGCCAAGTACCCTCCGGTCAGGTTCCTTGGCCCGCTGACGGGCGAGGATCTCGCGCGGATCTATGCCTCGGCGGACGTGTTCGTCTTCCCGAGCCTCACCGACACCTTCGGCATCGTCCTGCTCGAGGCGCTCGCCTCCGGATTGCCGGTCGCGGCCTTTCCGGTGACGGGGCCTGCGGATGTGATCGGCTCGTCCGGCTGTGGAGCCCTCAAGTGGGACCTGCGGCAGGCGGCTCTCGAAGCGCTCGATATCCCTAAGGACCGATGCCGGGCCTACGGGGAAACCTTCACCTGGCAGGAGAGCGCCCGGCAGTTCTTCTCCAACATCGAGGTCGCCCACGCGGAGCGTTAGCCGGGCGCTACATCAGGAAAGCCGGGTGACCGGGGACGTGCCGCGCCTTCTCACCGTCGAAAGGGCCCGTTTCCAACAAGACGTCCGTGCGCTCGACTTCGACCTTGTAGAGGTCGATCATCTGCTGGATCCGACCTTCGAGGTAGAGGAGCGTCCGGACCATCTGCCGGACACGCTGTTCGGCAGCCTCCTGAAGCTCCTCCTCCGATAGGCCCCCCATGGGATCGGCCGACTCGATCACCGGGAAGGACCGCACATTCTCCTTGGTCTGTCGGATGGCGGAAGCCATTTCCTCCAGATAGGCCTTGAGGGGAGCAACCGTGTTGGCGTCGAGGGGCTTCTCCTTCAGGCGCTCCAGAGCCTCCAGCACGGCCAGGGTGTCCGCGTTGCGGTTGCGCCTTGCATATTCCTTCAGGAACCAGCGGCCACGGGCGGTTTCCATGACGGCGGCTTCGATGGTGTCGAAATCCAGGCCACCGAGCGTGACGTCTGCCTCTTCATCGGTCATGGTGCCGGGATCCATCTGCGCCAGGGTTTGATTCCACTCTCCCATCAGATGTGTCCAAAGCGGGTGCACGCTCAACCCCTCTAACGCTTTAGAGAGGGAGTCTTGCACCGCGTTCTTGTTGATTTAGGCCAATTTCGACCCTGGAAGACCCTGTCCGTGATGCCTCCGATCAGAGCTCTCGAATTCCGGCTGGGCGCCCTCCAGGCCGCCAGCTTCGCCAGCCATGGGATGTATCTGCCGTTCTTCCCGCTCTGGCTGCAGAGCAAGGCATTGTCCCCCACGCTGATCGGATTCGTGGTCGCCATTCCCATCGTCGTGCGCATCCTGGCGACCGCGCCGCTCATGAGCCTCGCGGACCGCTCCCTCGGGGCAAGGCGGCTGCTTTTGGCAAGCCATCTGGGCCAGCTGATCGGCTTTCCCCTGTTCCTTCTGAGCGACAGCAACATCGCCATCATCGCCCTGGTGGCTCTCGTGGCGGTCGCGCAATCCTGCGTGATTCCGGGTAACGATCTCGTCTCCACCAACGCTGTCCAGAAGCACCCCGGCCTGAATTACGGCCGGATCCGCGGTGCCGGCTCGGTCGCGTTCTTCATCACCAACATCGTCGGCGGCTATCTGGTTGGAGCCTTCGGGGCGGATGTCGTGATCGTCGCCCTGACGCTCATTCCCATCCTGGGAGTCGCCGCCACTCTCATGGCAGTTCCCCATGACGTCCCAGAGCCTTCGGTCGCGGATGAGCCCAGGAAGGACCAGGCAGCTCCGAGGCTGTCGACGATCCTCTGGATCGTGCTGATCGCCGGGGCGGTCACCCAGGGCAGCCATGGGGCGCTGAATGCCTTCGCCAGCATCTACTGGCGCTCCATCGGCTTCTCCGACGAGGTCATCGGCTATTTCTGGGCCGCAGGCGTGATCGCCGAGATCTTGGTCTTCATCTTTCTGGGCCGGACGGTCGGGCGCGGATCGGGTGTCGGGCTCATCCTGATCGGGTCGGCCGCCGCGGCCATCCGCTTCACGATCATGTCGCTCCAGCCCGGCGTCGAGGTCATGTTCGTGCTCCAGGCCATGCATGCCCTGTCCTTTGCCGCGACCCATATCGGCACCATGGCGGCGCTGACGGCGCTCGCTCCCATGCAGGCGAGGGGGCGAGCGCAGGGCATCTACGGATCGCTGGCAGCCCTGACCACGGCTGTCTCCACCGTGGTGAGCGGCATGATCTACAGCGAGATGGGGGCGGGCGTGTTCGCCGCCATGGCGCCTCTGGGCGCCATCGGGGTTGTGCTGATGCTGGTCGTCGTCCGCCTGCAGAGGAATCAGCCCCAGAGGGCGGGCTCCGGCGGATAGACGATGCTGCCCTCGTAGCGAAGACCGGGCTCCCGGTCCTTCGCGAGCAGAAGCGGGCCGTCGAGGTCCACGAAGCGGGAACGCGGCGCGAGCACCAGGGCCGGGGCCATGGCGAGCGAGGTGCCGACCATGCAGCCGATCATGATGGAGAAGCCCCTGGCCTCCGCCGCATCGGCCAGCGCCAGGGCTTCGGTCAGGCCACCTGTCTTGTCGAGCTTGATGTTCACGAGATCGTACAGCCCCACCAGCCGGTCCAGGCTCCCCCGGTCGTGCACGCTCTCGTCCGCCAGGATCGGCACGGGACGCGAGATCCGGCTTAAGTAGCCATCCTCCTTGGCTGGCAGGGGCTGCTCCACCAGGGCATAGCCGGCATCGGCGCAGGCCGCGAGGTGCTGTTCGATATTGGCCTCGGTCCAGCCCTCGTTCGCATCGGCAATCAGGGTTGCCTGGGGGGCCGCCCGGCGCACGGCCCTGATCCGCTCGATATCCCCGTCGGGAGCCCCGAACTTGACCTTGAGGATCGGCCGCTCCGCGGCCTTTGCGGCGGCCTCCGCCATGCCCTCGGGCGCGTCGAGGCTGATCGTGTAGGCCGTGGTCATCGGCGGCCAACGGGTGAGACCCGCGGTCACATGGGCGCGGATGCCGGAACGCTTGGCGTCGAGGTCCCAGAGGGCGCAGTCGACCGCATTGCGGGCCGCGCCTGCAGGCATCAGGGCCTGGAGGGCTTCGCGGGTCAGGCCTGCCTCGATCTGGGGGCGGATGGCCTCGATGGCCGCCGCCACGCCTTCAACCGTCTCGCCATAGCGCGGATAGGGCACGCATTCCCCGTGCCCGACGGCTCCTCCCTCCACGATCGTAGCGGTGACCACCACAGCCTCGGTTCGGGACCCCCGGGCGATCGTGAACTTGCCGGCAATGGGGAAACGGTCGATGGAAACGGTGAGCTGACGCATTCTCTTGGCTTCTCGTGATGAAGTTCGTCTCGACTTGTGGCGCAATGACACGCTATCACCAAGCGGAATCAGTGCCGAAGGGACAATCGTGGCGCAGGGCACCCTGGCTCAAGAGCCGGACATGACACTCGACCGCGCAGGCGGACAGACGACAGTGCGCCTGTCCGGTCCCTGGACGGCGCCGCATGCCCAGCGCGTGGAGGCTCTCGTCGATGAGATCGGTGCGGAGGCCGACCTCTTTCCCTTGTTCTTCGACCTGAGCGGCGTGGAGCGGCTCGACACCCTCGGCGCCTGGACCCTCGACCGGACTCGCCATGAGCTGTCCGCCAAGGGCAAGGCGGATTTCGCGAATGCGTCGCCCGAGCAGAAGATCCTCCTCGAGGAGGCAGCCTACCGCGACTTCGAAGGTCCCCCGAAGCCCAGGCATGCCCGCTCGGTCGATTTCCTCGTCGATATAGGCCAGAGCGTGGCCGGGGCCGGCAAGGATCTGGTCGGCGGCGTCGGCTTTCTGGGCGAGCTCGTCTCCGGTATGGTGCGCGTGGTCATCCATCCCCGCCGCTTCCGGGGCGTCGCGGTGATCAACCAGCTGGAGCAGATCGCCTATCGCGGCGTGCCCATCATCGTGCTGATCTCGTTCCTCGTCGGCTGCATCGTCTCCCAGCAGGGCATCTTCCAGCTGATCAAGTTCGGCGCAACCCCCTTCGTGATCGACCTCATCGGTATCCTGGTCCTGCGCGAATTGGGCGTTCTGCTCACCTCCATCATGGTCGCGGGCCGTTCCGGCTCGGCGTTCACGGCCGAGATCGGGTCCATGAAGATGCGCGAGGAGATCGATGCCCTGCGTGTCATGGGGCTCGATCCGATCGAGGTCCTGATCGTTCCGCGCATTCTGGCCCTGATCATCGGCCTGCCGCTCCTGACCTTCATCGCATCCATCGCGGCTCTGGTGGGAGGCTGCCTGACGACCTGGGTCTATGGCGGCATCAGCCCCGACATCTTCCTCGAGCGCCTCAGAGCCGCCGTGAGCCTGAACACCTTCCTGGTCGGCCTTATGAAGGCGCCCTTCATGGCGGTCGTCATCGGGATCATCGCGACCCTGGAAGGCATGGCGGTGGCCGGATCCGCCGAGTCGCTCGGCCGCCACGTGACTTCCTCGGTGGTGAAGGCCATTTTCATGGTCATCGTCCTCGATGGCCTCTTCGCCATGTTCTTTGCAGCGATCAATTTCTGAGATGATGCTCGAGCGCCACCACCCAGACCTGACGAAGAGCCGCGAGGTGATCATCCGCGCCCGTGGCGTCGAGGTCGGCTTCGGGGAGAAGACCATCCTCAAGGGGCTCGATCTCGACGTCTATCGCGGCGAGATCCTGGGCTTCGTCGGAGGCTCCGGCCAGGGCAAGTCGGTTCTGACCCGCGCCATCCTGGGGCTCGTCTCCAAGCGGGCCGGCACCATCGAGGTGCTGGGGCGGAACCTTGACGAGCTGTCGCCGGACCAGCGTCGGCAGCTGGAACGCCACTGGGGCGTGCTGTTCCAGCAGGGGGCTCTCTTCTCGGCCTTGACCGTGAAGCAGAACATCCAGGTGCCCATGAGGGAATACCTGCGCCTGTCGGACCGGCTGCTCGACGAACTGGCCATGCTCAAGATCGAGATGGTTGGGCTGAAGCCGGACGCCGCCGACAAGCTGCCCTCCGAGCTGTCAGGCGGCATGATCAAGCGCGCCGCGCTGGCGCGGGCGCTCGCCCTCGACCCGGAGATTGTCTTTCTCGACGAGCCGACCTCGGGTCTCGACCCCATCGGCGCAGGCGAGTTCGACGATCTGATTGCGACGTTACAGCGGACTTTAGGGCTGACCGTATTCATGGTAACCCATGACCTGGACAGCCTTTACTCGGTCTGCGACCGGATAGCGGCTTTGGGCGAGGGAAAGATCCTCGCGGAGGGTCCCATCGAGGCGATGCTGGCCTCGGACCATCCGTGGCTTCGCTCTTATTTTCATGGGAAACGGGCACGCGCGGTCATGGCCGGCGGCGCGTAAGGGTAACGATGGAAACGCGTGCAAACTACGCCCTGATCGGCCTTTTCACCCTGGCGGTGATCGCGGCAGCCTTCGGATTCGTCTACTGGTTCTCCGGCGGCGAGCGCGGTCAGGCCCGTCAGGCGGTCCGCATCGTGTTCTCCGGCTCGGTCTCGGGCCTGTCGCAGGGCTCGAGCGTGTCCTTCAACGGCCTGCGGGTCGGCGATGTCACAACTCTCGAGCTTCTGCCGGAGGATCCGCGACGGGTTGTGGCCATTGCGTCGGTCAACAGCAGCACGCCGATCCGGGCAGACACCCGCGCCCGCCTGGAATACCAGGGGCTGACCGGCGTCGCGAATGTGGGCCTGACAGGCGGCGAGGCGGGCGCCCCGCCGCTCGTGGCGGGCCCCGGCCAGCCCATGCCGACGATCTTCGCCGACCGATCCGACTTCCAGGATCTCATCGAGAGCGCCCGCAACATCGCCCGCCGGGCCGATGACGTGCTGGAGCGGGTGGGCCGCGTGGTGACCGACAACGAAGGCGCCATCAGCCGGACGATCCAGAACGTGGAGCGCTTCTCTCAGGCGCTGGGCGAGAACGCGGAGGGTATCGACCGCTTCCTCGCCCAGGTCGGGCAGGCGGCGGAGAAGGTCGGGCCCCTGGCCGAGAAGCTTGAGACCCTGGCCACCAACGTGGACGAGGTGGTGCGTGCGGTCGATCCGCAGCGGGTGACCCGGATCGTCGAGAATGTCGAAGGCTTTACCCAGGCTTTGGGTGAAAGCCGGCAGGCGGTCGAGAACACCCTGCGCAACGCCGATAACCTCGTCGCCCGCCTCAACGAGACCGCTCCGAAGCTCGATAGAGCCGTAGGGGACATTTCGAACATCGCAAAGGCCATCGATCCGGCCAAGGTCGGCCGTACCGTCGACAAGGTCGAGGAGGTGGCGAGCTCGATCGACGGGCAGCGGGTCTCCCGGATCGTCGAGAATACGGACAATTTCACGAGGGCGCTCGGTGAGAACCGCGAGACGATCAACAATGCGCTGCGGGATGCCGCAAGCCTGATCGCATCTCTCAATGTCACCGCGCCCAAGCTGGACAGGGCCGTCAGTGAGATCGCCGAACTCGCCCAGGCCGTCGACCCGGCCAAGGTCGGTCGCACGGTCGACAACATCGACACCTTCACCCAGACCCTGAGCCGCCGCAGCCCTGATGTGGACAAGGCGATCCAGGAAGCGCGCTCGATCACCGAGAAGCTGAACAAGTCGGCGGATCGCATCGACGGCGTCCTGGCAGGGGCGGAGAAGTTCCTGGGCTCGGCCTCCGGCGAGGCCGGCAAGGGCGCCTTCGACGAGATCCGCGCTGCCGCCGTCTCCGTGCGGGAATTGGCCAATGATCTCAACCAGCGCACCGAGGGCATTCAGGGTGTCCTGTCCGGCGTGGGCCGCTTCACGGATTCGGGCCTGCGGGAATACGAGGCGCTGGCCGTGGAGGGCCGCAGGACCCTGGGCGACATCAGCCGCGCGGTGCGCAGCATCGAACGTAATCCACAGCAGTTTCTTTTCGGTGGCCGTTCGAACCTCCCCGAGTACAATGGACGCCGCTAAGTAACCAGTATGCGTGGATCCTCCGTGGTAACTCCCCCGACTGAACGAGCCTGCCTGCTCCGGCGTCTTGCGCCGGTGGCGATTCTGGCAGCCCTGACCGGCGCCTGCTCGTCGGGGTCCGTGCCGGCGACCTTTGATCTCTCGGCGCCGACCTCCCGGATCCGGGGGGCCGCCGGCGTTCAGGTGCTCGTCAACGAGCCCGCGGCCCTGCAGGCGCTCGCGACCCAGCAGATCCTGGTCAAGGATGCGAGCGGATCCGTATCCTTCATCGGAGGAGGGCAGTGGGCCGACAACCTGCCCCGCCTGATCCAGACCCGCCTGATCAACACCTTCGAGAACTCCTCCCAGCTGCGGGGGGTCTCCCGGCCCAGCAGCGGGGCTGTGGGGGATGTCCAGCTCATCTCCGAGCTGCGGCGTTTCGAGATCGCGACCCCGGACAATCAGGCGATCGCCGAAATTTCCGTGAAGATCGTGAGCGAGCGCGACGGCCGCATCGTCAATGCCCGCATTTTCCGTGCTGGCGTTCCGGCCAGCGCCGTCGACGCCCCGAATGCGGCCCGCGCCCTCGACGAGGCCCTTTCCGTGGTCATGCTGGACATCGTCCGCTGGGTCAGCGGCAGCCAGCTTCCGCGCCGCGAGGATCCGGGCACCGCAGCGGCGGGGGAAGACCGGGCGCCGGCTTAAGGGCGCTTCAAGCCGGATATAGATCAGCATTCTCTTCATCATCACCGGCCTCGTGCCGGTGATCTCGTTTCTGGAGAAGGCGGCGCGTCTTTGCATCGGGATGGCCGGGACGAGCCCGGCCATGACGTGATGGGTGTCATCCCCCGCGGTCGCAGCTCGGGAATGACACTCTCCCGTCGGGTGACTCGACAAACGAAAAACGCGGCCCGGAGGCCGCGTTCTTGTAATTCAGCCGAGACGAGACGGCTCAGTCGAAACGGCCGCTCGCATGGGCCAGCATGGTGTAGACCTTGCCGGTCTCCGAGGTGAGATAGGTCTTCGTCAGCATGGAATCGCGGTCGTCGCGGGAGACCTCGGCGAGCAGGCGCTCGAACTCCTCCACGTAGCGGTCCACGGTCTGCCGGAATTCCTCGTCACGGCCGTACTTGCGGCGGATCTCCTCGAAGGTCTGCTGGCCCTGGAGGGTATAGAGCCTGCGGGTGAACACATTGCTCTCGCCGCGACGGTAGCGGTCCCACAGCTCCACGGCCGCGTCGTGGTCGATCATGCGGGCGATGTCGACCGAAATTGAATCGAGCGACTCGAGGCTGTTGACCCGGGCACGGTCGGGACGACCCGCATTGCTGCGGACCGGCTCCACCGTTTCCTCGCGGGAGGCGCGGTTCAGGAGATCCGACAGCCAGCCTCCGCGGGCGCCGGCCTCGCGGGCGGGTGCCTCCTCACGGCGGGGGGCCGGACGCTCGGCCGTCGGTGGAGCTGCCTGGCGCGCGGGTGCAGGAGCCGGGGCAGGCGCAGGAGCGGGCGCCGGCTTGGGCTCCGCCTGACGCGCCATCGGAGCAGGGGCGGGCGTCGGAGCAGGTGCCGGGGTCTGGGCGATCCGCTGCTCGACCGCGGCGGCGACCGCCGCCATGGTGGCGGCGACCGGGGTTTCGTTGACCGCAGCCTTGCGCGGCTGGGCCGCGGGAGCCGCGTCAACCAGGCGGTTCGAGCGCGACACGAGAGCCGAGAGCTCGTTGAGGGCCTTGATCTGGTCGGCGACGACACGGCGCATGTTGGCGGTCGTCTCCTGGGTTTCCTGCGGGAGCTCGACGACGCCGCGGCGGAGTTCCGCCCGGGTGGCTTCCAGCTCGCGCTGGATGTGGCCCGTCATGCCGCGCAGCTCGCCCATGGCATCGCGGAACTGCGATGTGGCCTTGCCCAAGGCTTCGGCCATTTCGGCAGTCGCCTGTTCGTAGCTGGCGCGCAGGGCTTCCGCCGTCCGTTCGCTCTCCTGGCCGGTGGTGGCGCGGATGCGCTCGAACTGCTCCCCGATGGCGGCCGTGGTGGTGTCGGCGGCTGATGACAGGACCGAACCGATCTGGCGCGCCTTGGCCTCGGCGTTCTGAAGGGAGCCCTCGAGAAGGGTGGTGAAGGAGCGGGTGACGGACTCGAGATCCTGCGAGCGCTCGCCGATCCGGGTCAGGAGTTCGTCCAGGACCTGCTGACGGCTGGAGAGCGCCTCGTTCATCCGCCCTTCCACGCGTTCCAGGGCGGCCGCGGCCTCGGTGAGGGTGCGCATCTGCTCGCCGGTGGTGCTGGTGAGCGCCTGGCCGCGCTCCTCCAGGCTCCGGGCCAGCTCCAGGGCCTGCTGGATCGCGCCCGAGGACACGTTGCGCAGTTCGTCAACCTGCTCCGCCACCTGGTCGGAGGCGCGGCCGGTCTGGGTGGCGATCTCCGAGAGGAGCGTCTCGATGTGCTGGACGCGTCCCGCGAGGCCATCCTCGACGGCCCCGAGATTGCTGCTGGCGGAGGCGGCAACCTGCTGAAGCAGGCAATTGGCGTCGGTGAGGCGGCCGAGCACGTCGGTGAGCTCGCCCCGCAGGCGCTCGTTGGCGCCGGTGAGGGCCTCCACGCTCTGCTCGGTTCCCTCGTTGATGGACGCACGCAGGGCCTCGGTGGACTGCAGGTAGGAAGCCGTGAGCTCCATCGTGCGCTCCTGGAGCGACGAGAGGAGGGTGTGGCTGCGATCCTGCAGGCTCTCGATGACGGCGTTGCTGCGCTCCTCCAGGCTGCGCAGGGTCGTGTCGCTGATGGCCGCGACCTCGCGTCCGATGACCTCGCCACGGCTGCCCAGGCTCTCGACGAGCGAGGCGCCTTGGGTGTCGAAGATCGAGCGGATCTCGCCGATGCGCCCGGTGAGCGAGCCGAGCACGGCCTGTCCGCGCTCGTCGATTGTTTCGGCAACCCCGGTCAGGCGGTTGACGACGCTGTCCTCGAGCATGGCGACGCTCTGGTTGAGGGCGGCAGCGAGCTCCTCGGTGCGGCTGCCGAGGGTCGCGGCGATCTCCTCCGCGCGGCTGCCCAGGGTCTGGTTGATCTCGAAGGCTCGGGTGCCGAGGGTCGCGGCGATCTCGTCGGCGCGGGTGCCCAGGACGTCGTTGATCGAAGTGATGCGGCCGTCGAGGGACTGGCTGATCTGCTCGGCCCTGGAGGACAGGGTATCGGCGATGGCGTTGGTCTTGGCCGTGATCGCCTGGCTGATCTCGTCCACGCGGGCCTGAAGGGCCGCGGCCACGTCGCGCCCGCCTTCGGCCATGACGCGGGCCATCTCGCCGGTGCGCACCACGAGGGCCTCGTTGAGAGCCGTGGAGCGGGCGCCGAGCACGCTGTCGACCCGCTCGACGATGGTGTCGAAGTTGACGGTGATCTCCGAGCTGCGGCGGGTGGCATGCTCCTCAAGGGCGGCAAGCTGCGTCTCGATCGCCGTGGTGGCCTCGCGGGCGCGCTCCGTGAAGGATTCTGCGACGGTGCGGCCCTGCACCGTGATCAGGCGGTCCATCTCCTCGAGGCGGCCCGTGATCGTCTCGGTCAGGCTGCCCACATCGCGGGAGATGCGTTCGGCCACGTCGCTGCCGCGGGTCGTGACGTCCTCCAGCGCGGCAAGGCGGGCGCCGAGGGTCTCCTCCATCTCGCGGGTGCGGGTGTCGACCGTCGTGGAGAGGGTCTCGGCCGTGCGATTGAGGGCTTCGTTGACGCGGGAGCCCTGGCTCGCGATGGCGAGGACGATGTCCTTCGCAGTGTTGGCGAGGCGTGTCTGCGCATCCTCCGTGTGGAGCGAGAGGGTGTCAGAGAATTCCTGCCCGCGGGTCTCGAAGGCGGAGCGGAACTCCTCGGCCTGGGTGCCCATAAGGGCCGACAGGCGCTCGCCGGCCTGGGTGAGGCTGGTCTCGAGGGCCTGACCCTGGACGGTGACGGATTCGCTGACGCGCAGGCTGGCGGTCTCGAGGCGGCTGGCGAGATCCTCGACGCGGGTGCCGATGGACTCGTCGGCAAGCCGGACGGCGCTCTCCAGGTGCTCGCGCACCTCGCCGCCGCGCTGGCTGATCTCGCGGGTGACGTCGGCGGCCGTGGCGGCAAGGCTCTCGCGGAATTCGTTGCCGCGAAGCACGATCTCGTCGACGACGCCGGTGCCGGTGCCGGCAAGCTGCTCCCGAAGGGAGCTGCCGCGGGTTGCGAGCTCTTCGATGAGGGATGAGGCCGTGACGGCAAACTCTTCGCGCACGGTGGCGCTGCCGGTGGTGAGGGCCTGAACCAGGGAGGCCCCGGTCTCGGAGAGCTGCTCGCGCACCTGAGTGCCGCGGGTCACGATCTCCCCGCTCACGGAGGCGCCTGCCTCCGCGATCTGGTCGCGCATCTCGGCGGTGCGGGCGGAAATGTCGTCGGCGATCACACCGCCGGTGGCGGCAAGCTTCTCGGTGATCTCGGCTCCGCGCTGGGCGAAGCTGTCCTCGAGGCTGCGAGCCGTCTGCTCGAAAGCCTCGCGCACGTCGTTGCCCTGCTGGGCGAGGGCATCGATCACGCCGCGGCCGGTCTCGGCCAGCGTGCGGGTCACCTGGCTCGCGCCGTCCTGCAGGTGGCGGGTCAGGAGGTCGCCGGTGCGCTCGAAGGCGCCGGTGATGTCCTGTGCCTTGCTCTCGAGGGCGGTCGTGATGGTGACGCCCACCTCCGAGATGCCGTTCTTGATCTCGTCGCTGGAGCCCGCGAGGCGCTCCACCAGTTCGACGCCGCGGCTTGCCATCTCATCGACGACGCGCTCGCCGGCGCGGCCGAGAGCCTGGGTGATGTGGTCGCCCTGCTGCTCCAGGGAGGCGGTGACCTTGTCGCCGGCGCCGCTGACGGCGGAAACGACGCGCTCGCTGGCGCCGTCGAGATCCTGGATCAGGCTCTGGTGCACGCCGGTGATCGAGCCGCGCACACGCTCCGCGTTGGACACGATGGCTTCGCGCTGCGCCACAAGCTCGTCGATGAGCGAGCGGATGCGGATCTCGTTGTCGGAATAGGCGCGCTCCAGGGTGGAGATCTCGCTGCGCACGAGGGTCTCGAGCTCGCCGGCCCGGGCCAGAGCCCGCTCGACGCCGTCGCCGACTGCCGCCACTTCACGGCGCACGGCTTGCGAGACGGAGAGGACCGCGTCGGTTGAGAAGCTCTCGGGCTGGGCGAGGCGTGCGGCCACTTCGCCGATTGCGCGGGCCACCAGCTTCATCTCCAGCGAGCGGACGGTCAGCATGGCGGCGATGAAGAACAGGAAGATCGGTGCGACAAGCCCCACGGCGCCGAGCGCCAGCTGGGAGGTCGAGAACGTGGCGAGCAGTTGCTCGGGGGTGGTGATGCCCCGCGTGTAGACGAGGGCGCCGATGCCGCCGAGCCAGAGCAGGGACAGGAGGGTGGCCATCCAGTAGGCACGCCGGGAGGGCCGGACCTGCAGGGCCTGCAGGATCACGCCGACATTCTGGCGATCGTCGTTGGCGACGGAGTTCCGGTCGGGGGCGACGAAGCCGGAACGGGCCATGTCGTCGAGCCGCGGGTCGCGGTCATCGGCCTGGGCGGAGAGGGAATCGGATCCGAGGCCGAAGGGCCCCTTGGTGAAGTCGTGGTCGTCGATATCCGGCAGCTTGGGATCACCGCCGAAGGGCCTGTCGCCGGGGCGCGGCGGAGTATGAATCACGAAAGTCTCGTCAAGGTTCAGCGCCTGCTCGACAGCCGTAAGGGCTGCTTCAGCTGGGTCCTTCATCTTCTTGTTCTCGGTCGCCATGATCCGCCCTCGTGACGCAACTGATGATTCTGAAGCCGCACTCTCTTCACGAAAAGCAAGGTGAATGCATGGCCTCAGCCGCTGCGGATGAACCATTGGGGCACTTCCGCACGGTAATCTGTCATTTACCAAGCAAGTCTAGCGGCCGAACTGAAACAAGGAAACCAGATGTCCCCTGCCATTTGTGAACGTCGTTAACGGCTTAGTAACCTGCACTACGGGGTACAATGCGGCAAAAAGACGGCATGCCTCGGGCCTGTCTCTCGTCTTCTCGTGCAGTCTGTCATAAGTATGCGCCGACAAGCAGAGGTCCGCAATGATCCAGATCACGTACATCGATGCCGAAGGAACAGCCCGCACCGTCGAGGCGGAGGAGGGCGCAACCGTCATGGAGACCGCCATCCGCAACGGGGTTCCGGGCATCGAGGCCGAGTGCGGCGGGGCCTGCTCCTGCGCCACATGCCACGTCTATATCGCTGAGGAATGGGAGGCCGCCACGGGTCAGCCTCAGCCCATGGAGGAGGACATGCTCGACTTCGCCTATGATGTGCGCCCCAACTCGCGGCTCTCGTGCCAGATCCGGGTGCGGCCGGAGCTCGACGGCCTCGTCGTTCACACGCCCACCCGGCAAGGCTGACCTGGAGGCAGATCCATGTTCAAGACCATTCTGGTGCCCGTCGATCTCGGCGAGGTCGAAGCAGCCAAGCCTGCCATCGACAAGGCGGTCGAACTGGCCGGAAGCTCCGGCGGCTCCCTACGCCTCATCTATGTGCGGGCCATCGTGCCCGTGACCTACATGGAGTTCATGCCGCCGGCCTTCGACGAGGAGCAGCAGGGCGAAGCTGAAGCCAAGCTCGCCGAGGTGGCAGCCGGCGTCTCATTGCCGGCCGAGCGCGTCTCGGCCGTCGTTCGTCTCGGCTCCGTCTATGCCGAGGTCCTGGACGAGGCCGAGAAGACCGGCACCGACCTCATCGTGGTCGGCTCGCATCGGCCCACCATGGCGACGTATCTGCTCGGCTCCAACGCCTCCACCATCGTGCGCCACGCCCGGTGCTCGGTGCTGGTGGTGCGGACATGAAGAGCCTGCAGGGGCGCCTTTAGGGCGAACACGGAGCCATGGCCGGCATGGGCCGTCCGACGGCCCTATCGTGCCCGGTGAGCAGATGCCGGATAGAGTAGTCTCCTGTTTTCAATAGTAATTAACGCGCATTCACATGAAAGTGATTCAGGGGAGGTTCAGCAGACCAAGGAAGAAGTCCAAGCAGTTGCACCTTTAGAGACAGAACCGAGGCTCCCATACCCATTTGCGCCAATAGGTGATGGAGGAAGATCGAAGTATAGGTTGTAATCGCTTGATGCCGTGAACCCTGAGAGCCTTATGGCAAAAGAGAAATACAGCATTGCCGATACCATTCTCGGAGCGGCGGTTCATCTCAGGAAGTCAGCCTTTCAGAAAGCCGTAAGTCATTTCCAGAAAAACGGTCCTGTCGAGACGGCAAAAGAAATCATACTTGCTGTGCTGCGTCGCCATGCACGGGTGCGAAATCGGAGGCTGGGCCTTTCATTCGATGAAGAAAACGATGTGCAGACGAGTGGGCGCATCTGGCTGACAGAGTTGGCGATCGATGGGGCGGATATATCGCAGAGCATGGCATACGAACCTGCGCCGACTACGATCGTCGCAGACGTTTGCCGGAAACTCGAACCTGATTATGGGGACTTCACGTTCATCGACCTCGGATCAGGCAAGGGGAGAGTTGTTCTTCTGGCATCTCATCTGGAATTCAAGAAGGTCATCGGCGTAGAGTTCTCTGAAGAACTCCACCGTGAGGCCGTTCACAATCTGACCTGCTATCCGAAGCACAAGCGCCGGTCCCACAGCGTGGAACTGGTCTGTGAAGACGTCAGAACATTCGAATTTCCCGAAGATAAGTTGATCGTTTTCGTCTTTGACGCGTTCAAGGCGGATCTGCTTCGCCACGTCATCGAGCGCTTGAGAACGTCCTACATCGCCTTGCCCCGGAAAATGTACATCGTCTATCTCAACCCGGATCCAAGGAATGAGCCGATTGCCATAATGGAAGCTTCCAAGTTTCTTTACAGGCTCGAAGTCTTTGGTTTCCTGGACAAAATCAGATACTATAGAAACAGCCCCCTTCATGTCGCTGTTTATGCAACCGTCTGATAATCCATCGTGATATCGGGAGCGGCTTGGCGGTGGCTTCAGAGGCGCCCGTCCGTTGATCGATCCTCCTTGAGCCCTCGGGATCCGGGATAGTCTGCCGGTACCGCGGGAGCGTTACGATGCTTTCGGCAGCAGCTCTTCCGGCAGCGCTTCGGAGCGGAAGGGGCGGGGCTTGTTGAGCCGGATCATGGGCTCGATCTGCCAATAGCCGACGACGGCAAGGAGGATCCCCAGCAGCGCGACGGAGGTCGCACCCATCTGGAAGGCCTGCCAGACCAGGTAGGTCATGGCCAGGAGGGACGCGACGGCCAGTCCGGATGTCGGCAGCCACAGGCCCATCGGCTTGCCGGCCACGAACCGGGCCTCGGGATTGGCCCGGATGATGGCGTCGCACAGGGACTTCACGAAGGCGCGGTATTCCTTCGTCATCTCCTGAGCCTCCACGAGGCTCTTCCAGTCGAGGGAGTTGAAGGTGAAGGATTTGCCGTCCTTCATGATCACCTTCGTGCGGAAGGATCTTTGGGCCAGCCGTCCGGGCTCGAAGGTCATGCGCACGGTGTCCACCGCGCCGAGCTGGACCTCATGCACCTTGCGGCCTGAATCCACGGTGAGCTTATCGCTCTTGAGGGTGAAGGAGATCGGCCCGCTGAAGGGCTTGGGGCTGTGGCTATAGGTCTGGGACATGAGGCTTCTTAACCGGGCATCGTCCATGCGGCAAACCGGTTTTACCTTGCCGGCGGCACTACCGTACCAGTTCCCGCATCGCGTGGTCTATGCCTTCGAGGTTGAGCGGGTACATGCGCTCGCCGAAGGCCTGCCGGATCAGGCTGATGGATTGCGTATAGCCCCAATGCGGCTGCGGCACCGGGTTCAGCCACACGGCCTTCGGGAAATGGTCGAGGATGCGCCGCAGCCAGACCTGGCCGGCCTCTTCGTTCCAGTGCTCCACCGAGCCGCCGGGATGGGTGACCTCATAAGGGCTCATGGAGGCATCGCCCACGAAGACCACCCGGTAGTCCGACGGATAGGTGCGGATCACGTCGAGGGTCGGGATCTTCTCGTCGAACCGCCGGCGGTTCTCCTTCCACAGGTTTTCATAGACGCAGTTGTGGAAGTAGAAGTGCTCGAAATGCTTGAACTCGAGGCGCGCGGCGGAGAACAGCTCCTCGGCGATCCCGATGTGCCAGTCCATGGAGCCGCCCACGTCGAGGAAGAGCAGCACCTTCACGGCATTGCGGCGCTCGGGCCGCAGGCGCACGTCGAGATAGCCCTTGTGGGCCGTCTCGTGGATCGTCTCGTCGAGGTCGAGCTCCTCCGCCGAGCCGGTCCGGGCGAAGCGGCGCAGGCGCCGCAGTGCGATGCGCATGTTGCGCACGCCGAGCTCGACGCTGTCGTCGAAATCCTTGAACTCGCGCTTGTCCCACACCTTCACGGCGCGGAAATTGCGGTTCTTGTCCTGGCCGATGCGCACGCCTTCCGGGTTGTAGCCATAGGCGCCATAGGGCGATGTGCCGGCGGTGCCGATCCACTTGTTTCCGCCCTGGTGCCGGCCCTTCTGCTCTTCCAGTCGCTTCTTCAGGTTCTCCCAGAGCTTGTCCCAGCCCATGGCCTCGATCTGGCGCTTTTCCTCGTCTGTGAGGTAGCGCTCCGCGAGCTTGCGCAGCCATTCCTCCGGAATCCCGGTCTCCTCGACGGCGCGGCCCATGCTCTCGAGGCCCTTGAACACCTGGGCGAAGACCCGGTCGAACTTGTCGAAATGCCGCTCGTCCTTCACCAGGCAGGTGCGGGAGAGGTAGTAGAACTCCTCCACGCTCTTGTCGGCGAGGTCCCGGTCGAGCGCCTCCAGCAAGGCGAGATACTCCCGGAAGGAGACCGGCACCTTGGCCGCGCGCAGCTCTGTGAAGAAGGTGAGGAACATCCCGCCAGTGTCAGGCAACGGATCGGAAGGTCAATAGGGGCAGGCCGGTTTCGAGAATCTCGCTTCAGGACGCTTTCGTCACCCGCCCGACCGCACCCCCCGGCTGAGACTTGCCGACACGCCGCCGCGCCCGAAACACGGCTCGATCCGGATCGTGTTTCGGGTTGCTCTTCCTGAGGATTTCCCGGAACTCGTCCCGCCGTTCATGGATCGAGGCGATCACCAGCCCCATGGGCACCCCGATATCGCTCAGGACGGCCTCGCTCAGCTGAAGGGAGGCCTCGATGGTTTCCGGAACGGCGTCGTCCACGCCGAGTTCGTAGAGCTGGGTGGCGTGGCGAGCGTCGCGGGCGCGCGCCACGATGGTGATTTCGGTGCATTCCTGCCGCGCGGCGGACACGACCGCTTCGATGGAGCTGAGGGTGTCCAGGGTGATGACCAGTGCGACCGCCCGGTCGATGCCACAGGCCCGCAGGAATTCAGGGTAGGAGCCGTCGCCGTAATAGACCGGCTTGCCCGCCTTGCGCTCCGCCGCCACGCGGGCGGGATCCAGATCGATGGCCAGATAGGGCACCTTGTGGCGGTCGAGCATCTCCCCCACCAGCTGTCCGACCCGTCCGTACCCGGCGATGATCACCCGCCCGACCTCGTCCGCCGGCGGGGCGACGGTCACGAGAGGGTCGAGCGGCCGGCGCACTTCAAGCCTGCGGCTCAGGCGCTGCCCCAGGCGTGCCAGAAGCGGGATCGCGACCATCGTGATGGTCGTCACGAGGAGAAGGTTCTGCCCGATCCCGCTCGGCACGAGGCCCGCCACCATGGCTGCGCCCAGGATCACGAGGGCGAACTCGCCGCCGGGACCGAGGAGGAGGCCGGTTTCGGCTGCCTCTGCGGTATTGAGGCCGTAGGGACGCCCGAGGGCCATGATGGTCAGGGTCTTGATGATGATGACCGTCGCAGCGAGCGACAGGATCAGCACCGGGGCTTCGAGGAAGCGGAACAGGTCGAGGCTCATGCCGACCGACACGAAGAAGACGCCGAGGAGCAGACCCTTGAAGGGCTGAATCGTGACATCGACGGCGCGGCGATACTCGGTTTCCGACAGGAGAATGCCGGCGATGAAGGCGCCAAGGGCCATCGAGAGGCCGCTGACGGCGGCGATCAGACTGGTCACCATCACGACGAGCAGGCAGGCCGCCATGAAGAGCTCCGGGCTCTTCGTGGCCGTGACCAGTTGGAAGAAGGGCCGGAGGATGATCCGGCCAAGTCCGATGATCAGGCCGAGTGCGAGGCCTGCCTGCAGGAGCAGGATGACAAAGGACGACAGTGTCACCTCGGGCTTGCTGGTGTCGAGCACCGCAATGGTGAACAGGATCGGAGCGACCAGCAGATCCTGGAACAGCAGAGCCGAAAAGCTCGCGCGCCCGGCGACCGTGTTGAGGCGCTTCTGCTCCGCCAGGACGGGAATCACGATGGCCGTGGAGGACAGGGCAAGAGCGAGCCCAACGATGGTTGCCGCCGTGATCGTGTCGACGGTTTTGAAGCTGTAGAACGCAAGGCCGAGGACCAGGGCGCCCAGGAACACCTGAAGGGATCCGAAACCGAAGACGAGACGGCGCAGGGTGCGAAGACGCTGCCAGGACAGCTCGATGCCGATGGTGAAGAGCAGGAAGACCACTCCGAATTCCGCGAGCCGAGATGTGCCCTCCGGATTGGTGAAAGTCAGCCAGTCGACCCATGCGTATTGCGGAATGAGACGCCCGAGCCCGTAAGGTCCCAGCAACGCGCCGGCTGCCAGGAACCCTAACACCGGGCTGATCCTCAGGCGGTGAAAGACCGGGACGACGACGGCTGCCGTTGCCAAGAACAGAATCGGTTCCTGATAAGCGTAGAGATCCAGCGCAGCGGCCATTGCTTCCTTCCGATCGAGGGCATTGTCGTTCTAGCCGCGAGGGATGCGCAAGAGGTTAATGCCGCTCGAGGTGGAATGGCGGGCGCGACATGAGCGCATGGAGACGCCGTCGATACTTTCATCGTCATGCCCGCAACAAGCGCGGGCATGACGGCATGGGAACGGAACAGGCTACCCCAGCGTCGACAGCGCCTGCGCCAGATCCGCCACCAGATCGTCCGGGTGCTCGATGCCGATGGACACGCGGATCGTGGCATCGCTGACGCCGAGGCGGTCGCGGGTCTCCTTCGGGACGCCGGAATGGGTGGTGGAGGCCGGGTGCGAGATCAGCGATTCGGTGCCCCCGAGGCTGACCGCCAGCTTGAACACCTGGAGCGCGTTGAGCACCCGGAAGGCTTCCGGTTCACCGCCCTTCACGTCGAACGAGAAGGTGGAGCCGGGGGCGTCGCACTGCTCCTCGTAGACCTGACGGGCGCGGGAGCCCTCGGGCAGGTAGGCCAGGTGGTGGACCTTCGCCACGCTCGGGTGCTCGTGCAGGAACTGCGCCACGATCTCGCCATTACGGTTAGCTGCATTCATGCGCAGGGACAGGGTCTCAAGCGAGCGGCCCAGCATCCAGCAGGAATGCGGATCGAGCTGGGTGCCGATGGCGGAGCGCAGCAGGCGCACAGCCTTCATGTGCTCCTTCGAGCCCAACGCCGCGCCGGCGATCAGGTCCGAGTGGCCGCCTACATATTTCGTAAGCGAGTAGACCGAGATGTCGGCCCCGTGCTGGATCGGCTTCGAGAATACCGGGCCGAGCAGGGTATTGTCGCAGACAACCACAGGCCGGAAGCCTTGGCTCTCGCCGATCTCGTCTGCCACGCGCCGGATGAGGGCTACGTCCACCAGGGTGTTGAGCGGGTTCGACGGGCTTTCGATCATCACCACGGACACCCGTCCCTTGGCGGCAGCCGCAGCGGCGGCGGCGCGGACGGAGGCCTCATCCACTCCGTCGCCGAAGCCGACCGCCTGCATGCCCATATTGACCAGGGTCTTGGCCACCAGGGTCTCCGTGCCGCCGTAGAGCGGCTGCGAGTGCAGGATCACGTCGCCGGGCCGGGCGAAGGCCAGGATCGTGGTGGCGATGGCCGACATGCCGGAGGAGAACAGGAGGCCCGCCTCCGCCTCCTCGAAGATCGCGAGCCTGTCCTCGACGATCTCGGAATTCGGGTGGTTGAAGCGGGAATAGACCAGGCCGGCGGCCTCGCCCTGCGGCGGCTCGCGGCGGCCCGCCACGTAGTCAAAGAACTCCTTGCCGTGCTCGGCGCTGTTGAACACGAAGGTGGAGGTGAGGAAGACCGGGGGCTTCACCGCGCCTTCCGACAGGGTCGGATCATAGCCATAGCCCAGCATCAGGGTCTCGGGCTTGAGCTTGTGATTGCCGATGCGGTCCTTGTGATAACGGTTATAAGCCATAGGTCATGTCTCCCATTTGTTTGTCATGGGCTTAGCCTATGAAGACGATTGCCGAAAGGCTGGGGCAGGACTTAGGGTCGGATTAAAGCGAGGAAGAGTGGAATGGCGCCTTTTGCCGGAACCGAATCGTATGTGGCCACCGAGGACCTGACGGTCGCCGTGAACGCCGCGATCACCCTGGAGCGTCCGCTCCTGGTGAAGGGAGAGCCCGGCACGGGCAAGTCGGTTCTGGCGGAGGAGATCGCCCGGAGCCTGAACGCCCCGCTCCTGACCTGGCACATCAAGTCCACCACCAAGGCCCAGCAGGGGCTTTACGAGTACGATGCCGTCTCCCGCCTGCGGGACAGCCAGCTCGGCGACCGGCGGGTTTCGGATATCGGCAATTACATCAAGCGCGGCAAGCTGTGGGAGGCCTTTGCCTCGGAGATCCGTCCGGTGCTGCTCATCGACGAGATCGACAAGGCCGACATCGAGTTCCCGAACGATCTCCTGCTCGAGCTCGACCGCATGGAGTTCTTCGTCTACGAAACCGGAGAGACGATCAAAGCCGCCCGGCGCCCCATCGTGATCATCACGTCCAACAACGAGAAGGAGCTGCCGGACGCTTTCCTGCGGCGCTGCTTCTTCCACTACATCAGGTTCCCCGATCCGGACACCATGGCCCGGATCGTCGAGGTGCATTACCCCGGCATCAAGCACCGGCTGGTGGAGGAGGCTTTGAAGATCTTCTTCGACGTGCGTGAGGTTCCGGGTTTAAGGAAGAAGCCCTCGACGTCGGAGCTCCTCGACTGGCTCAAGCTCCTGCTCTCCGAGGATATCGGGCCCGAGCAGCTGCGTGAGCGCGACACCCGCAAGCTCATCCCGCCGCTCCATGGGGCGCTTCTGAAGAACGAGCAGGATGTGAGCCTGTTCGAGAAGCTGGCCTTCATCGCCAGGCGGGAGGGGCGCTGATGCTCCGCCTCATTCTCCTCCGCCACGCCAAGGCCGGCTGGCCGCCCGGCATCCTGGACGTCGACCGTCCCCTCGCGAAGCGGGGTCAGGAGGCGGCCCTCGTCATGGGAGATTACCTGAAGCGGGAGCGTCTCGAGCCCGATCTCGCCATCGTCTCCTCGGCCCGGCGCACGCAGGAGACCTGGGAGCGGGTCCAGCCCATCCTCGGCGAGATCGAGATGCGTCCGGACGGGCGCATCTACGAGGCTTCCGTCGGGCGCCTGCTTGAGGTCGTCCGGGAGGTGAAGCCCGAGGTCGGCACCCTTCTGGTCATCGGCCACAATCCGGGCTTCGAGGAACTCGCCAGGCTCTTCATCGGCGAAGGCGACATGGACAGCATTCTGCGGCTCGGCCAGAAATTTCCGACCGCCGGCCTCGCCGTGATCGATTTCGAACTGGCTAGCTGGAGCGATGTGGCTAAGAAAACCGGTCGTCTCGAGCGCTTCGTAACCCCGAAATCGCTGGGCAACGGCGAGGACGATTAGGCGCCTGCGGGCTGCGGCAGGTCGAGATAGAGCAGTTCCTCGTCGTAGAACGCGTCGCCGACCCGAAGGGCCTTGCACTGGATTCCGTAAGGCTTGAAGCCGAGGCCGTGATAGGTGCGCCGGGCGCCGTCGTTCGTGAGCCCCACGGCGGCCTCGAGCATGATCACATGCCGGGATGCATGGTCGATCACGCGCTGCACGAGCCTTTTGCCCACATGGTGTCCGCGCCACTCCGCCTTCACGTAGACGCCCCACAGAACACCCTTGTGGCGGGCCTTGATCCGCTCATGGACGGCAAAGCCCGCCATGCCGATCATGCCCTGATCGGCAAAGGCGCCGAAGACCGCATTCGGGCTTGCGGACAGGCGCGTCCGGATCGTCTCGATCGGCATGGACGCGTCTTCCTCGTAGCTCGCGCCGAAGGCCTCGGGCGCAACGGTGAGCGCTTCGAGCCTCAGGTGGCGAAACCCTTCTGCGTCCGATTGTTCGAGAATGCGGATCGGGATGTGGGAGGTCATGGATGTCTGCTGCCGGTGCTGGCTCTCATTCGTGGGATGCGCGATCCTTAAGGTCAAGAGAGGGAATTGAGGGTGAACCTATCCTCTTCACCATCGTTTGGCCTGAAACCTTCCTGATTGTTTTCCGCCGAAGCAGGGGCTGATCTTCATCATGGTGCCTCAGACCTTTTACGCGCTCGTCCTTGCGGCTCGCGCCCTCCTGCCCGGCGACCCGGACACCCGCGGCGGCGATCCCCTTCAGCCGGAGCCGCAGGCTGTCGCGGCGCGGTACGAGCCTGCCAATCGCGAGGTCACCAACTGGCGCTCCGAGGCCATGGAGGCCCTCGAGCCGAAGCCCGTGGTGGCCATGGCGGCCCTGTTCCGGGCCGAGCGCCCCTTCGTGACCCGCTGCGTGAAGCTCAACAACTACTGGTGCATCAAGAGCGCCCGCTGGAACGGGGAGCTTGCCACCGACACCGAGGGCCATGTGGGTTTCATCTCGGCCGATCACAGCGCCGATGCCGCCGCCACCCTGCTGCGGCGCTACTACCTCGAGTTCAACCGCAAATCCGCCCTCGACATCGTGCGCCGCTGGGCGCCGGCCGAGTGCAACGTGGCGAGTGGCATCGGTGGCATGGCGATGCTGGCCGTGAGAGGGATCGGCGGCACGGTGCGGGCCCGATACCTCGCCTCGCGCAGGCAAAAGGGCGGGGCGGTGCGCTACACCGCCAAGGCGGGTCCGGGCGGCAAGCCGGGCCGGGTGTCCATGGTGATCCCGATGGCCCCGAGGACGCCGCAATACCGGGTGCCCAGCATCGCGGCCGGCATGGGCGAGAAGCCGGCCAGGCCGCCCGAGCCGCCTGCCCCCCGCCGCAAGCCGGCAAAGGAGCCGGCTGCGACGGCCTCTGCAGCGCCGAAGCTCGCTCCGAAGGTCCAGGTCGCGGCTGCCTGTCCCTCGGAGGAACAGCGGCACCGCAATTATGCGGGCCGCATGGTGGAGGGCTTAGGTCTGGGTCCAGGCGACGACCTGAAGCTCTTTGCGGCCGACGGCACGCCTCAGCCCAACCTCACGCACGTGATGCTGGCCATGTCGGCCTTCGAATTGGGCGCCCTGCGCGCGAGCCCGGAACTCGTGGAGGGTGCGATCGAGCGGGCGATCGCGAAGGTGCAGGAGAACGCCAAGGCGGCTGCGCGCAAGGCGGAAGCATCCGGGAGCGAACCGACCAGCGTGGAGCGCTAGGGCGTCTTGCACGTTAGGATTTCAAGCCCCACCTACGAGCTTGGCTTGGGAGCATTAGGTTCATCTTCGTGTCCGTCATCACCGATCTCGCCTCCCGCGCCGGGTCTGCTGCGCAATCGCTCTGGGAGGTCTCCGGCCAGCTGGTCCAGCCCTCCCTCCGCCTCGGCGTCACCGGGCTCGCCCGCTCGGGCAAGACGGTCTTCACCACCGCTCTCGTGCATCATCTGACGCGGGGCACGAACCTGCCGGCCTTCCGGGCCTCGGCCGAAGGGCGGATCCGGCGGGCGCAGCTGGCGCATCAGCCGGACGACGCGGTGCCGCGCTTTCCCTACGAGGAGCACATGGCGGCCCTGACCGAGAGCCGCCGCTGGCCGCAATCCACCAATCGGATCAGCGAGCTGCGGGTGGATGTCGAATACGAGCGCAAGGCCGGGTGGCGCACCGGACCGGCATCGCTCGCCCTCGACATCGTGGATTATCCCGGCGAATGGCTGCTCGACCTGGCGCTGCTCGACGCCGGCTATGCGGAATGGTCCCGCCAAACCATTGAGGCAAGCCGCAAGCGGGACCGCGCGCCGGTCGCAGCCCGCTGGCATGAGACATTGAGAACCCTCGATCCGTCGGGCGCGTCCGACGAGATGCTCGCATCGAAAGCGAGCGAAGCCTTCAAGGAATACCTCACGGCGCTGCGGGCAGGATCGGAGGCGGTGGCCACCACCCCGCCGGGGCGGTTCCTCATGCCGGGCGATCTCGCGGGCTCGCCGGCGCTCACCTTCGGGCCGCTCGATCTGCCCCAGGGCCAGCCCGTCGAGGCAGGGAGCTTTGCCGCCCTGATGGAGCGGCGTTTCGAGGCCTACAAGACCCATGTGGTCCGGCCGTTCTTCCGCGACCATTTCCAGCGCATCGACCGCCAGATCGTGCTGGTGGACGTGCTCGCCGCCATCGACGCGGGACCCGTGGCGCTCGCCGAACTGGAGGAGGCGCTGGATCAGGTGCTCATGGCCTTCCGGACCGGGCGCAACACGCTCCTGTCGCGCCTGTTCTCGCCCCGGGCGGACCGGGTCCTGTTCGCGGCCACCAAGGCCGACCACATCCATCACACGGATCACGACCGGCTCGACGCCATCCTGCGCCTGCTCGTGAACCGGGCCTCGCGGCGGACCGAGGCGGCCGGCGCACGGGTGGGCACCGTGGCGCTCGCCTCCGTGCGCGCCACCCGCGAGACGACCATCCGCGAGGGACGCGAGACCCTGCGGGCCGTTGCCGGAGTTCCGGAGGCCGGCGAGCGGGTCGGCGACGAGACCTTCGACGGCGAGGCGGAGGCTGCGATCTTTCCAGGGGAGCTGCCCGAGAGTGCCGAGGCGGTGTTTCAGGGAGCGGTGCCGCCCGGCTCGTTCCGCTTCCCGCGGTTCCGGCCGCCGAAGCTGCCGGTCGACGCAGCGGGGCGCATGGCCAGGATGCCTCATATCCGTCTCGACCGGGCCCTTGAGTTCCTGCTGGGGGATCGCCTCGCATGACCCGCCAACCTCGCGCCTATCGCCTCGACGATCCGAACATCACCGCCGGCGCCGTGCAGGTCACGGAGGAGCCCTTCGACGCCATTGAGGCCGCCGACGGCGTCGTGGTGCCGATGGGCGGGAAGCGCCGCGCGCCCTGGCTCGGCATCCTGCTGTCGGCCCTGTCGGGGCTCCTTCTGCTGGGCTTGGGCCTCGCAGTCGAGAACCTGATCGTCGACCTCTACCGGGTCGCGCCGTGGCTGGGCTGGGTGGCGCTCGCCCTCGCCGTGCTCGCGGTGCTGGCCTTCCTGGCCATCATCGGGCGGGAGGTTTCAGGGATCTGGCGCGAGCAGAAGATCGAGAGCCTGCGCGAGGCGGCGGTCGATGCGCTCGCGGTCAAGGACCACAAGGCGGCAAAGAGCGTCGTGTCGGATCTCATCGGCCTCTACGGCGGCCGGGCCGCGGCCGCGCAGGGGAGCGCCCGCCTCAAGGGTCTCACCGACGAGATCATCGACGCGGACGACCGCCTCGCCATCGCTGAGCGCGAGCTGCTCGCGCCCCTGGACCTGCAGGCGAAGCGTGCGATCGCCGGGGCGGCAAAGCAGGTCTCCCTCGTGACGGCCGTGAGCCCGCGCGCCATCATCGATGTGGCCTTCGTGATCTTCGCAGCGGTGCGGCTTCTGCGGACTCTCGCCCGGATCTATGGCGGCAGGCCCGGCTTCTTCGGCTTCCTGCGGCTTGCCAAGGCTGCCTTCAACCACCTCGCGGTCACGGGAGGCGTGGCGGTCGGCGACAGCCTCATGCAGCAGGTGCTGGGCCTCGGGCTCGCCGCGCGCATCTCCGCCAAGCTTGGCGAGGGGGTGCTGAACGGGCTCATGACCGCCCGGTTCGGCCTGGCCGCCCTGTCCGTCTGCCGGCCGCTTCCCTTCATCCGGGAGGAGGCGCCCAAGATCGGCGACGTCGCCGGCGAGCTCGTCAGCCGGGCGGAGGCGGCCGCCTGCTGATGGTGCGACATATCGTTCGGCCTGCGCCTATCCAACGGTTCTTAAGGGTTGCTGGGGCCTATTAGACAAATCGATGACGCTTAATCTCGTTGTCGCAGTCCCTGCTTGCCTATATAGGGGCGCCACGGTTCATCGGGGAAGAACGGCTGAACATGACAGATAGCGTGATTGATGAAGGCTACCGTCCGACAGAAGACGAGCCTTTCATGAACGAGCGGCAGAGGGAGTATTTCAGGCGCAAGCTGATCCGTTGGAAGCACGACATCCTCAAGGAGGCTCAGGAGACCCTCGCGACGCTGCAGAGCGAGAACGAGAATCATCCTGACCTTGCGGATCGCGCCTCCTCGGAAACGGATCGCGCCATCGAGCTTCGCGCCAGGGATCGTCAGCGCAAGCTGATCGCCAAGATCGACGCCGCGCTCGCGCGGATCGAGGACGGCTCTTACGGCTATTGCGAGGAGACGGGCGACCCGATCTCCCTCAAGCGCCTGGAGGCCCGGCCCATCGCGACGCTCTCCCTCGAGGCGCAGGAGCGCCACGAGCGCAACGAGCGGGTCTACAGGGACGACTGATCCGTCCTGCTTCGCAAACGAAAAGGGCTCCGCCAGCGGAGCCCTTTTTCTTTGGCCGTCAGACGGGAGTCTACCGTCACCCCTTCTTGCTCGGATCGAGCGGACGTCCCAGCAGGCGGGCGAATTCCGCTTCGATATCCTCCACGGAGAACGGGTCGGCAGCCTTCTGTGCGGAGGCGGGTTCCTTGGCCTGAGGCGGCAGGGGAGCCGACGCGGGCGCAGCCTGTGGTGACGGAGCGATCCGGACCGGCTCGGCGGGCATCGGGGGCTGGGCTGGAGCGGGGGCTTCAGGCTCCTCGGCCAGATCCTCTTCCTCTACGGGTTCGTCAAAGGACGTGACAGGTTCCTCCTCGGCCGGCTCCGGCTCGGCCAGGACCGGCTCGGGAGAGGAACCCTCCTCATCGCTGATGTCTTCGTAATCGGCCGGGGATGCCATGCTGGCGGGAGCCGGCGGGGC
Organism: Microvirga sp. jy35; assembly: GCF_056148915.1. Taxonomy (NCBI): domain Bacteria; kingdom Pseudomonadati; phylum Pseudomonadota; class Alphaproteobacteria; order Hyphomicrobiales; family Methylobacteriaceae; genus Microvirga; species Microvirga sp. jy35. The sequence goes on along the minus strand of NZ_JBWBEW010000011.1, from coordinate 13,207 downwards.
AGCCTCCGGAGCAGAAACGGGACTCGCCGGACGCTTCAGGGCCTCTTCGAGCTGCTTTGCCATATCCGACAGCAGGGTGGCATCCGGGGCTGGCCGCTCGGTCGCTGCCGGCTCAGGGGAGCGGACGGGCTCGGGCGGCTGCACGAACGGTGCCGGCTGCACGGGCTGTGCCGGCGGCACGGGCGTTGCCCGCGACTGGAAGGGCGGCGGAGTGAATTGAGGACGCGGCTCCGGGCGCTCCGCCGGAGAAGGCGAGGGCGGAGCAGGAGGTGCGGGCGGGGCAGGAGGCGTGTTCTGAAACGACGGAGTCCTCGCCTCGGCACGCAATCCCTGGACGGCGGGAGGTGCGGAAACGGCAACGGCATCCGGTTTCAGAGCCAGCTCGGAATGAGCCGGAACAGGTGCGCTCACGTGGGCGACCGGCGCGAGCTCTTGCTCACTGTCGGATTCTTCTGCCGGGCGACGCACGAAGGCGCCGAGCTGGGCGGCGAGCTGGCTCTCGATGGAGGGGCGGCCGTTGGGCTCGACCTGGGGGGCGCGGGGCGGTTGATCCAGCGACGGCTCGAAGCGCTCCGCCCCCATGTCGACCGAAGGAGCGGGAACGCGCGTGCCGGCGACGCGGACGATGTTGGTCTCGATCACGACGTCGTTGGGGCCGCCGATGAGGAGGAGGTGCTCGACGTTGTCCCGGCGGAGCAGAAGAAGCTGCCGCTGGCGGTCGAGATCATACACATCCACGATGCCCAGCCGCGGCTGGCGGCTGCGGCCGCTGCGGTCGCTGCCCGGCATCATCAGGCGGCCACCCCATACCTTGCGCAGGACGAGCCCTAAGAGCACGAGCAGGATCAGAATGATCGCGAAGGCGATTGCAAATTGAACTGCCCGTGGTGCTTCGAGACCGAATAGAGATGACACGATGAACTCTCAAACGTTGACTGACCTTCGCAGGCCACTTCTGTGTTGGTTGTACCACATTGACCGCCAAAGCCACCGGCAAGGTTAACAGATGGTTAACGTCACCCGGTTACAGTATGAGGCCGAGGGCACAGGAAAGGCTCTCCGGGATGCGTCCAAGATGGGGCTGCATCCCTCTACATCAAGGAAAATAAGGATTTCCTGTGACGGTCCGCATCGATGAGCCCTGCGCCGTCGCGACCGGCCCTTGCATCCGGCGCCGCCGCCTTAGAGGTCGATCAATAAATACCGTGTAATATGATCGGACCAGATCGAGCGGTTGGCCGCAACCCTGCAGCCGGTGCCGTGAGGCACATCCGCCTCCGTTGAGGATGTTGAATTTTCATGGCTTACGAAGGCGATACGCCAAAGGGTTCGGCCATCGACCGCTCCGACCGGCACGGCCATATCGGATGGGTGTTGCTCCTGGCAGGCCTTCTCGTCGGTGCAACTCTGACCCTGCGGTTTCTCGGCATCGAACAGGCGCAACCCTTGATCCTCGGGCTCCTGGCGTTCTTCGCCATGGCGGGCGTGTTTTTCCTCTTCGCCATGGCGATCGGCGTCGTTCAGTTCTCAGGCCAGACCGTCCGCAACGATATCACCAAGCTGATGGCGGATACTTCCGGTGACGGCCTCGTGGTGGTCGAGGATGATGGGCGCATTGCCTATGCCAACGAAGCCTATCTCGCCTTCGCCGGATTGCAGGGCGGCGAAGTGCTGCCGGTCGAGCGCCTGTTCATCGGCACGCCCGAAGTCTCGGAGGCGATTTACCGGCTGGCTCAGGCGGCCCGGGAGCATCGCACGGGTACGGAGGAGATCCGCCTGTCCCCGTCTCTCAATGGAGCACGCGAGTTCGGCTGGTATCGGGTGCGCGTCCGGCCTGTGCCGCGACCCAACGGACGGCAGGCGGCGCTCTGGGCCATCTCCGAGGTCACTCATGAACGCGAGCGCCAGGAGAACGTGTTCCAGGAACTGCAGCATGCCATCGACTATCTCGATCATGCGCCCGCAGGGTTCCTGTCCGTCGATCCCGGCGGCTCCGTCATCTATCTGAATGCCACGTTGGCATCCTGGCTCGACTACGATCTCGCACAGGTCGGCTCCGGCGGCTTGAGTCTTTCCGATATCGTGCCGGGCGACGTGGCCTCGATGATGACGTCGTTCTCCGGCGAGCCGGGCAGCGTGCGAACCGAGACCTTCGATCTCGACTTGCGCCGGCGCAACGGACAGTTCCTGCCGGTGCGCCTCTATCACCGCATCGCGTTCGGCCAGGACGGCCGCATGGGCGCATCGCGCACGCTCGTTCTCAACCGTTCGGCCGGCGGGGAAGTCGACGAGGGGCAGCGCGCGGCGGAAGTGCGCTTCGCGCGCTTCTTCAACAACACCCCCATCGCCATCGCGACCGTCGACCGTGCAGGCCGCATCGTCCATGCCAACGCGCCGTTCTCCAGGCTCTTCGGCGCGCTGCCGCGCACGGGCGAGAACGGAGCGGGCGGGCCCTCGATCCCCGATGCCTTCCGCGAGCGCGACGCCATCGAAGCGGCCCTCAGGGCGGCGGCCGAGAACAAGGGCGACATCCCGCCCCTCGAGCTTCAGACAGTGGCCGAGGGCGGCGGCTCCGTCCGCGTCTGGGTCACGCCTGTGGGCGATACGGGCGCGGACGGAGAGACGGCGATCCTCTACGCCCTCGATACAACCGACTTCCGCAAGGTCGAGGAGCAGTTGGCTCAGGCCCAGAAGATGAACGCCGTGGGACAGCTCGCCGGCGGCGTGGCGCACGACTTCAACAACGTTCTGCAGGCCATCATCGGCTACAGCGACCTGCTGCTCGCCAACCACCGGCCGACGGATCCGTCCTTCCAGGACATCATGCAGATCAAGCAGAACGCGAACCGGGCCGCGGGCCTCGTGCGCCAGCTGCTCGCCTTCTCGCGCCGCCAGACCCTGCGGCCGGAGGTGCTGAACCTCAACGACCAGCTCTACGATCTCTCCATGCTGCTCAAGCGCCTCCTCGGCGAGCGCGTGGCGCTGGACCTCAATCACGGCCGCGACCTCTGGTTCGTGAAGGCGGACGTGAACCAGTTCGAGCAGGTGGTGGTCAACCTCGCGGTGAATGCCCGCGATGCGATGCCGGGCGGGGGCAAGCTCGCGATCCGGACAGCGAACGTCACGGCGGCCGAGGCGGAGCGGCTCAATGTGAGCGCCATGCCGGCGGCCGATTACGTGATGGTCGAGGTCTCCGATACCGGTTCCGGCATGACGCCCGAGATCGTGGAGAAGATCTTCGAGCCGTTCTTCACCACCAAGGAGGTGGGCAAGGGCACGGGCCTGGGGCTGTCCACCGTGTTCGGCATCGTCAAGCAATCCGGCGGTTACATCGACGTGGACTCGACGCCGGGGCAGGGCACCACCTTCCGGATCTACCTGCCGCGGCATGTTCCGGCCGCGCAGGAGATGCCCGAGGAAGTGAAACCCGAGGTGGCCAAGAAGCCGGCCGCCGACATGACCGGGCAGGGCACGATCCTTCTGGTGGAGGACGAGGACCCCGTGCGCGCCGTGAATGCCCGCGCGCTCTCGGCCCGCGGCTACACGGTGCTCGAGGCGGCCTCCGGCATCGAGGCCATGGAGATCATCGAGGCGCGCGGCGCGGCGGTGGATCTCGTGGTCTCGGACGTGGTGATGCCCGAAATGGACGGCCCGACCCTGCTCGGCGAACTGCGCAAGCTCTACCCGGATCTCAAGGTGATCTTCGTCTCCGGCTATGCCGAGGAAGCCTTCCGCAAGAACCTGCCCGAAGGGGAGGAGTTCAACTTCCTGCCCAAGCCCTTCAGTCTGCGCCAGCTCGTCGAGACCGTGAAGCAGGTCATTGGGGGCTAAGCTGCTGATTTAACTATTCTTTAACCCTGCGGCAACGTGACCTGCGCGGGATCTGTGAATTCCCGAATGAGAACGAAAAAAGAACTTGTAAGGGGGAACAAAGTGAGTACATATATTCTCTCAACACCGCGTTGAGATTCACTCCTCCTCCATGCCATAAGGATGTTAGGTCATGTCACAGTCCTCCCTGAGACTGGTGGAAAGCTCATCAATGGATAAAGAAAAAACGAAAGCTCTCGACGCGGCGCTCTCCCAGATCGAGCGTGCCTTCGGCAAGGGCTCGATCATGCGGCTCGGCAAGGGCCAGCAGCCGGTGGAAATCGAAACCGTCTCGACGGGTTCGCTGGGCCTCGACATCGCGCTCGGCGTGGGCGGTCTGCCCCGCGGCCGCATCATCGAGATCTACGGGCCGGAATCGTCGGGCAAGACCACGCTGGCGCTGCACACCATTGCCGAAGCACAGAAGAAGGGCGGCGTCTGCGCCTTCGTGGACGCGGAGCACGCGCTCGACCCGGTCTATGCCCGCAAGCTCGGCGTCAACCTGGACGATCTTCTGATCTCCCAGCCCGACACGGGCGAGCAGGCGCTCGAGATCTGCGACACTCTGGTGCGCTCCGGCGCCATCGACGTGCTCGTCATCGACTCCGTGGCGGCGCTGACCCCGAAGGCCGAGCTCGACGGCGAGATGGGCGACGTGCAGCCGGGTCTCCAGGCCCGTCTCATGAGCCAGGCCCTGCGCAAGCTCACCGGCTCCATCTCCCGGTCGAAGACCATGGTGGTCTTCATCAACCAGATCCGCATGAAGATCGGCGTCATGTACGGCAGCCCGGAGACCACGACGGGCGGCAACGCCCTGAAGTTCTACGCCTCCGTGCGCCTCGACATCCGCCGTGTCTCGACCCTGAAGGATCGCGACGATCCGATCGGCAACTCGGTGCGCGTGAAGGTCGTCAAGAACAAGGTCGCTCCGCCCTTCAAGCAGGTCGAGTTCGACATCATGTTCGGCGAGGGCGTCTCCAAGGTGGGCGAGCTCATCGATCTCGGCGTCAAGGCCGGCATCGTCGAGAAGTCCGGCGCCTGGTTCTCCTATGACAGCCAGCGCCTGGGTCAGGGCCGCGAGAACTCCAAGCAGTTCCTGCGCGACAACCCGGAGGTCGCGGACAGGATCGAGGGTCTCATCCGCCAGAATGCCGGCCTGCTCGCCGACCGTATTCTGGAGCAGGCGACCCCGACCGCCGACGATCTGGACGAGGGTTCTGCCGAGTAAGTTTTGCTCTCCTTCAAGGGCAAAGATAGGCCGTCGCGAGAGATCGCGGCGGTCTTTTCGTTTGTGACGTTCCTTTTGTGATGTCTCTGGAGAAAGGCCTGCCTACCGCAGGTCCACGCGGATCCCGGCGCCGATGAAGTTCGAGCCGGATTCCCGTTCCGCGATGAGCCCGAAGATCCCCGAGCGGTGATGGATCCTGGGAACGAAGTACACGCCGGGCAGGGACGCGTGGGAAAACTCCGCCTCGAAGGCAAGGTAGTTGAGGAAGCGCGTCGGCTCGACGCGAAAGCTCCCCTCGAGCCTCGGCCGCTCCGACGCATAGGAGAGGCCCTCGCCGAAGGCCAGATTGACGCTCAAGCCGCCGAAGAGCGGGATCTGGCCTGTGCGGAACATCAGTGCGATCGTTCCTTCCCAATGGCTCTGTTCGCCGAAATGGCGCAGGACCTGTCCTTCCAGCTCGATCCGGTTGCCGTGGAATGCGAAATCCGTGCCCGGCAGCGGAATGGAGAAGGAGGGAACGATGACCCGCGAAAGGCTCGCCCCGACAAAATAGGCGTCCTCGGACGTCAGGCGACCTGTCAGGGACCGCTCGGGGATCTCCAGAAGATCGGCATTCACCCACCGGCTCCCGGAGGCCGTCAGATGCCACTGCCGCTCATTGCCTTGAGCAAGGGCGGGAGAGCCAAGGAACAGGAAGCTGAGGCCGATCCGGCCCGCAATGCCGGCTGCAGATCGAAGACCGGATCTGCGCCCTGTTGGCCGGGAAACGGCCGCTGACAGAAAATCCATATGAAAACACCGGACATGATCCAGGACCACAACGGCCGGATTGAGGTTAGCACCAACCCGGCCAGTCTCAACCGGCGATTCGATTGCGCCAATTGGCGCAGGGCGGCACAATCCGGCCATGCTGCCCCTGCTCGCCACCGAACGCCTGCGGCTCGAGCCGGTCTCCATGGCCGATCTCGATCGCCTGCACGGCCTGCTGATCCTGCCCGATGTGAGGCGCTATCTCTGCGACGACGCGGTGCTGAGCCGCGAGCAGGTCGAGAACCTGATGCGGAAGGCCGCTGCCCTGGCACCGGATGGGCTCGGGCTGTGGCGGCTCCTTTCCGCTGACGGTGCCTGGATCGGCATTCTCGGATTGCAGCCGGTCTCCGCGGCCGCGTCCGAGGCCTATCCTGCTTTCGCCGGCGCGGTGGAGCCGCTTGTCGCCCTCCACCCGCAGGCCTGGGGCAGGGGATTTGCCGCGGAAGCGCTGGTGCGTGCTGCGGCCTATGCCCGGGACGATCTCCAACTGGACCGCCTCGCCGCCCTCGTGGACGAGCCCAACGCCCGGTCCCACAGGCTTCTGGCGCAGGTTGGCTTCCGGGCCATCCACGTGGCCGAGAGGCCGAAGCGCCCTCTGCGGGCCTATTCGCTCGCTCTGCCGAAACGCCGCCTCGACAGGGCGGGCGCGGACGGTTAAAACCGGCCACCGTCACACCTTTTCAGGCCCTGAAAAGCCCTTACCCGAAGTTTGAGAACCCATGAGCGGCGTCAACGAAATCCGGTTGATCAACGATATCCGGTCGGCCTTCCTCGATTACTTTGCCAAGAACGGCCATGAGGTCGTGGCCTCGAGCCCCCTAGTGCCGCGCAACGACCCGACGCTGATGTTCACCAATGCCGGCATGGTGCAGTTCAAGAACGTCTTCACCGGAGCCGAGAAGCGCCCCTACAGCACGGCGGCGAGCTCGCAGAAATGCGTGCGCGCCGGCGGCAAGCACAACGATCTCGACAATGTGGGCTACACCGCGCGCCACCACACCTTCTTCGAGATGCTCGGCAACTTCTCCTTCGGCGACTACTTCAAGGAGCGGGCCATCGAGCTCGCCTGGAACCTGATCACCAAGGAGTTCGACCTGCCGAAGGACAAGCTCCTGGTCACCGTCTACCATACGGATGACGAGGCGGCGGACCTGTGGAAGAAGATCGCCGGGTTCTCGGATTCCAAGATCATCCGTATTCCGACCTCTGACAATTTCTGGCAGATGGGCGATACCGGCCCCTGCGGTCCGTGCTCGGAAATCTTCATCGACCAGGGCGACACGCTCTGGGGCGGCCCTCCCGGAAGCCCGGAGGAGGATGGCGACCGGTTCCTCGAGTTCTGGAACCTCGTGTTCATGCAGTATGAGCAGGTCGAGCCCGGCAACCGGATCGCGCTTCCGAAGCCCTCGATCGACACCGGCATGGGCCTGGAGCGCGTTGCCGCGATCCTGCAGGGCGTGCATTCCAACTACGACACCGACCTGTTCCGCGCCCTCATCGATGCCGTGGCCCATGCCACCGGCGTGGCACCGACAGGCGACCGCAAGGCATCCCACCGCGTGATCGCGGACCACCTGCGCACCTCGTGCTTCCTGGTGGCGGACGGCGTGCTGCCCTCCAACGAGGGCCGCGGCTACGTGCTTCGCCGCATCATGCGCCGCGCCATGCGCCACGCGCAGCTTTTGGGCGCGAAGGACCCGATCATGTACCGCCTCGTGCCGGCCCTCGTGCGCGAGATGGGGCTGGCCTATCCCGAATTGATCCGCGCCGAGGCGCTGATCATCGAGACCCTGCGGCTCGAGGAGACCCGCTTCCGCAAGACCCTGGAGCGCGGCCTCATCATCCTCGATGAGGAGACCCGCAATCTGGGCGAGGGGCAGAACCTCTCCGGCGATACGGCCTTCACCCTCTACGATACCTACGGCTTCCCGCTCGACCTCACGCAGGACGCCCTGAAGCCGCGCGGCATCGGCGTCGACACGGAGGCGTTCGACGCCGCCATGCAGCGACAGCGCGAGAAGGCCCGTGCGGCCTGGTCGGGTTCCGGCGAGGCGGCGACGGAGACCGTGTGGTTCTCCGTGAAGGAGCGCACCGGCGCCACGGAGTTCTTGGGCTACGACACCGAGACGGCCGAAGGCATCGTGCTGGCGCTGCTCAAGGACGGCCGGGAGGTGCAGGAGCTGAAGGTCGGCGAGAGCGGCCTACTGGTGCTCAACCAGACCCCCTTTTATGGCGAGTCCGGCGGTCAGGTCGGCGACACCGGCGTGATGCAGGGCGAGGGTGCCCGCCTGTTCGTGACCGGCACCGAGAAGAAGCTCGGCGACCTGTTCGTGCATCACGTCACGGTGGAGCACGGCACATGTAAGCTCAACCAGTCCCTGGAGCTGATCGTCGATCACGAGCGCCGCTCGGCCGTGCGCTCCAACCACTCGGCCACCCATCTCCTGCATGAGGCCCTGCGCCAGGTGCTCGGCGACCACGTGGCCCAGAAGGGCTCGCTGGTGGCGCCAGACCGCCTGCGCTTCGACTTCAGCCACCCGAAGCCCATCGAGGATGCGGAGCTCGCCAGGGTCGAGGAGATCGCCAACCGGGTGCTGCTCCAGAACGAGCCGGTCGTGACCAAGCTCATGGCCGTGGATGAGGCCATCGAGTCCGGCGCCCGCGCGCTCTTCGGCGAAAAGTACGGCGACGAGGTCCGGGTCGTCTCCATGGGCAGGGCCGACGATGCTAAGACCTTCTCCATCGAGCTCTGCGGCGGAACGCACGTGAACCGCACCGGCGATATCGGCGTCGTCACCATCGTGGCCGAGAGTGCGGTCGCAGCCGGCGTCCGCCGGCTTGAGGCCATGACGGGCGATGCCGCCCGCCGCTACCTCACCGATGAGAGCCGCAAGCTGCGCGAGGTCGCAAACCTCCTCAAGACGCCGGTGGACGAGGTCTCCTCGCGCCTCTCGGCCCTTCTGGAAGAGCGCCGCAAGCTGGAGCGCGATCTCGCCGAGGCCCGGCGCAAGCTCGCCATGGGCGGCGGCGGCTCCGGTGGCGGCGATCCGGTCAGGGACGTGGCCGGCATCAAGCTCATGGCCCGCGCGGTCACGGGCGTCGAGATGAAGGACCTCAAGAGCCTCGCGGACGAGGGCAAGAAGCGCCTCGGTTCCGGCGTGGTCGCCATCATCGGCGTGGCGGATGACGGCAAGGCAGGCATCGTGGTCGGCGTCACCGAAGACCTGACGGACAGGTACGATGCGGTCAGCCTGGTGCGGGTGGGCTCCGAAAAGCTCGGCGGCAAGGGCGGCGGCGGACGCCGCGACATGGCCCAGGCCGGGGGCCCCGACGGCGCTCAGGCGGAGGCGGCGCTGGCCGCCATCGAGGCGGCTCTGGCGGTTCCCTAATGAAAAGGTCTTCCTGGGCGGCGCAAGCCGCTCCGGGATCGCCTGACGAGAGGGGCGCCTAGTTTCTCGTCACTCTCCAGATCGTGTTCGACAGATCGTCCGCAACGATCAAGGCGCCGCGGGGATCCACCGTCACTCCTACCGGTCGTCCCCGTGTGTTGCCGTCGTCAACCAGGAAGCCGGACACGAAATCGATCGGCTCGCCGGCGGGCCGTCCGTCGCGGAACGGCACGAAGATCACCCGGTAGCCGACCGGCACGCTGCGGTTCCAGCTCCCGTGCTCGCCCACGAACACCCCGTCGGCGAAATTGTCGCCCATGGCCGGGGTCGAGAAGGCCACGCCGAGCGCTGCCACGTGCGAGCCCAGGGCATAGTCGGGGCGGATGGCTGCCGCAACCTTCTCCGGATCCTGGGGCTGCGCGCGGGGGTCGACGTTCTGGCCCCAGTAGCTGTAGGGCCAGCCGTAGAAGCCGCCCTCCTGCACGGAGGTCAGATAATCCGGAACGAGGTTGGGGCCGATCTCGTCCCGCTCGTTCACCACCGCCCAGAGCTGGCCTGAACCAGGCTGAACCGTGAGGGCCGTGGGGTTGCGCAGACCGGTTGCGTAGGGCTTGTGCGCGCCCGTCTGCGCATCGATCTGCCAGACCATGGCCCGGTCTTCCTCGGCGTCCATCCCGCGCTCGGTGATGTTGCTGTTGGAGCCGATGCCCACATAAAGAAAGCGCCCGTCCTGGCTGGCGGTCATCGCCTTGGTCCAGTGATGATTGATCACGGCCGGGAGATCCGCCACCTTCACCGGCGGGCTGCTCGCCTGGGTCTGTCCGTCCTGATAGGCGAAGCGCACCAGGGCATCCTGGTTGGCCACGTAGATGGATCCGTTGACCAGCGCCAGGCCGTAGGGCGCGTTGAGATTGTCGGCGAAGACGCCCTGCATCTCGTAGGTGCCGTCGCGGTCCGCGTCGCGCAGCAGGGTCAGCCGATCGCCGCCCTTGACCGAACTCTTGCCGAGACTCTTGATGAAGCCCGCAATCAGGTCCTTGGGGCGCAGCGTCGGCGCGCCGCCGCCGGATCCCTCGGCAACGAGGATGTCGCCATTGGGAAGGACGATGGTCTGACGCGGGATCCTGAGGTCCGTGGCGATGGGTTGAATCCTGTATCCCGGCGGCACCTTGGGGAGATCGTTGCCCCAGTTGGCCGGCCTCGGGATCTTCATGGAGGGCAGCAGCCCGCGCTGCGGTTCGGGCAGGTTCGGGTTGGCGCCATATTGCGGCGGCTCGGGCTCGCTGTTGCAGGCGGAGAGGGCGAGGGCCAGGGTGCCGATCAAGAGGGACGAGCGGATCATTTCACCTCTCCTGCACGATGAAATCCGGAATAGCCGATCCAGGCCGCGACAAGGGCCAGGAGCGTCGTGACCGCCGAGAGATAGAGGCCCTCCGGCATGGTCGCCCAGGCGTCCTTCGCATGGACGAGGGCGTTGACGAAGCCGAGCCCCCACATGGCGAGCAGCACGACGAAATAGACCACCAGCCGACCCTTGCGGGCCGGCCCCCTGCGAAAGAGGTTGACCAGGGCCCAGAGCACCGCGAAGGCGCCGACGAGCAGGCCGCCGGCGATGAGCCAGGACGCGAAATTGGCCCATTGAATGTGGAAGGTCGACCGATAGGCGAGGTCGCTGGCCAGGGCGCCTGCGAACAGGGGAAGCGGAAAGGCCAGAAGGATCGCATGAAGGGGGTGGAGCGGCCTCAGAACACCTGGGTGGGATAGGGCAACCACAGCGTCTCCTCCCGTTCCTGGGCCGGCCAAGCGTCACCGCGTCCGGCAAAGGTTCCGATGGGACAATGCATCTGCGGGCGCTAGGTTGCGAAAACAGTCCTGATCCTCGCCGTCATCCGTTGGGAGGTTCAAGGGGCTGAAGGTTGAGGATCCGGGCGCCGTTGCTTGGCTCCGGACGACGGAGAGATCCGGCAAGTTCTCAATCGTGGTCCGGGTGCTGCCGCGAGGCCATCCTCCGCAGCTCCTCCGGCGAGGCGCCATCCTCCGTCCGCTCGCCCGGCAGGGTATGCAGCATCTCGAAGAACGGGAGCCTGCTCTCGACCCCGTACTGGATCTCCGGCGTGATCCGGCCCGGCTCGTCGAGGCTGCCGATGGACACGGTGATGCGATCGCGCTCCACGTAAGAAAAGGTCAGCGGCGTGCCGCAATCCCGGCAGAACCCGCGCTCGACCGCCTCCGAGCTCTTGAAGATGCCGGGCCGACCCTTGGTCCACACCAGATCCTGGCGCGGCACGCCGGTGAGCGGCGCGAAGTAGTTGCCGAAAGCCTTCTGGCACATGCGGCAATGGCAGATGCTCGCATGGGTCGGCTCGGACATCAGCGCATACCGCACCGCGCCGCACTGGCAGCCGCCGGTCATGATGGGTTTGGGCTCCGGCATGGTCTTCGTTCTCCTTGCAAATCCTACGATGGCGGCGTCCAGGCATATTGGGGCAGGGCGAACCACAATCCACCCGGATCTCCGTCCCGGGCGCCATTGGCGAGCCATTCACGGATGACGCTCTCGACGATCTCTTCGGGCCGTGATCCATACTGGCGCTGCACGATCCAGTCATGCGGCCCGTCAGGCCCACCGCCGAAAACCGGCACCGCGCCACGCGAGAGAAGCTCCGCAATGCAGCGGCGAACGTAATCTGTTAGGGCGCCGCCTTCGAGATCGAAACCGCGACGTGCTCCCGGCACGATCTGCCACATGCCGACTGCATCGATCGGCAGCTCGCTTGCGACCTCAAAAATATGCTCGCTGATCGTATTGCCATAAAACTTATGTCTTGGTTCGCTGATCATTTGCGATGCACCTTTTCTCCATCGCGAACAGATGGGCGGCTGCTGTTAATGGCGTCGTTTCTGATGCTGTGCCGTCTGAGCTTGGTAACGAGCGGAGCCGTGTCTGAACGTGCTGAGAACCCTCAGGACTCTTGCACCAAGATCAATCGTCTCCCCAGTGTTCCCGCATCAGTCTTTCAAGCAGCCCAGTGTCTGTCTCGACGGCCTCTGTGCCTTGAAAATAGCTGAACTCGACATGATCATCGAAGAAATCGAGTTCGACTCGAATGCCCACAAGCGTGAAGGACACCATGATCGAGTCATCTCTTAGATGGTCTAGCCGGTAATGAATGCTTTCCTTGTCGAGGTTATTTAAGAATGGAATGAGTTCGCGAATTCCATTTAGATGCACAGGTGCCTCCCTACTTCCTATATTCGTCTCGCCCAAGAATTTTCAGGCATGTTCTTGCTGCTCGGTCTCCGGCTTTGGCTGCCTTCATGACATCGGTAATCGACGATTCCAGAAATTGCTGGGGCAGCACAGCGCGAATTCTCCCTTTACAGTTGGCGGAAACGAAGCTTTGAACACTCATACCTAAATGTTCTTTCTCGAAGCCACCTGCCACCCGGAAGCTTGTTGGCGGTTTTCGGCGATGAGACGCCGACTCGCTTTGGTGACTTGCCTCGCCGCCTCAACCACCTCCATCAGTCCATTGTCCGCCATCGGAATTGCCTGCAGGAACGCGTGGCTGGTTCGGGTCGTAGCGCTTGCGGGCTCTTGAAATGAGCAGTAGTCGCAGCTCCAGTTGGGCGACAGCGAATGCGTAGCGGGCGTTCAGCAAAAAACTCCGTGAGTCGGCGGATCGAAACATCCAGAAACAACCTCAGCAAACATGATGCTTTGTTAGAACAAAACATGAACATTGTCAAGCTTAGCACCAAGGCGTGCGGGCAGCAAAAAGCCCGGCGCGAGGCCGGGCTTTTCATCATTCCAGAGCGGGGAGGGGCTTCGCTTAAGCCGCCATGGCTTTTTTAAGGTTCTCGTCGATCTTGTCGAGGAAGCCGGTGGTGGAGAGCCACTTCTGCTCGG
>NZ_JBWBEW010000010.1:0-177751 GCF_056148915.1 Microvirga sp. jy35 | reverse complement strand
CCCATCGCGCCACCCTCGATCTCACCACAGGCCCGCAGCCCACAGGCTGCGGGCCACAAGGTGCTGGCTGTTTGACATCGACACCTCCCGTCATGGCCATCCCGAAGCAAGTCCGGCGATGACGGCCAGGGGGCAGAGAAGAGCGCAAGGCCGGGGATGGCACCGGCATGAACTCTTGCATGCGCTTGAGAATTGCCCTTTCTGAAGCTAAAGCCTCCCAAAAGGATCGCTGCGCATGGCCGTCTCCGTTACAGCCGCCCTCCTCATCATCGGCGATGAGATCCTCACGGGCCGCACCAAGGACAAGAATATTGGCTATATCGCCGAGTACCTGACCGGGATCGGCGTTGACCTGCGCGAGGTCCGCGTCGTGCCCGACGTGGAGGAGGAGATCGTCGCGGCGGTCAATGCCCTGCGCCAACGCTACACCTATCTCTTCACCACCGGCGGCATCGGCCCCACCCACGACGACATCACGGCCGACTGCATCGCCAAGGCCTTCGGCGTCGGGATCGACCATGATCCCCGGGCGGTGGCGGTGCTGCGGGAACGCTACACGCCGGAGGAGCTCAACGAGGCGCGGATGCGCATGGCCCGGATCCCCGATGGCGCCAGCCTGATCGAGAACCCTATCTCCAAGGCGCCGGGCTTCCGCATAGGCAACGTCTTCGTGATGGCGGGGGTGCCCTCGATCATGCAGGCGATGCTCGACAACATCGCGCCGACCCTGGAGACCGGAGCGCGCATGATCATCGAGACCATCGAGGCGGAGGGTTTGGCCGAGGGCATCTATGCCGAGGGCCTGAGCCGGATCGCCTCGTCTCACCCGAGCGTCTCCATCGGATCCTATCCGTCGTTTTCCACCAGCGGCTTCCGCAACCAGATCGTCGTGCGCGGCAAGGACCCTGAGGCGGTCGCCCAGGCCGCCTTTGCCGTGCGCGATCATCTCGCCCGCCTCAAGGGCGACCAAGCACCCCTTTGAGAGTTACTTCGCCACGCCAGTCAAAAGAGCAAGCCGATGTCCCCGACCTCTCCCAAAGCCTTCCCCGTCTCCTGGGACCAGTTTCACCGCGATTGCCGCGCTCTCGCGTGGCGCCTGGCCTCCGCCGGCCCTTACGAGGCGATCGTCTGCATCACCCGCGGCGGACTCGTGCCGGCCGCCATCGTGGCTCGTGAACTTGATGTCCGCCTCATCGAGAGCGTCTGCATCGCGAGCTATCACGACTACAAGAACCAGGGCGAGCTGCAGGTGCTCAAGGACATTGCGCCGGCCATCAAGGCGCTTGGCGACGGGACAGGCAAGGGCGTGCTCGTGATCGACGACCTGACCGATACCGGCAAGACGGCCAAGATCGTCCGCGACATGCTGCCCAATGCGCATTTCGCCGCCGTCTATGCCAAGCCCGCCGGACGCCCCCTCATCGACACCTTCGTGACGGAAGTGAGCCAGGACACCTGGATCTACTTCCCCTGGGATATGGGTCTGGCCTACCAGGCGCCGATCCGCGAAGGCTCGGCCGGTTAGTTTATCAGGAGCGCGCCCGTGGCGGAGTTCAACATCGCGCGGACGCGCAAGACCCTGTTCGGGGCGCTGCTCGACGCCAAGGATCGCTTCGGCCGCAACAAGGTCGCCCTGGAGGATCTCGAGCGCCAGCCGATCACGTTTGGACGACTCGTCCTGGGCTCGATGGTGCTCGGGCGCAAGCTCGCAAGCCTGACGAAAGAGCGCGAGACCGTCGGGGTGCTGCTGCCGAACGTGCAGGCCATCGCCGTCACCCTGTTCGGTCTCAACGCCTTCGGGCGCGTCCCGGCCTTCCTGAACTTCACGGCGGGTCTCAAGAACCTCTGGGCCGCCTGCGAGCTGGGGGGAATCGAGACGATCGTCACCTCCCGCCGCTTTATCGAGCAGGGCAAGCTCGACGATCTCATCGAGGCTCTCGGGGAGGGGCGCAGGATCCTCTGGCTCGAGGATGTCCGCGCAGAGCTCACGAGCCTCGACAAGATGCGGGGACTTGTCGATTCATGGATCCCGCGGCGCGTCCATGCCGGCGCGAAAGTCCAGCACGACGATCCAGCCGTGCTGCTCTTCACCTCGGGTTCGGAGGGCGCGCCGAAGGGCGTGGTGCTGTCGAACGCCAACCTCGTGGCCAACGCCTATCAGGTGAAGGCCTTGGCGGGCGACGTGCTGAAGGACGACGACGTCTTCTTCAACCCATTGCCGATCTTCCATTCCTTCGGCCTCTCGGCAGGCCTTCTCACGGCCGTTCTCAACGGCATGAAGTCGGTGCTCTATCCGAGCCCGCTGCACTACCGCCAGATTCCGAAGCTCGTGGCCGGAACGCGCGCCACCGTAATGCTCGCCACCGACACCTTCCTTCAAGGCTATGCCCGCGCTGCCGGCGAGAACGATCTCGCAAGCGTGCGCTTCGTGATTGCCGGGGCCGAGCGGGTGAAGGATGAAACCCGTCGCCTCTGGGATCGTCATGGCACCGTGATCGTCGAGGGATACGGCGCCACCGAGTGCTCGCCTGTCATTGCCTGCAACCTTCCCGACAGCAACCGTCCGGGCACGGTGGGCCATGTCCTGCCGGGGGTCGAATGGCGACTGGAGCCAGTCGAGGGAATCCACGAAGGCGGGCGCCTGCACGTGCGCGGTCCGAACGTGATGAAGGGCTATCTCGACTCTGAAGCGCCAGGCGGCATTCGGCCGCCGGTTGAGGGCTGGCATGACACCGGCGACATCGTCACCGTCGACGACGGGGTCGTGACGATCCGGGGACGGGCGAAGCGCTTTGCCAAGATCGCCGGCGAGATGGTGTCTCTGGCGGCCATCGAGGCAACCGTCCAGTCCCTGTGGCCCGACAGCAGCCACGTGGTGGTCGCAATCCCAGACCCGCGCAAGGGCGAGCAGATCGTCCTCATTACCGACAGGCCGGACGCCGACCGGGACGTGCTCCTGGCCCATGCCAAGGACCATGGCTTTCCCGAGCTTTGGGTGCCGCGCTCGATCCTCGTGTCGAGCATTCCCGTACTGGGTTCGGGAAAGACCGATTACGGTGGCGCGGTCGACTTGGCGACGCGCCTGCAGCCTATGCTCTAACGGCTTCACGCCTTCTCCCGGCCGAGTGGACATCCGTAACAAAGCTCTGCCAAAGGCGTTGTCATTCCGGAAGGGTGCCCCGCTGGGGCGATGCCTGCGAAGGGTGTGACGATGCGAAAGACAGTTTGTGTTCTGGCTCTCCTGGCTGCCGCATCGAGCGTCCAGGCCCAGCCGCGGCCCATGACCCCCAGCCTGACCTGCAACCAGGCCCGCGGTCTCGTTCTGTCGCGAGGGCAGATCGTCCTTGGGACCGGTACCTACACTTACGACCGTTATGTCAGCGACGGGCGCTTCTGCCTGCGCAACGAGATGATCGAGCCCGCTTTCGTACCAACCCGGGACACGCCGCAATGTCCTGTCGGATATACCTGCCGTGAGCTCGAACTGGATTTCTTCGGGGACTGAGAGCGAGACCTGGACGGATTCGGAGAACATGTACTTGGCCGTCGGGCGAGGCCTCGAAGGGGAGGGTAGGTGACGCAGCGACAGGGCTCATTCGGATTGTTGAATTTGAGACACACCCCGGAAAATAGATATGCGCGCCCTCCGGGAGTGCCCATCTTTTCGGCAAGGTGCCCGTCGCTTGAGCGAAGCCGAAGCCAACCTCTGTTGCGTCAGGCCTGGTCTTCAGTATGGTCACGTTTGTACATGGGTCTCGCACCCAGACTTCGTTGGAGATAATCATGAAGCTCGTGAAGAGCCTCTTCCTTGGAACAGTCGCAGGTCTTGCGGCTGTCGCGGGGGCACAAGCTGCCGACCTGCCGGTCGCCAAGGCCGCAGCGGTCGAATACGTTCGCGTCTGCTCCACTTACGGTTCAGGCTTCTTCTACATCCCAGGTACGGAAACCTGCCTGCGTGTGGGTGGCCGCGTTCGCGCCGAATACAGCTATCTCGAGCCTACGTCCCGCGCGAGCAACTCGATCGGCTTCCTCGCCCGCGGCCGCGTGCAGCTCGACGCCCGCACGTCTACGGCTTACGGCCTGCTGCGCGCCTTCGTCCGCATGGAGATGAGCCGCAACACAGGCGTCTACTTCGACAGTACGGGCAGGGGTGCCGGCACCTCGCCGAACATCGCACAGGCCTACATCCAGTTCGGTGGCCTGACCGCCGGTCGCACGACCTCGTTCTTCACCAACGGCGACGTCGCGAACGAGAACTGGGGCACGCTCCGCTTCTACGACTATCCGGACGTGAACCTCCTCGCCTACACCTTCTCCTTCGGCAACGGCTTCTCGGCGACCCTGTCGCTGGAAGAGGGCTCCTTTGCGACCAACCTTGCCACGAGTCCTGCCGGTGTCGGCGCTGGCCAGCGACTGCCCGACTTCGTCGGTAATGTGAAGTATTCCGGCACCTGGGGCTCGGCTCAGCTTTCCGGTGCGCTGCACCAGGTCCGCAGCAACACCCTCTTCGGTGGCGACTACGCCGACAGCGAACTCGGCTGGGCCGTGTCGGGCATGGTCAACGTGAACCTGCCGATGCTGGCGGAAGGCGACGCCCTGTGGTTTGCCGCAACCTATGCCGATGGCGGCCTCGGCTATCTCGGCTTCGATCCCGACAATTCAGTCGGCATCGCTTCGGGTACGGCTTTGGATGCCTATGTCGGTCCTGATGGCGACCTCGACACCGGCCGCGGCTGGTCGCTCGCCGGTGGCTTGAACCACTATTGGACCCCGACCATCCGTCAGAGCCTGTTCGGCTCCTATGCCCGTGTCGACTACAGCACCGTTGCTCCTGTGGGCGACTTCACCGAGTGGCGCGTCGGGTCCAACCTGATCTGGTCGCCGGTTTCCGGTCTCGACATCGGTGTGGAGGCTCTCTACTCCAACCTCAACCCGCGCGGCATCGTCGGCGCAGAAGAGGATGATGCTTGGGAAGGTCGCCTGCGCATTCAGCGCGACTTCTGATCTGTCCCGCCTTACTCTCCTGAAAACCCCGGTGGCAACACCGGGGTTTTGCTGTTCAGGTGCTGGCAGGATACCCTTAATGTCGATCTGCCGTCCGGGAGGGCTCCGCAGTTCCAGGGAGGGGACTATGCCGACGATTCTAGAAACCTTCACTGCCGCAGGGCTTGCGGTCGGACTCGCCGGATGCGTCGGTACGGCCGGGATCTCCACCTGGGACTATCAGGCGGGGCCTGGCTATGAGACTGAACGCGTGCGGGAGAGCCGGATCCAGGCCGATCCGGTCCAGGGTCTCACGCATCACGACTGTACGAGCGTCACAAGGAGGCAGGTTGCTGCATCGGGCGAGGTGAGTGGAGCCGATCTGACCGCCTGCCGTTCCGACTAGCGGCTACCTGGAGCCAAAGGAACGAACCTTCACCTTGACCGTTGGCATGACGTCAATTCCATTTCGGGAGAGAATCCTCATGAACAACATCATCTGGCTTATCGGTGCAATCGTCGTGGTCCTCGCGATCCTGTCGTTCCTCGGCCTGCGCTGAAGACGAACGGTGAACCTGCAGGACAGAACGCGCCATCACATGCGCTGTCCTGCAGTTCTCGTCCCGCTGCGTTGATGCCATGAGATGCGAGGCAGCGCGGCTGTTCATTCCAGAAGAACGAAGACGACTGACGCAACGTCCATGCCGGCCAAGAGGCCGATCGAAACCGTGAACAGCGGGAAGAACCAACCCCGCAACGCTTCGGCGCTCCCCCGGCCGTCGATATCGGGTCCCGGGTAGGGATCCCTGCAAGAGTTCCTGAAGGTCATCCCTCCATCCTCTCCTTAAAATTGCGTTGCGTAAGGGCTGTCAGGATGAGCCTGGTTCAGCGGCTCCGAGGTGCGGTTTCGCACTCGCCGGCTGCAGGCGCTGCTTCTAGTGGCGCGTCGAGCTCTTCTGCAACTGGAGAAGCTGCCCCTCGATCGCACGCATTCTCGTCATCAGCCGGTCCAGTTCGGAAAGGAGCTGTCGCTCATCCTGCCGCGCCTGCGCGACCGATTCCGCCGAGGAGCCGTGACGGATCCGATGGAGGGCGTCAGCCAGCTTGCGGTCGAGAAGCCGCATATGATGCTCCAGGTCCAAGAATTCCTGGTGAAGCTGAGTCTCCTTGAACACGGCGGGGGCTCACGTGAGAACTGTCGGTTCAAGCTTAAGCTACAGATTGGAAGGCAGTTCCTCTAGGGCAAAAAGGGTTCTCAGGAAAAATTCTATAAGGCCAAGCTGAAACGGACAGCAGTGTTCACCGTTCTGTGATGAGGGTCTTCGCCCGTTCGCGCCCTGCGTTCGGGAAAGTCGATTATTCGCGATCCTGTAAAGGATGCGTTCCAGAGCCTTGCTGCTTCTGATGGCATGCTGAGTTCTGGCTGTATCGCACCGGCTGTCCGCATTGCGTTCCGGAGCCGGATTTTTCCCGTCCAACAGAGAGCCTGCGGATCGTTGCTCCTTCAGCAAAGGGCTCCAGGAACTGCAAACCGGTAGAGGAGACGACTTATGGGACAGAGAATCGAGCCTTATCGTGTGGCCTTGATCGTCGAGGATGATTTCGAAGTCAGGGGCTTAGCGGCAGCTCTTCTCGAGGAAACCGATCTGAAGGTCGTCGAAACCGCCAGCGCTGAGGAGGCCCTGGATTATCTGAACCGGCATTCGGAAATGGTCGCCTTTCTGTTTGCCGATCTCAGGCTCCCTTGCTTGATGGACGGATTGGATCTGGTGCGTACCGTGCGGCTCAAATGGCCGTGGGTCCGCACGGTGCTGACCTCCGGCAGGCCGCTGGATGACCAAGCGGGCGACGTTCCTAGGGATGTCCGCTTCATGCCGAAGCCCTGGAGAGCCCTCGAGGTTCTGATGGAGGCGGAGAGAGCCTCCCAATCCTATCGAAGGAACTGAAGGTCATTGAATCGGGGGCGTTTCCGCATCGTGCTTCGGGCAGGTGTGGAACCTAGGCGCTTGCCGGGAATTGGCGTCAGCAGTTCGAAGAGGATTGACTGATGCCCAACACGTCTATCGCCACTGGATCTTTCCCGTCCCGCAGTGAGGCCAACCAGGCGGTCCAGCGCCTTGTCTCGGCTGGATTCGCCCGCAACAGCATCGAGCTTCATCGCCATGATGATGACGACGGCTATGATCTGGAGATCCATACCCGGCAGGAGAATCTCAAGCGGGCCGAGCGCCTGATCCATGCTTCCGTGCCGCTTTACGCCGTCCGACAAACTGCTTCCGGAGTCGTTCAGACCGCTAAATCATATCCCTTCGTCCTGCTCGGAGCCGGAATTCTCGCAGGGTTTCTGATCTATAGCCTCGTTCCGAGGGAATCGGCCTCGTCGGACCACTCACATCCGCGGAATCGTCGCCGGCGCTGAGGCACCGAGCCATCTCAACGGGATGAGGGCCCTGATGCTGAGCCGCCCTGGCTCAGTGGTCCTCATCTCCTTCGCGAAAGCCTGTTCCTTCAAGCCTCTCCAGCAGCTGCCTGATGCGATCCGGCGTGGGCTCCTTCAGGATGCTCCGGTAATTGTGCTGAAGTTGCCGACCGAGATCCTTCAACAGTTCGGCTTGTCCAGCTGCCGTCAGGCCGTTGGAGCCGATGCTCCAACCCATGTTGCCTCCGGCGGCATAAGGGTGGTGCCGCTTTGGCATCGATCATCTCCCTGAGCGTTTCTCGTGGTGACCGGAGAACGGGCGAGGCCAGATTGAGTTGCGGCTAAGTTTTTGACAAAGAATGATTTTTCATGGTCGCGAGGTTTCTCGCCTGTTCTGGCGCCTGCGCCCTGTGCTCTCCGGGGATCGTCATGCGCCCTCTCCGCAGGGGTAGGCGACTGCCGGTCGCATTGGCTTGATCCTTTTCATGCGTCAAAGCTCAGCTTCAGGGTTGCTGGGGGCTGCGTGATGCGTGAAGTTTTGATGATCTATCTGTGTGGCGTGATTCTGCTCCTTGCAGTCTCCACCATGATCAATGATGAGGAGGAGATCGGCCTCGATCACATCCTGATCGCCGGATTCGGCTGGCCGATCCTGACACCTCTCCTGGCTCTCCGGGCTTGGCACAGCCGCTAAGGGTTCCAATGCCAAGGGCGGGGCTCCCATGCGCGATCCACGCGAAGCCGCATATTCCCTTGCGTTATGCTGTTTGCTAAACGGTGATGTGAAATGTGCTGGGGGCACAAGATGAGAGCGATCCTGTCCGCTGCAATTCTGGTTATCGGTGTCGGGGCATCCCAAGCTCAGGTGAGCTGCTATCCACGGATCGGCGCCTATAGCGGGCAGTATGAAGGTCAGTGTCCTCAATCCGGTTTGAAATGGACCGTGGTCGAGAACACGATAGGAGCTTTCGGGCGTAACTGCAGCGACGAGCCGTGGACCTTCAACCGCAACGAGCGGATGTTCTACCATCCCAAGGCCAATGAGGCCTTCGCTATTCAGGATTGCGACGCATCACCCCGAGATCGGACCACCAGGAGCGTGAGGGTCAGCCCCGGATCGGAAGCGGTGCGTCGTTTTCACGAAAGCAGGATCGAGGTTCCCGGCGCGAAGCCTGGGCCAAGGACCACGCCATAAAGTTTCCCTTTGAGTGAACGCTAAATGGCGAGGCGTTTAGAGCCTAGGTAAAGGCTAATTCCGCGAGGGCGGGGTGCGCGGTACGCAACGATACCCAAAGGGGGCATTGCGCAGTATCGGCCGTTGGAACCCAGGCAGGATCCAAGGTCTCGCCGCCGACGCAATACCCGTAGGATCCTACATATCGGTCGTAGGTTAGCGGTCCCGTGTTGAGGACGACGGCTCTTTGCGAGGCGACAAGTCCCTGTGCCTGAGCGCATGACATTCGAAGGGTCAGCGGGTGGCTCTGAGCCCATGCGTCGACACCTGTCGAGGCAAGGATCATTAAAGCCGCTGCGCTGACCCGACGATACAAGAAGGAGCCGTAAAGCATCGTTCGTCTCCGCTGGTGCTGATTCAAGGCGCTTTTGATCATGCGCGATCACAGCAACGATGGATGTGCCGGCATGCACACCGAGTGACAGCGATCACAGAACCAGTGTTCCCCGACTCCAATGGATTTTCGGTTAGACGACCTGGCAGTCGAGCGATGTCATCCTCAACCCGACCGAAAGCTTCGCGAGAGCAACCTGCTCGGTGACGCCGGTGCCGTCCTGATCGTAATAGAGGAAACCAGCGGTACGATCATAGATGATGCGATCGCTTGCGTCATGGGCCTCAGTTCCGATCCTGAAAGCCGATGATTTCAACTGGCCCTCGCGTCCTAGTCCCGTGAACGAATTGTTGTTCAGTAGGAATGTGTCGTTGGCACCAGAGAAGCAAGTTAAGAGTTGTAGTGGTGCGGACGGCGGGGGTCGAACCCGCACGGGCATAGCCCGAGGGATTTTAAGTCCCTTGCGTCTACCGGTTTCGCCACGTCCGCTCTGAAAAAGAGGGTTATCGGGCTGCGGGCCTGAGCGCAAGTCCAAGCGTGTGCGGGAACCTTACCTCAATCCGGAGTGCGGAAGCCGTAGAGCCAGTCGTAGCGCTTCGTCATGCCCTCGGGGCCGAGATGGCGCATGACCCTGTCGCGCCCGAAGGCGACCAGAGAGCCCGCATGATAGACGCGCCCGTTGGTGCGGGCCTCCTTCTGGACCTGAGTTGCACGCCCGAGACGATGCTTCTCATAAGCCGAGAGAAACTGCGGGATGTCGGTTTGCGTGTCGCGCAGGAGAAAAGCGAGGGTGGCCGCTTCCTCGATCGCCATTGCGGCGCCCTGCGCCAGGAAGGGCAGAACCGGATGGGCGGCATCGCCAAGGAGAGCGATCCTGCCCTTGGCGAGGCGCTCGGCCGAGTGGTCGAAAAGCGACCAGCGCAGCCATTCCTGTGGAAGGGCAAGCAGGCTGCGCAGGGCAGGGGCGGCGGAGGCATAGCGGGCGAGCAGGTCTTCCCGCCGGCCCGGAGCGGCCCAGCCCTCTACGGGCGCCGGACTTCTCTCGATGGCCACCACATTGACGAGCCTGCCGCCGGCGATGGGGTAATGCACCACATGGCCCCCCGACCCGAGCCAGAGGCCGGTCTCGTCGCCGGCGAGTTCGGCCGGGGCGGCGCTGCGCTCGAAGGTGGCCCGCCAGGCGATATGGCCGCGATAGGCAGGCGGCCTCCTGTCGCCAAGCTGCTGCCTGACCTTCGACCTGACCCCATCGGCCCCGACGATCAGGTCGGCCGTGAGGGTCTCCTGAGCACCGCCGGCGGAGATCCAGGTGAGGGAGGCCTGTGAGGGGCTGGTCTCGACGGTTTCCACCGTCCGACCCATGACAAGGCGGATCGATGGCTCCGAGCGGACGGCATCGAGCAGGAGCGTCTGGAGGTCGGCCCGATGCACCACCCAGTAGGGAGCTTCGAAACGCTCGCGGATGAAGGCGCCCAGGGCTACCTCGCCGATGGGCTTTCCCGACCTGATGGCGCGTACGACGACCCGTTGCGGCTCCGTCGCCACGCGGCGGAGGGCCGGGCCGAGGCCGAGCCTGATGAGGATCCGGCTGGCGTTGGGCGAGATCTGGAGGCCGGCCCCGACCTCGCTGAACCCGGTCCGACGCTCCACGAGCGTGACCGTGTGGCCCTGCCGGGCCAGGGCCAAGGCCGCCGTCAGGCCGCCGATGCCGGCGCCGACGACTGCGATCGACAGATTAGGCACTTATCGGGAAGAGGCGGAGTTCGCGAAATCGGGCTCCCAGACGCATTCGGCCGGGCGGGCCTCGTCGAACTTCAGGGAAGGGTCGTACTTGAACAGGGTCGAGCAGTAGGAGCAGATCGTCTCCGTGTCATAGCCCATGTCGATGAACACATGAGGATGATCGAAGGGCGGCGTCGCTCCGATGCACATGAACTCCTTCGAGCCCACGTGAATGACGGGAACGCCCGGATCGTTGTGGAAGTGGGGAGTGCCTTTGTCAGCCATTGCCGTTGCTCTGAAGCGATGAAATTTGCGCGCACCATAATGGCCGATCGGCCATGCGCCTAGAGCAAATTTCCGCAGATTGCATCTGGCTTCCCGGGTGCTTAGGTTGCGCCAGCTTTCTCTTCAGGCTCCAACCCCGGCCGGTCCGATGCGCTATTTCAATTCCAACGGCGTCAGCATCGCCTATATCGACGTGCCGCCCCATGAGGGGCAGGGCGATCCGATCCTGCTCATCCACGGCTTCGCCTCGAACCACGCGGTGAACTGGGTCAACACCCTTTGGGTGAAGACCCTGACGCGGGCCGGATACCGGGTCGTCGCCTTCGACAACCGGGGGCATGGGCAGAGCGAGAAGCTCTACGATCTGGAGGTTTACAATTCCTACCGTATGGCGGAGGACGGCTGCCGACTTCTCGACCATCTCGGCATCGAGCGGGCCGACGTGATGGGTTATTCCATGGGCGCGCGGATCACCGCCCACATGGCGCTCACCGCTCCGGAGCGGATGCGCTCCATGCTCCTTGGTGGCCTGGGCATCCATCTCGTCGAGGGCGTCGGCCTGCCGCTCGGGATCGCCGATGCCATGGAGGTGCCCTCCCTCGACAGCCTGACAGACCCCATGCAGCGCATGTTCCGGGCCTTCGCCGAGCAGACGGGCAGCGATCTCAAGGCCTTGGCCGCCTGCATCCGCGGGTCGCGGCAGGTGCTGACCCCGGAGGAGGTCGCCTCCATCACGCTGCCGACCCTGGTCTCGGTCGGCACCAGGGACGACGTGTCGGGCTCGGGGCCGGAACTTGCGAAGCTGATCCCGAACGCGACTGCGCTCGATATCCCAGGGCGGGACCACAACCTTGCCGTCGGCGACAAGGTCCACAAGCAGGGCGTGCTCGACTTCCTGGCGGAGCGTCCGTGAGGTGCGTGCCTCTGCTTTGTAGGGGTACTTTCCATATGCCTGCGGGCAGGAGCAACGAATGACCCGACTCGACTCTGTGATCAGGCGTCTGACCGCCCAGCGCGACCTCCTGAACTGGGCGGCTGAGGAAATCGGTCCGACCGGGCTTGTTCTCGAACTCGGCCTCGGCAACGGCCGCACCTACGATCACCTGCGGACCAAGCTGCCCGGCCGCGAGATCTACGCCTTCGAGCGCTCGCCGGCGGCCCATCCGGATTGCTACCCTCCCGAAGGCTACCTGATCGTCGGGGACATCTTCGAAACCCTGCCGGATTTCATCGAGCGCGTCGGGCACGGATCGGCGGCGCTGATCCACACGGATATCGGCACGGGAGACGAAGAGGCGAACCGCCGGCTCGCCCTGAGGCTATCGCCGCTGCTCGACTCCCTGCTCCAGCCCGGTGGGCTTCTGATTGCGGACAGGGCCTTCGAGATGCCCTCCTGCACCGACATTTCGTCCGAGACGAACGTGCCGGAGGGCCGCTACTTCGTGTATCGCCGGAACGCCTGAGACTATCGTCCGGTGAAGACAGGCCGGCGCTTCTGCAGAAAGGCCTCGCGCCCCTCCACCGCATCAGCGCTGTCGAAGCAGAGGTCGGCAAGAGCCAGGGGATCGGCATTCGGGTGCCCCACCCCGACCGCATCGTCGATGGCCGCCTTGGCGGCCCTGATCGTCAGGGGTGCGTTCTCCGCGATGCTCTCGGCAAGCGCCTGCGTGACCTGTTCCAGTTCGCCGTCGGGCACAAGCCGCTGCACGACGCCCAGGCGATGCGCCTCCTCGGCGCCGAGCCGCCGTGCGGTGAAGAACAGGTCCTTGGCGGCTGGCGCGCCGACGGCAGCGGTCACGAGCTTCATGGCACCGGGAGGGTATCCTACCCCGAGCCGGGCTGCCGGAATGCCGAATATGGCGGTCCCGGAGGCGATCCGCAGGTCGCAGGAGAGGGCAAGGCCGAAGCCTCCGCCGAGGCAGAAGCCGCGAATCATGGCGATGGTCGGCTTGGAGCAATGGGCGACGGCCCAGAAGGCCGCTTCGTTGGCGGCTTCGTAGAGACGCCCGCCCTCGGCATCGGCACGCACCGTCGCGAACTCGGCGATGTCCGCGCCGGAGGCGAAGGAATCCTGCCCCGCTCCCCTTAAGGTGACGACGCGGACTTCCGGATCCCTGTCGAGGGCCTCCATCAGCGGCGGAAAGGCCTTCCACATCTCAAGGTCCACGGCGTTGTGCTTGGGCGGATTGTCGATGGTGACCGTGGCAACGCCGTTGCTCAAGGAGACGACAAGCTTGGACGTTGCCGGCGAAAAAGAGTAGGTCATGGCTCGCTTGGATCTATGGTAAGGGGCATCGGCTTCTTATCTAGACCTGTGGCGATAACGAAGCCGGCAGGAGAGTACCATGACACAGACGCGCCTGAAGCCCGGAGCCACCGATGCCGTGGCCGGAAAGGTCGATCCGATCTGGGACCGCCTCCGCTTCGAGGCCGAGGCCGTCATCCAGGCCGAGCCGGCGATGGCCGGCTTCGTTCTCAGCGCCATTCTGCATCAGCCGAGCCTGGAGGCGGCGGTGATTCACCGGGTCGCTTCCCGTCTGGGCCACGCCGCTGTTCCGTCTGACATCATCGAGCAGATCTTCCTTGAGGCGGTGGAGAACGACAGCACCATCGGGGCGGCCATGCGGGCCGACATCAGCGCCGTGCTCGACCGGGACCCTGTGGTCACCCGGGCGATCGAGCCCGTGCTCTATTTCAAGGGATTCCACGCCATCCAGACCCATCGTCTGGCTCACTGGCTGTGGAAGAGGGGGCGGCAGGACTTCGCTCTCTACCTTCAGAGCCGCTCGTCCGAGACGTTCCAGACCGACATCCATCCGGCAGCCCGCATCGGGCGCGGCATCTTCCTCGACCACGCCACGGGGCTGGTGGTCGGCGCTACCGCCGTCATCGAGGACAACGTCTCCATGCTCCAGGACGTGACGCTGGGCGGAACCGGCAAGGAGCGGGGCGACCGGCACCCCAAGATCCGCCATGGCGTGCTCATCGGCGCCGGCGCTAAAATCCTCGGCAATATCGAGGTCGGCCATTGCGCGAGAATCGCCGCGGGGTCTGTCGTGCTCAAGCCCGTGCCCCATAATGCCACGGTGGCCGGCGTTCCTGCCAAGGTTGTCGGTACGGCCGGCTGCGAGGAGCCGGCCCGGTCCATGGATCACTGCTTCTCGGATACGGACGGAATCTGAGGAAGCGGTCCGTTCGGGACCTAACGTCGCTTGCTCGCGTTTGCCGGGCATGGCAAGTGCAGCATCCGTGACACCAAGAAAGGACCTGTAGTGGATAAAAACGAGATGGCTAAAGTCGAGCGCTACCTGCGCCAGACATTTGCGAACCACTCGATCCGCGTCGTCGGGCGGCCGAAGAAGACCGATTCGGCGGAAGTTTACATCGGTGAGGAATTCGTCGGCGTTCTCTTCGTCGATGACGAGGATGGGGACCGCTCCTTCAACTTCACCATGGCGATCCTCGATACGGATCTCGAGGACTAGGCGCTTTTTCGCAGCAGACCTTTCCCGAGGTTCTGCTGCTCTTCTCTGCTGGACCATCGATGCCTGTCTACAGCCTCGACGACGATGAACCGATCCTTCCCGAACCCGGCCGATTCTGGATCGCCCCGGATGCCTATGTGATCGGCAAGGTCCGGCTGGGGCAGGATGTGGGCGTCTGGTTCGGGGCCGTGCTGCGGGGCGACAACGAGCTGATCGACGTCGGAGAGGCCACCAACATCCAGGAAGGGGCGCTCCTCCATACCGATATGGGTACGCCCTTGACGGTTGGTGCAGGCTGCACCATCGGCCACAAGGCCATCCTTCACGGCTGCACCATCGGCGAGAACTCGCTGATCGGCATGGGAGCTACGGTCCTCAACCATGCGCGCATCGGCGCCAATTGCCTGGTGGGAGCGAATGCGCTCATCACCGAGGGCAAGGAGTTTCCTGACAATTCCCTGATCGTGGGAGCTCCGGCCAAGGCCATTCGCGTGCTCGATGCCGAGTCCATCGAGCGGCTTCGCTGGTCGGCCAGGAATTATGTCGAGAACTGGCAGCGTTTTGCCAAAAAAATGAGGCGGATCGACTGATCCGCCCCAAGTCTCCTCACATCGATAAAAGAAGTCAGAAACAGCGTCTTGCGCTGGTTCGGATTGTTAGCGGTTCGCGGTCGTTGTAGGCGACGAGACGATGCCGCCCAGCGACACCCAGCCGATCGCGTCCTGGCTCTCCCGCTTGATGTAGACATAGCCCGTGCGGTGCCAGGGGAGGACCGAGGAAGTCTTGTTGTCGAGAACGAAGTCGCCCCGGTTGGTGCGGACCATCAGCACCGCGTGACCTTCGCCGAGCTCATCGATCACAACCGTCATGCGCATGGCGCGGCGCGGCAGGCCAGCCTCGACCAAGAGGCGACGCTTCAGGAGCTGGAAGTCCTCGCAGTCACCCTTGCCGTCGTCCGGGAAGCCCCAGGTATCGACGACACCGAAATGATCCGCGTCCGTCACGGCCTTGATGCCCGAGTTCACGCGCTGGTTGACCGACACGATGGTCTTCCACGTCTGAGGCGTCAGCTCGATCCTGTCGGCTTCCGTCACATCGACAGTGCACTCGGAGCGGAACTTCTCGCAGAACTGCGACCAGCCGATGAGCGGCTTGGCGACCCCGACGCTGGAGATCGGGGCGCTGTTGACGGGCAGGGACGCCAGGGTTTGAGCCTGAGCGGCAGCGCCGAAAACCAGAAGGGAGAGTCCAAGGAAAACTGTTTTGATGAACTTGCCGGTAAGTGCCGACTTCTCATTTACGCCACAGAAAAGGCCGTTCTTGAAATAATCCTGCCGCATGCCCCACCAGCCGGTTAACGTTCTTTTAACCAAACTGACATGGTTACATTTTGGGCTCAAGCGGAAAGTAAAAGGTGAGTTAACGCGTCGCGCTCCAGTCGGTTCCGTTATGGTTAACAAAAATCTTGGAAGTCGCAAATCCGAAGGGGCGGGCTTCCTCTCCGTTAAGCTTGGCCAGTGCTAAGTTGTTGGTTTTTCTCGACTGGATGGCCAAATAGGGATTAGGTCGCAAACGCATTCAAGCTCGGTGACCTGAAAAGGCGTCATCGCCCGCCTCATACAAAAGTATTGCATGTCTCCACACCCGCCCCGTGCCCGTGAGCCGATCCTCAACCTTCCGGCCATCATAGCCCTTTGCCTTCTGGCGCTGATTGGCATCCATGCCGTCAGGCTGCTCCTGTCCGACGAATCGGATTTCATGCTGATCATCGATTGGTCCGTGATCCCGGCCCGATGGTCGGTGGCCTTTGGGAGCGTCCAGGTCGAAGAGGTCATGAGACCCCTGCGCGAAGGGGTGCCGGAAGACACGATCACCCCGCTGATGGCCCTGGCGCAGTACGTTCTGGAAGGAGAGGAGGGGCGGCCCTGGACGGCCTTGTCCTATGCTTTCCTGCATGGATCCTGGGCGCATGTGCTGATCAACAGCGTCTGGCTGGCAGCTTTCGGAACGCCCATTGTCCGTCGCTGCGGCGCCGGGCGGTTCCTCGTCCTGTGCGCGGTCTCCGCCATTGCCGGAGCGGTTCTCTACGTGGTCATCAATCCCCTGCAGGTACTGCCGATGATCGGCGCGTCCGGTGCTGTGTCCGGGCTCATGGCGGCGGCCTCCTGGTTCATGT
The DNA here is from genome assembly GCF_056148915.1 of Microvirga sp. jy35. Taxonomy (NCBI): domain Bacteria; kingdom Pseudomonadati; phylum Pseudomonadota; class Alphaproteobacteria; order Hyphomicrobiales; family Methylobacteriaceae; genus Microvirga; species Microvirga sp. jy35. Next base: position 161,113 of record NZ_JBWBEW010000010.1, on the reverse strand, counting down.
TCGCGCCCACAACATGGCACTGGGAGGGGAGGCTGACGCAGCCCCATGAGCGGCCCCGGGAAACCCTGGGACACATGGTTCGAAACCGGCAGGTTCTGATCTTCCTCGGCATATGGTTCGCCGCGAACTATGTGTTCGCCTTCGTACAGCCTCTGGGGATGACGGATGCGAGCATCGCCTGGGAGGCGCATCTCGGCGGATTCCTCGCAGGCCTGGTGCTTTTCCCCCTCGTCGACCCGCTCCCCGCAAGGGCCAAGCGCATCTCGGCTTGAAAGAGAAGCTGTTTGCGCCGATGATTCCCTCACTGATGCAGGGTTGTCGCCCAAGGCCATGGGGGATGAGCCCGACTTCAGCCTGCGGATGCAAGGACTGACGGTCCTTCGCCGTTCGCGCAATGGGAGGGAAACCATGATCGTCAATCGCATTCTTTCGCTCAAAGGCCGTGACGTCGCGACCATTGAACCGAGCCGGACGTTAAGCGAAGCGGCCAAGGTTCTCGCCGAGCGCAGGATAGGCGCCCTTCTCATCGTGGATGGTCAAAGGCCCGTGTCGGGCATCATTTCCGAACGGGACATCGTGCGGGCGGTTGCCAGCCATGGCGCCAAGGCCCTGGAGGAGCCCGTCTCCCGCTTCATGACGGAGAAGGTTTTGACCTGCACGGGGGAGACCCCCATTCCTGACGTGATGGAGCTGATGACCCAGCAGAAGTTCCGGCACGTCCCCGTCGTCGAGGGCGGGCGCCTTGTCGGCATCGTGTCGATCGGCGACGTGGTGAAGGAGCGCCTCGAGGAGGTCGAGGCTGAGGCCGAGGCGATCAAGGAATATATCGCGACAGCTTAGAGCATCGGGTCCAAAGGCGGATTCCGCTTTGGGATCCATGCGATGCAATTTTTCCAACCTGCGCATGGTCGGGCGCGGCTCTCCGGGCCCGCACGATGCTCCAGATCAGCGCGGTTGCGACTCCTGCAGCAGTTCGAGAACATCGGGCAGGGCGCGCTCCGTGGCCTGCCGGCCCAGGGTGATGCATTCCTGGGCCCGGTGAAATTCGAACAGCCCCATCTTGGCGAGTTTCGGCGCGATCATGATGTCCGGGGGATCGCCTGCGAGCCGGGAACGGGCGATGCGGTCCTGGGTGATGTTGAAGGCGTCCACCATCACGGTGGCCATTCCCGGGGCATTCGGCTTGCGCAGCTTCTCCCCCCTGTTGCCTGGAAAGATGCCCCAGCGCCGTGGAGCATCCTCGATCACTTCCTCGATCTCCTTCTCGTCGCTCGTTCCGGCATCGTAGGACTGGATGACCGTGCCGCGGACGCGGACCTCGCCATTGAGGTTCACGCAGATCACGATATCCGCTCCCAGAGCGCGGGCCGCCGTGATCGGAATGGGATTGACCAGGGCGCCGTCCATGAGCCAGCGCCCGCCGATCAGGACCGGGTCGAACACCCCCGGAAGGGCATAGGACGCCCGCATGGCCTGAACGAGAGGGCCCCGCGTCAGCCAGATTTCGTGGCCGCTCACGAGCTCGGTCGCGATCGTGCAGAACTTGACCGGGAGGGCTTCGACCCGCTGGTCGGTCAGGTCGTGGTCGAGCAGGCGCTGCAGGCGCCCGCCGGCGATGAGTCCGGCTCCGCTGAAGTGGAAGTCGAGAAGGCCCATGACGCGACGCTTGGTGAGGGAGAGGGCGAAGGCCTCCAGCTCGTCGAGTTTTCCGGCCGCGTAGCAGCCGCCCACGACGGCGCCGATCGAGCACCCGGCGATCACGTCAGGAACAATGCCGGCTTCCTCGAGAACTCTGAGGACGCCGATATGGGACCAGCCCCGAGCTGCGCCTCCGCCGAGTGCCAAGCCGATCCGGGGCCTTGCTCGAGGATCGCGCTCGACAGGTGCCTTGATTTCCGTCAATCCTCCACCGCCCCCCAAACCGGCGCTGCGCCGGGCAATCCCGTCCCACAACATTGATCGACTCCAAGGCACACTGTCCATAATGCCGGCTTCTCATGAAACCCGCATGAACATGCCCTCAAGTTTCAATTAGGACTGGTTCATGAAAACTGAACAGTGGAGCGCTGAAGAGCCCGCTGCGACATTATGATGATGACGAAGGTGAAGACGATGAGCAGGCCCAGCATCGCGCGCAGGCTGAGCATTTCTCCGCCGAAGCCGATCAGCGGCGGCCCGAGCAGCAATCCGCCATAGCCCAGCGTCGCCACCATGGCGACACCCATGCTGGCCGGGATGCCCTTCATCTGGCCCGCCGTACTGAACAGCACCGGCACCGTGTTGGCCAATCCGATGCCCACCAGGGCAAAGCCGATGGAGGCGGGCAGGGGCGAGGGCAAGATCATCGCGAGGGCGAGGCCGAGGGCGGAGAGCAGGCCGCCGAGCTGGAGGGTGCGTGCGCGCCCGAGATGGCGCACGGCAAAATCGCCCATGAACCGGCAGACGGTCATGGTCAGCGAGAAGGCGGCGAAGCCCGAAACGGCCGCTTCCAGGCTGGCACCGGCAACGGTCTGGAGATAGATCGCCGACCAGTCGACGATGGCGCCCTCGACGATGAAGCAAAACATGGCGAGCACCGCGAGGAGGATGACCGGACCCCGCGGCCAGGCGAAGCCGTGGCCCTCCGATGTCCTCTCCGTCTCTCCCATGGTCCAGAAGCCCGTCACCAGGAAGAGCAGCCCCATCCCGAGACAGGAGATCAGCAGCGTCGAGACGATCCCCACATCGAGCGCGATGAGAAGGCCGGACACCGCCGCTCCCGCCAGTCCGCCGAGGCTGAAAAAGGCGTGGAACGACGACATGATCGCAGCCCCCCAGGCCTTCTCCACCACGGTGGCATTGGTGTTCATGGCAATGTCCATGGTGCCGTTGCAGGCGCCGGCCACGAGGGAAGCGGCGATGAAGAGCGGCAGGCTTGGCGCGAGGCCCGGCAGAAACAGGGCAGCCGCGAAGGAGAAGGCCGCGAACAGAGTCATCGTCCGGCTGCCGACCACGGCGACGGCCCAGCCGATCACCGGCATGAGGGCGACGGCGCCGAGCGAGAAGGCCAGGAGTCCGAGGCTGAGCTCTCCGTCGGACAGGCCCAGCGACACCTTGAACCGGGGCAGCTGCGCCGCCCAGGTGCCGATGCCGAAGCCGTTGCCGAAGAAGATGGCGCTGGCCGCCACCCGCGCGAGGAGAAGGTCACGTCGTGTCATGGGGCGTTCCTAGCGCGGATGCCCGGCATGTGCACTCGTTTCCTGAACGATGGCAGCCCCGCGTTTCAGAAGGGCTGCGGCTCTCAGTCGATGACCAGACGCGGCTCGCCGTTAGTGAGTTCGACCTTTCGGTAGAAGCAGGATCGCCGCCCGGTATGGCAACAGCCGCCGTCGCCCGCGACCTTCACCTTCAGCAGAAGCGCGTCCTGGTCGCAGTCGACCCGCATGTCCAGAACCGTCTGGACCTGCCCGCTGGTCGCGCCCTTGTGCCAGAGCTCTTTGCGGGAGCGGGACCAGTACCAGGCTTCGCCTGTCTCAAGGGTCTTCGAGAGCGCCTGCGCGTTCATATGCGCCACCATGAGGATCTCGCCCGTCGCGGCATCCGTGGTGATGCAGGTGACCAGCCCGTCCGCTCCGAATCGGGGAGACAGGATGCTGCCCTCCTCGAGCTCAGTCTTGGAGCCGGCAGGCGGAAACGGATTGGATATGGTCATGCAAGGGCCTCAGCCCCGGCCGTTGCGCACCAGGGTGAGGAAGCGCACCTGTTCGGCCGGTTCTTCCTTGAAGACACCCGTGAACTGGGTCGTCAAGGTCAAAGCTCCCGCCTTCTGGATGCCGCGCATGGACATGCACATGTGCTCGGCCTCGATCATCACGGCCACGCCGCGCGGGGCGAGCGCCTTGACCATGGCGGAGGCGATCTGGGCCGTCATGGTCTCCTGCGTCTGCAGGCGGCGAGCATAGGCGTCCACAAGGCGGGCGAGTTTGGAGAGGCCGACCACGCCTCTGGTGGGGTAATAGGCCACGTGCGCCACCCCGAAGAACGGCACCATGTGATGTTCGCAATGGGAATAGAACGGGATGTCGCGCACGAGGACGATGTCGTCGTAGCCTTCGACCTCGCTGAACACCTTGTCGAGGATTTCGGAAGGATCCTCCCCGTAACCCGAATAGAGTTCCCGGAAGGCTTTGGCCACACGCTTCGGCGTATCCTGAAGCCCCTCGCGCGACGGGTCGTCTCCAGCCCAGCGCAGCAGGGTGCGGACAGCCGCTTCGGCTTCTTCGCGGGTCGGGGCTGCAACAGACTTGTCGGCCGCTGGATTCAGGCGTGCGGACCAGGACTTGACAGCATCACTCACTCGGAAGCCCCTTTCTCAACTCTTCGCTTAAGGAAGCCAGGCAAGCTTCCAATGTTCGCATGTTTTCCTGCACACAAGATCGTTGGGCCGTCTCATGCGGGAGTTTGGAGGTACCACGTTGTGTAGTAGATACCCATATAGAGTGAAAGGGTATATTCCCAACCGTAATGTCACATCCCGTTATGCTGAACGATATCTACAGCCGGCGCATTCTTGAACTCGCAGCCGATATTCCGCATCTCGGGCGTCTGCCCGATCCCGACGCATCCGCAACTGCCCGCTCCAAGCTCTGCGGTTCGGCGGTGACGATTGACCTGAAGCTTGAGGGTAATCTGGTGACGGCTTTCGCTCATGACGTTAAGGCCTGCGCCCTGGGCCAGGCGTCCTCCTCCATCCTCGGGCGTCATGTGATCGGCTCTACTGTGGAGGAATTGCGTGACATCCGGGAGACGGCGACCCGCCTTCTCAAGGCCGGCGGCGAGGCGCCGGAGGGCAAGTGGGACGATCTCAAGGTCCTGGAGCCTCTGCGGGACCACAAGGCCCGTCATGCCTCCATCCTGCTCACCTTCGACGCTGTCGTGGACGCGCTGAACCAGATTGAGGCGCGGCGGGTCGCAGGCATCGAATAGATGCCGAGCCCTGTCCAAAAGGCCGCTCACTGGGCCATCCGCGGCTATCAGCTGAGCCTGTCCGGCCTCATCGGCCGTCAGTGCCGCCATCTCCCGTCCTGCTCGGAATATACTGACGAGGCAATCCAGCGGCACGGGCTCTGGCCAGGGGGCTGGATGGGCTTCGCGCGGATCTGCCGGTGCGGGCCCTTCGGCACTCACGGGCTCGATCTGGTGCCTGAAACGTTGCCCGAGGCTGCCTCCTGGTATAAGCCGTGGGCATATGGTCGCTGGCGGGGCGTCAACGCGCCGGAAAATCCCTCCGCGATCACCTGCGAGGCAGCCGAATCTGACGGTGGCTGACTTCGCCTTTCTTCCAGCAAACCGTCGGCCCCGCTTACCTGCTCCGTTGGCAGGAGTGAGCCAGGAGACACTTTGACATGATTACCCTGACATTTCCCGATGGCGCCCAGCGCCAGTACGAATCCGGCATCACCGGCCGCGAGATCGTGGAAGGCATCGCCAAGTCGCTCGCCAAGCGCACGATCGCCATGGCGCTCGACGGCACGGTCGCCGACCTCGCCGATCCGATTACCCACGATGCCAAGATCGAATTTTTGAGCCGCGAAGACCCGCGCTCGCTCGAGCTGATCCGGCACGATTGCGCGCACGTGCTGGCAGAAGCCGTGCAGGAGCTGTTTCCGGGAACCCAGGTGACCATCGGTCCCGTGATCGAGAACGGCTTCTACTACGACTTTGCCCGCAACGAGCCCTTCACCCCCGAGGACTTCCCGGCCATCGAGGCGAAGATGCGCGAGATCATCGCGCGCGATAAGCCTTTTACGAAGGAAGTGTGGAACCGCGACAAGGCCAAGCAGGTGTTTGCCGACAAGGGCGAGACCTACAAGGTCGAGCTCGTCGACGCTATCCCCGATGGCCAGGACCTCAAGATCTACTCCCAGGGCGACTGGTTCGACCTCTGCCGTGGTCCGCACATGACCTCCACGGGGAAAATCGGCAACGCCTTCAAGCTCATGAAGGTGGCGGGCGCCTATTGGCGCGGCGACTCGAACAACGCGATGCTGACCCGCATCTATGCGACCGCCTGGGCAAGCCAGGAGGAATTGGACACCTACATCCGCCAGCTCGAGGAGGCCGAGAAGCGCGACCATCGCCGCCTCGGCCGCGAGATGGGCCTGTTCCACTTCCAGGAGGAGGGGCCGGGCGTCGTCTTCTGGCACCCGAAGGGCTGGACGGTGTTCCAGGAGCTGATCTCCTACATGCGACGCCGCCTGAAGGGCACCTATCAGGAGGTCAACGCACCGCAAATCTTGGACAAGTCGCTCTGGGAGACCTCCGGGCATTGGGGCTGGTACTCGGACAACATGTTCGCCGTAAAGTCGGCATCCGCCTTCCTGCGACCCAACGATCCGGAGGCGGACCAGCGCCTGTTCGCCCTCAAGCCGATGAACTGCCCGGGCCACGTGCAGATCTTCAAGCATGGTCTGAAGTCGTATCGGGATCTGCCGCTGCGCCTCGCCGAGTTCGGCAACGTGCACCGCTACGAGCCGTCGGGCGCGCTGCATGGCCTCATGCGCGTGCGCGGCTTCACGCAGGACGATGCGCATATCTTCTGCACGGAAGAGCAGTTGGCTGCCGAATGCCTGAAGATCAACGACCTGATTCTCTCCACTTACGCTGATTTCGGCTTCGACGAGATCGTCGTGAAGCTCTCGACACGGCCCGAGAAGCGCGTGGGCACGGACGAGATGTGGGACCATGCGGAAGACGTGATGACCCGCGTCCTGAAGCAGATCGAGGATCAGTCCGGCGGGCGCATCAAGACCTCGATCAACCCGGGCGAAGGCGCGTTCTACGGGCCGAAGTTCGAGTACGTGCTGCGCGATGCCATCGGGCGCGACTGGCAGTGCGGCACCACGCAGGTGGACTTCAACCTGCCTGAGCGGTTCGGCGCGTTCTATGTCGATGCGGACGGCCAGAAGAAGACCCCGGTCATGGTGCACCGGGCGATCTGCGGCTCCATGGAGCGTTTCACCGGCATCCTCATCGAGCACTTCGCCGGCTATTTCCCGCTCTGGCTCGCGCCGGTTCAGGCGGTGGTGGCCACCATCACGTCCGAGGGCGATGAATACGCCATGGAAGTGGTGCGCGCCGCCGAGGCCGCAGGCCTTCGGGTCGAGGCCGATCTGCGCAACGAGAAGATCAACTACAAGGTCCGCGAGCACTCGCTTGTGAAGGTGCCGGTTCTTCTCGTGGTGGGTCGCAAGGAGTCCGCCGAGCGGACGGTCTCCATCCGCCGCCTGGGAAGCCCCGAGCAGAAGACCATGACCCTGGACGAGGCCTTGAAGGCGCTTGCCGCCGAGGCCGTGACGCCGGACCTCAAGCGGGTGGCGAAAGCGGTGTCCGCGCCGGAAGGCCACGCGACCCTCGACGGACATCACGTGGTCGAGCGGACGGTGGCGTAAAAATACCGTGCGTACTCTCCTCCCCCTTGTGGGGAGGAGTTGGAGGTGGGGGTGTGAGCGAGTGCCTATGAAGGTCAGGCGCCCACACCCCCACCCTTGATCCCTCCCCACAAGGGGGAGGGGAATGGCGCTTAGGTTTCTAGCTCGGCTGCCGCTGCCGTCCGCCAGTGCGGCCACCCGGTGCGGTGCCGGCCGTCGTTCCCGCCGTTCCGCTGCCGGGATTGCCGGTCGCTGCGCCCGCATCGCCGGCCTCCGTGCCGGAGGCGTGCCCTCCCTGGCGCTGGCCGACCCGCAGGTTGTTCTGCACATGGGACACGCCGGAGACGGATTCCGCGATATCCTCGGCCCGGCGCCTCTCGTTGCGGTCGCGTACCGTGCCGGTGAGGGTCACCTCGCGGTTCTGGACCTGCACCTCGATCTCCGAGGCATCGATCATCGCATCGTCCGTGAGGCGCTCGCTGACGTCCTCTCGGATGCGTTCGTCGGAGCGCTGGTAGCTCTTCGGACCGCGGCCCTGATGCTCGCCCCGGCGGACTTCTCCGCGGCTCGCCGTGGCGTCGTTGCCGAAGCGGGTGTTGCCGGGCCCCATCCCGTAGTTGCTGTGATCGCGGCGCTCGTTCACGAGGCTCCAGGTGCGTTCACGATCCTGCATGCGGCGATCCTCCTCGCTGCTGTCGTCGCCCGGACGAGCGCGTTCTCCCGTGATCGTCGAAGCCCCATAACGCGGAGGATGGAAGCCTCTGCCAGCCGAGCCGCGGCCTGCGAACTCGTCGCCGTAGCTCTGGTACCCGTCGCCGCCGAAGCCGCCGCGCATGCGGGAGTTGCGGGCGCCTTCCTGGCCGGGATACCCGAAGCTGCCGAAGGCGGCGCGCACGTCGTCTTCCTCGCGGAAGCGGAACTGGTCGCGCCCCGGCCTGCGGGTGTTGTCTGTGGATCCGCGATTGCCGTTCTCGCGATAGTCATTGGGGCGGTGCCGGTAATCATCCCGGCCGGCGTCGTTCATGCGCCGCTCCAACTCACGGCGCTCATCGGCCGTCAGGCGAGCCTGTCCGCCGCCGCGGGTCTGGTCGGCGCGGGCACTCGTGGGCGTGCCGGAGCGGTCGGGCTCGGACGGGGTGGAAATGCGATGGAGCGCCCGGGTGGCCTCGCCTTCGACATCGGTCGCCAGATCACCGAGCGCCACGATGCCCACCAGATGCTTGTCATGATCAACCACGGGCAGACGGCGGATCTGGTGGTCGCTCATCAGCTGGACGATATGGTTCACATCATCGTCGTCGAAGCACCACCACACATTATCCGACATGACGTCCCGCACGCGGGTGGAATCGGGCGGGAGGCCTGCTGCCGTGGCCCTTACGGTGATGTCGCGGTCGGTCACCATGCCGCGCAGCCGCCGTCCGTCGCAGACGGGCAGGACGCCGACATTCATTTCATCCATCAGCCGTGCCGCTTCCTGGATGGTCCGGTCCGGACTTACCACGCGCACGTTGCGGGTCATGATCTCTGCGACTTTCATGAGCTTCCTCTCCTGCAAGGTCACGCCTTGGGAGTGCGGGCTCATGCGCGGCGCGACCTGTCACTGGTGTTCGGTCAATGCCGCCGGGCCGGAAAGGTTCAGGACGTCAGGGTTTGGCGAGAACCTCGATGTCGCGGTCAAGCCCGCTCTCGATCTTGAACTCGCGGGTGTGGACCTTGCCCTCATGGCGGGCGATCAGGACGTACTCGCCCTCGGCCAGCGTCACGGACGGGAAGGCGCCGATGGCCTCCCGGATCACGTCGCCGCCGGGGGTCAGCACGCTGAAGGCCGTGCCGGCAAAGGCTTCGCCGCCTTCGGATGCGACCAGCTTCATGGTCACGGTGGCGGCGCGGTGGTTGAGGGTTGCCTCTGTGACCCGGCCGGACTCCACTTTCAGGTCGCTGCGCATGATAGCGTTGGCATCGCCATAGGTGGAGACGATGTGGTAGGTGCCTTCGGGCAGGCGGATCATCTCGTTCGCCTTGGCTTCGGCGATCACGAGCCGGCCTTCCGAGTTCTGCGCCTCCGGCACGTAAACCGAGAACGCGAGGCGGTTTGCCGGAATTGGGCTCCCGCTGACCGCGCCTTTGAGCTGAAGGGCGCCTGCATTGATCGCGAGACGTTCGTTCAGATTGCCGCGCTGCACGCTGATGCGCTTCGAGGCGCTCGCGAACCCATAGGCTACATGGATGATGTAGTTACCCGGGGAAAGGGTGAAGCTCGGCGCAGGGCTGGTGGAGCGGGCGATGATCACCGGCTGGGAGGCGTCCCCGCGGTCCTCATAGATCCGCCAGACGAGGCCGGAGCGGATCGGCTCGTTGCTTCCGGCAAAGGTCGCCCCCGCATTCACCGTCACCTGTCCGATGGAGATCGGAGGCTGGTTTTGGGACATGGACGGCACGGCAGGAGACTGAGCCACAGCCGTAGACGCGGCCAGAAGAGCCAGAAGACCAAGGGTGGAAAAGCGTGGGTTCAACACAAGGAGCATCGTTCGAAAATTCGCTCGTTACCGGAGCGGAGCGGCAATGGCCGTTTGAATCGGCTCGTCCTCGCTCTTCACCATATCGGAAGCGGCTGCAACTAGATTTTCCAGGGACATCGGACGGAAGTGGAACTCGACCCGGTGACGCCCCGAGCCCACCTCGACCCCGCGGAACAGGAGATTGGTTCTCAGGATTGGGCGGCGCTCGCCGTCCACCCAGGCCTCCCAGCCGGGATAGTGGATGTCGTGCAGCACCAGCACGCCGTTGGCGCTGCTCTCGACCTCGATCGTGACCGAGTTCCGCTGGTAGCTGACGATGCGCGCCTCGCCCTTGGCCCGTTCGGGCTTCGACCCGGCCGGGGCGTATCGGGCCTTGAGGAGCGGCAGGCTCTCGTAGTCGATGAGGGCTTCCGTCTCGCGGTTGAACTCCGGCAGTTCCTCCTCGCCGAGCACGGCCTCGGAATCCACCGGGCTCACATGATGCGCCACATAGGCGCGGGGCCCCGAGGAGTTGAGGCGGTAGATCCACATTCGCCCGGTGCCGTAGACGACTTCGGCATCGGTCAGGCGCGGGAAGTGGCGCGGCAGCTTGTCGGCAGGACGGTCGAGAACGATGTAGTCGAGCCCGAGTAGGCTCGCGAGCTCGCATTCATAGCCGCGGAAGCTCGTCGGGAACTGGCGCAGGTTGGGATCCTCCGCGTTTTCCCCCGGACCGATGGCCCGCTCGTAGTCGGCGAGCCGCAACGGGTTGTAGCCGATGATGTCCTCGATCCCGAGCACCATGGAGGCGTTCTGCCAGGCTCCCTTCAAGCCGAGAATTTCCACCCGGGGATACTCGCCGCGGGCGTTCCGCTCGGCGAGTTCGCGCTTGAGAATCTGGAGGCCCTGCAGCTGCTCCGGCGGCAGCTTGGTGAAGACGGTGTAGCGCTCGGCCGGCTCCGCGTTGAGGGCCGAGGCAGCGTGGCGGCCGATCAGCTCCGCGCCCGTGAACGTTACCAGCACGAGCGCCATGGCTCCCCGCCAGCGCGGAGCGCCGCTCACCTTTGCAATCACCAGAACCGCGGCAGCCGCTGCGGCCAGGCTCATGCCGATTTCGATGAGGGCTGACGGGACATGCCCGCCCCTGACCGCAAAGGACAGAGCGCTGGCAACGGCTGCTATCACAAGACCCAAGGCGAGCAGTGGCAGAAACGCCCAGAAGCGTCCGAGGGAGGCACGGTTCCACCTGGGGAGCCCCTCTGCCATATAGCGATGCACGAGGTAGCCGCCCGCAAAGGCGAGGGCGATGTTGACCAGGAAGGTGGCATCCGCCGGCCTGCGGTAGAGGTTCACGCCCGGTACGTAGTCGAAGATGAACTCGAAGCCGGGGGTGTAGCGCCCAAGGGCGTAGAGCAGGGCGGCAATGCCCATGGCAAGGAAGAATCGGAACTCGCGGGCGAACAGGCGCCCGCCGGCGACGCCGTGCCAGATCAGCAGGAGAGCCGGGATCGTGCCGATGAACAGGTAGTTCGTCGCCCGGTCGGTCCAGGTTCCTTCCGCAAGGCTGTGCCAGTCAGGCCCCCAGTAGTCGTAGGTCCAGCGCAGGGAGCCGAAGACATTGCCGAAGAGCACGGTCGCCAGGCTCTCCGGGGGCAGGGACCCCATGGCCGCCACGCCGAAGCCGAAGGAAGGGCGCGTCGAGGTGGCGAGGAACTGCATCGTCAAGGCGATTGGAACGGCCAGAAGTGCGCCGCCGATCGCTCCCATGAAGATCACAAGCCCCAGGTGCGACCTGAGATAGGCGCCGGAGCGGGGAGCGGTCCAGATTTTGTGAAGGGCGACCGCAATGAGGGTCAGAGCGCAGAGGAAGGCGACCTGGTCCCGTCCGATGACCATCAGGACGGCGCTCAGCGCGAACAGGACGCCATAGCGGTAGGAGCGGCGGTCGAGCGCCTCTTCCAGGAGCCAGAAGGCCAGGGGGAAGAAGCCGTAGCTGAAGATCATGCCCGTATGCTGGAGCCGCGCCGTGGCGGAGCCTCCGAGCATGAAGATCAGCGCGGCCGCCACGGCGCCGGCCGAGTGCCAGCCGCGTCGACGGAAGATCGGCACGAAGGCGAGGGCGCCGGGGAGGAAGTGAGCGAACACGACCACGTCGAACAACTGCATGGAGGGTTCGGGCACGAGCCATCCGAACAGCAGCATGGTGGGCGTGAAAAGCAGGGACTGGGGATCGGCTGCCGATGGGTGGCCGCCGAAATGGTAGGGGTTCCAGAGGGGCAGTTCCCCATGTGCCAGGGCGGTGCCCAGGTAGCGCAGGGTCGGGTAGAACTGGTTCTTGGAGTCCCACGGAACGACCGTTCCCGTCAGGGGCCAGATGGAAACGGCGAGAGCCCAGGCCGCCAGGATGAGGCCAAAGGCAATGAGCGTCTCGCGCCTCGACCAAGCGATGGGCGCAGGGGGACTGTCGTGTCCGAAAATGGATGTCTGCATCGCTTTCAAGCGGCGTCCCGCCGGCTCACCTCGCCCTCCGGCGCCGCCCCTCAAGCCTGCTCGCGCAGGCTGTCGGGTCCGCCAGGGTTGAAACCTGCTTGGCGTCTGACCGCACTCCCCCTATACATCCGCTGCTGTTTCTTCTGTGGCAGCGGCCCGCCCTTGGGACGCCCGCGCTCCCTCAAGCGCATCAAGACGGCGAGACGATGGCGGGCTTGAGGCCCATCCTGCTCGCAGCCTTCGTGAGCATCCACCTTCATTGTTCCACATTATCCAAGCTGGATGAAGAGCCCATGAACGAAAGCCTTTCCCGCCTTCTGCAGCGCCGCTCGGTCCCATCGCGCTGGCTGGGCGAGCCGGGACCGAGCGAGCAGGAGATCGAGACCCTCCTGAGGGCCGCCTCCCGGGTGCCTGACCACGGCAAGCTGGTTCCCTGGCGCTTCATCCTCATCCAGGGCGATGCCCGTCAGCGCCTCGGCGAAGTGCTGGCGACGGCCTTCCAGGCGGATAACCCCGAGGCCGGAGAGGACAAGGTCGCCGCTGAGCGGGATCGCTTCGCCCAGGCCCCCCTGGTGATTGCCGTGGTGTCCCGCGTCGTGCCGCATGTGAAGATCCCGGAATGGGAGCAGGTTCTCTCGGCTGGCGCCGTGTGCATGAATCTTCTCAACGCCGCAATGTTCCTCGGCTATGGGGCCTCGTGGATCACCGGCTGGGCCGCCTTCGACCGGCGGGTGCTCGACGCGCTGGGGCTGAAGCCCAACGAGCGGATCGCCGGCTTCATCCACATCGGCACGGCCAAGGAAACGCCGGCCGACCGAGACCGGCCCAGCCTCAACGATATCGTGACCCGGTTCTGAATGTCTTTCGTTCGTCGCATTCCTGCGGCGAACCGGTATCCACTTCGCCGGGAAATGCTCCGCTATGTTCTACGAAACCGCCTCTAACGCCCATGGCCTGCCGCACGATCCGTTCAAGGCCATCGTCACGCCCCGGCCCATCGGCTGGATCACCGCCTTGAGCGCCAGGGGGGAGGTGAACCTCTCGCCCTATTCGTTCTTCAACGCCGTCTCCGAGCGGCCGCCCATGGTGGCCTTTTCCTCGGCAGGCAGGAAGGACGCGCTCACCTTCATCGAGGAGACGGGGGAGTTCGTCTGCAGCCTGGCGACCTACGATCTGCGGGACAGGATGAACCTCACCTCGGCGCCTCTCCCCCGCGGCGAAAACGAGATGGAGCATGCCGGCCTCGAGGCCGCACCGTCCCGGTTGGTCAAGCCGCCCCGGGTCGCCGAGGCTCCGGCCGCGCTCGAATGCAGGTGGCTCCAGACCGTGCCGCTCGAGCCCCTCGGAGGCGGCGATCCATCCTACTACCTCGTGATCGGGCAGGTGGTGGGGATCCATATCGACGACCGCTACATCGTCGACGGCCTCGTCGACACGGCCGCCATGCGCCCCATCGCCCGGTCGGGCTACCGCGACTACTTCGTGGCCACCCCGGAGACGAAGTTCTCGATCACGCGGCCCGGAGGGTGAGAGGCCTTATCACAGGCTACGAATCGGCGCGATTGATCAGGTCCGCAACAAAAAAGCGGCCCGCGATGGTTTCCCATCGCGGGCCGCTTCTTTTCTTAGGTTTCAATCGTCGCCAGGATTAGATGACGAAGAAGTCCTTGTTGGTAAGGGCAAGGTTCTTGGACAGCTGAGCGAACTCAATAGCCTTGCCTTTGCCCGAGCCGTCGGCATCGTATGACAGCACGCCCGTCTTGTCGTTGTAGATGACGTAGTCGTTCTTGTCGTTGGCCTTGTTGCCGATCGTGAAGAAGGACTTGCTCAGCTGCTTCGGGCTGGTGGGCGTACCTGAGCCAAGCTTCTTGAAGATGGCATTGTCCAGGTAGATGCTGTCGTCCTTGACCGAGAAGTCCTTGATCGTGTCGAAGTTGACCTTGCGGTCCGTGCTCGACGTGCCGAGCTTCGAGTCGAAGACGAAGACGTCCTTGCCCTTGTCGCCCCACAGGGTGTCGTTGCCTTCGCCGCCGGACAGCTTGTCGTTGCCGAGGCCACCCTTGAACACGTCCTTGCCGGCGCCGCCCACGAGGACATCCTTACCGGCTGTGCCGGTGACCGACTCGCTCGTGTCGTCCGTCACATCGATGGTGATGGCTTCTTCATAGGTTGCACCTGCCGAGTCCTTCACCTGAACCCTGATCGTGTGCGACTTTGCCTGCTCGTAGTCGAGAGCGAAGTTGCTGGCGACCTTGATGCTTCCGGTCGTTGCATCGAAAGCAAAACGTCCGCCTGCGTTGTCGAGCAGCGTATAGGTGAAGGTGCCGCCCTCCGGATCCGAGGCCGTCAGCTTGCCGATCTCAGTTCCAGCTGCCGAATTCTCGAGAATCGAGTTTTTCGACAGAAGGATGTCCCGCGGCGCATCGTTGACGGCATTGACGGTCAGCTTGAAGGTCTGAGGTGCGCTCTTCGCACCGGCGGCATCCACCACGCGGTACTGGAACTCGACAGGGCCGTTGGCGTCAGCTGCCGGAACGTAGCGGAAGGTACCATCAGCATTGAGCGTCAGCCCGGCTACAGAAGCAACCAGCTCGTACTTGAGAGAGTCGCCATTATCCACATCGGAACCGGATGGAATAGTGCCGGTGATGGCCGTATCCTCATTACCCGATGCACTATTGCCGGTGTTGGCTGCGACAGGAGCCTCGTTCACGCTCGTCAGGTTGACGGTAACCTCACGTGCCTCAACGTTGCCAGCTTCATCCTCGGCAGTGATCATCAGCACGAAGCTCTTCTGGTCGGACGTGCTCTCGAAATCGAGCGCACCGTCGATATAGACGAGCTTGCCGTCGACAATGTTGAACAGGTCTTTGTCTGCACCTCCGGTGATCGTGAATGTCACGTCCTCATCGGTGCTGAGCGTTGCAACCTCGACCGGTGTTGTCCTGCCGTCCGCATTTTCTGCAAGCGCCAGGGGAGAAGGTGCTTCTGGTGCGGTGGTGTCGAGCGTGAAGGTGAAAGTCGTCGCCGCTGACACATTGCCGGCCGCATCCGTCTGGCGGACGTACACCGTGTTCTGACCTTCCTCAGCCTCGAAGGAGTTGCTCCAGGTGGTGCCATCGGTCGAGTATTCTACCGTCGCGCCTTCCTCGGTGCCAGTGACCGCCAGTTCACCGTCATTGGTGATCTGGTCGCCATTCGTACCCGTGTCGTTCGTCAGTGCCACAGCCGGAGCCAACACTGTCTTATCGATGGTGACTGAGATTGGGCCAGTGGTAGTGCTGTTGCCGGCCTGGTCAGTCACAATAGCCCGGAACGTGTAGCTGCCATCGGCTAGGTCTGATTGGCTTGCGGTTGTGGTCGTCCATGCACCGCCGTCCTTTGAGACCTGATAGACTGCCGACGAGCCTGTCTCGTTGCCGGCGAGGGTCAGATTGAAAGAGTTATCGTTAGAAATGCGATCCGTGCTGCTGGAGCCGGTGTCGTCAAGGTCCGCGATGGACAGGGTGCCAGCCACTGGCGCAAACCTGTCGACGAAGTGGTCGGATCCGATCGGCTCGATCCCGACATTGTCCACGATGGCCGCATCGACCTTGAAGCCGACATCGCCTGCATCCAGATTGCCGTTGCCGTTGACGTCCACGTAGATATTGTACGTATTGTCTGCATTGCGCACGTAGACGAACGAAACCTGATCGCCGATTTCCAGATCAGCGCCCGGGGTCTTTCCGTCTCCCGATACCATCTTGAAGAAGTCGGACGTAGCTGCCGTGGGATTGACGAAGCGGACGAGGCCGCCCTCGCTGATCGCACCGGTGGTGCGACCGTTCGAGGCACCTGCGAAGTCCGGGCCATCGAAGGCGATCTTGATTGAAGATGGCAGGCCTGTTCCGACCTTGAGCACGTCAGGATCCGTCCACAGGGACTGGCTTGCTGCCGTAAGGGTGATCTCCACCGGTTTATTGGCTTCGGTTTGATAGGTCTGCGAGCCGTCGGCAGGGGTGCCGGCCAAGTTGGTCGGGACTCCTGAATCGCCAGTAGCGCTGTTGAATTCTGAAGCAATATTGACAGACATTAAATCTCCCATGTGCCCCATTTGGACACAGTTCTCGTGACTGCAGCCGCACAGTTGCGGCTTTTGTCGTTCTTGCTTGCCCTGCCGCTTCCAACCACGCGGAAAGAGGGCGATGTGTGGTTTCGTAACGTTAAAGAGCACACCATGGGGGAGTCGCTCATTACCCAGATGGGTAGTTGATAACGTTTCAAAAGCTACGTATATGGGGTGTGTTGAGGAGGCGGCCTACCTGTTTGGGGAGGTGCCTCAGGGGCATCCAGCGTGATAGAGGCTCGAACAGCCCTGATGCGGTAACAGCTTTAGGTTGCAGAATTTAACAGACACTTTTCGGGCTGGTCCGTATTACCTTCTAGCGTAGAGTTGTCCGCTGATGCCGGTAACAGAAGCTGTCTATGAGGCTGCAATCGTTCCAGAATTGTGGAAGGAGGCGCTGAACCGTGCGAGCGATGCATGGGATGCGGACGGGGTCGCCGTCTCCTCGTATCCTGACTGTCTGAGCGGCTATCTCAGCTCAGATGGAGTCGAGGACTTTTGCGCCCGCTTTGTGAGCGAGGGATGGTACAAGCGTGACATCAGGGCCGTCCGGGGGCTAGCCTTCGTGCGCAAAGGCAACGAACTCGTCACCGATCTCGACCTGTTTACGCCGGACGAGTTGACGCAGCTTCCGTTCTACACCGACTTTCTTGAGCCGCTAGGGTTCCAATGGTTCGTGGGCGGTCTCTTGACCGAGGTAGGCGCGTCCCAGATTACGCTCTCCGTTCACCGCAAGGCTGGCCGGGATCCCTTCATGCAGACTGATCTGGCTCGCATTCAGCGGGACCTTCCCCATGTGAGAAGGGCCGCTCGCCTGGCCTCAAAAGCTCGCATGTCCTATGCCGAGGGATTGGTCGACAGTCTCGAGCGATTGACCTGTGGCGCCATCCTGATCGACTGGCTGGGCCGGGTCATCCGCATGAACACGAAGGCCGAGGGTTACATCGGAAGCCATCTTCAGGTGACCTCGTCCCGCCTTCGGTCCCAGCATCGGGAGAACAACAAGGCTTTGCAGGAGCTTGTAGAGACCTGTACCCAGCCGATCATGGAGCGAAACCCGGATGCCGTGACATCCGTTCTGCTTTACCGGACGAATGAACTTCCTCTCGTCGTCCATGCTCATCCGATCGTTCGTCGAGCGTCAGACGTTTTCCAGGGGGCTGCCGGCCTTCTGCTGCTCAGCGATCCGAAAGACGAGCGGGATCTGGATACCTTGACCATCCAGAAGATGTTTCAGCTGACGCCCTCCGAGGTCAGGATCTCCAAAGGACTTGCGAAGGGACTCGACACGCAGCAGATCGCAAGCCAGCATGGGATCGGGGCCGATACCGTCCGCTACCATCTCAAATCGATCTTCGCCAAGACCAGCACGCGTCATCAGGCGCAGTTGATCAGCCTGCTGTCCCGTTTCTCCGACCCATCCGACCTCAACTGAGGGCCTGTACAATGCCCTAGATGACGAAGAAGTCCTTCTCGGTCATCCTGAGGTTCTTGGAAAGGGTGGCGACCTCGACTGCCTTGCCCCTGCCGGAACCGTCCGCATCGTAGAGCAGAACGCCTTTCTTCTTGTCATAGAGCACGTAGTCGTTCTTGTCCTTGGCCTTGCTGCCGATGAAGAGGAACTCCTTCTTCAGCTGCAGCGGCGCCGTCTCGGATCCCCCTTTGCCCAGCTTGGTGAAAACCTTGTTGTCGAGCCAGATCGCGTCATGCTTGACCTCGAAATCGACGATCCTGTCCTTGTTGTTGCTCTTGTGCGCCTTCGTGTCGAACACGAATATGTCCTTGCCCGATCCGCCCGTCAGCTGATCGTTGCCAAGGCTTCCCCAAAGCGTGTCGCTGCCTGAGCCGCCCTTCAGCAGATCAGCAGAGGACGAGCCGATGATTCTCTCATTCGTGTCGTCGTTCACGAGGATGATGAAAGTCTCCTGGTGAGTGCCATTGGAGCCATCCTTCACCTGGATGGTGATCGTATGCGATGTCGCCTGCTCATGGTCGAGCCTGAACCCGTCCCTGATGACGAGCCGGTCCTTGCTGATGGCGAAGCGCCCGCTCGCATCGTCCGTCAGGGAGAAGGCGAGGGTGTCACCATCGGCGTCATACCCCGTGAGAGTGCCCACGACAGTTCCTTCACTGGCGTTCTCCTGCACATGGGAATTTGCGAGAACGATATTGTGCGGTCTGTCGTTTACGGGATTGACCGTGATGGTGAATGTCCTCGTCTGGCTCTCGGCGCGTTCCGCATCCACTGCCCTATACTGGAAAGTCACCGCACCGCTGAAGTTGGCCGCCGGCTGATAGCTGAAGGTTCCATCATCATCGAACGTCAACCCCGAGACGGGCTGCACCAGCGTGTAGGTCAGATCGTCACCATCGACATCCGTACCCGCAGGGACCTGCCCCATGATCCTGGTGTCTTCAAAGCCAGACACGCTGTTGCCTGAGTCGGCAGCCTCAGGGGCATCGTTTCGCCCTGTGATCGTGACCATGATGGTCGCGGTCGCACTTCCGTCCAGAGATACGATCGTCAGCGTTTGGTGGACCTGCTGATTGCCTTTGAGAGATTGCGCCGCGCCGTTGAGCGCGAAGCTCCACTCCCCGGTGATGCTGTTGAACGCAAACGTCCCGTACTGTTTCTGAAGCTCACTTTCAGCGACGGTCTTGAACCTGTTTTCGCCCCAGTCCCCATCCTCGACGGTCACCACTCCGCCGACACTGTGAGGGTCACCTTCGTTGACGGAGGCGGAACCGGTGCCTGAGATTGCCGCATCGTAGGTAGCGTCTATGGCCCTGTCGACCATGTCGAGGGCGGCGATCAGAGCGTCGATGTGGAGGAATGAACTGCCCTGACGTGCTGATTGCATCCTCACGGCCATTTCCGCCAGATAGGCTTCATCGCCGAGATGCGAACTGACTTCATCCAGGATGATCGTATAGGCCTCACCCTCCAGCTCATCTGCACGGGCAACAGCATCCTGATCGCCGCTGGCACGCCACCCGGCGATCAGGTCCTGCCGGAGCTGGTTGAGGCGCGCGACGTGAAGGCTCAGAGCCGCTGCCATTGAGCCCGCGTCCCGTGCGCTGTTGATCGCCTGAAGGCCTGCGAAGCGGCCATGCGCCATATCGATCTGCTTCTCCACGGCCGCTGTGATTTGATCCGCCGAGGTGAAGTCGCCAAACAGCGCTCTGACTTCGGCGACACCCAGCCCGATAGCCTGCTCATAGACGCCTTCATCGGAAAGCTCACCGAGTTTGGCAACATGACCGGGGTCGAGCAGAGCCGACGCATTGTCTTTGATCGCAGCGAGCATCGCTTCCCAGCCTGCCGCCTCATTGAAGGATCTGACGATGCTCTCGAACCCGATCGCATCAGTGGCCTCGTCGAGAGCTTGGATTAGGCTGCCGAGTGTGCCAAGGGGCCCATGTTCCTCTTGGACTGACATGATCTGTGTCGCCAAGGCGTCGAGGTAGGCTCCGTCGCCGAGACGGGCTGCAACCTTCCTCAAAGTTAAAGTGTAGGGTTCGGCTGCGAGTTCGGCGGCTCGCTCCCTGACGGCCTGATCATCGCTCGAGGACCATTCCTGAATGATGGTTTCACGGTCGTCGTGGAGCAACTGCACCCGCCCGAGGGCGATCCGCAAGTCCTCAAGACTGTTCGCCGTTCTAACAACCTGGACGAACTCATGCTTGGCATATTCGATATCGATCTGCCGCTCGACGACGGCCTTGATCTGCGGAACGGAGGTGAAATCCCCAAACAGGCTCTTGATCTGGTTGACGCTGGCTCCGAGGGCCTGCTCGCGGTCCGCATCGATGAGCAGCGCACTGAACCTCTCGAGATGCGAATCATCAAGCAGTGCCGCAGCATTGCTTTCGATGGCGGCTAAAGCTTCGTACCAAGTCTCAGCATCGTTGAAGGCTGCGATAACAGCATCCGACATCCGAAGGCCCCATGTCACCGACGCGCGGCGATTGCTGACGATTCCAAGAACATTCGCTCGTTTGCTGTTTAGGCACTCAGCTGAGGAGCGAGTTGGCTCTTATATCGTTGGGTGCTGGGATGGATGTCGACTATACATTCAGGGAGGGGCGGGTTTGTTTTTGCGATTTTAACTGTGCGTTGCTTCGCTTTCTCAGCAGAGTTCGAAATGCAGTGATGACAATTGTAACTTTAAGTTGATGAAATGCTTACAATTATTTACAAGTAGTGAACGGCCGCCTCAGCTCTATCCGACAAGACGAACAAAGCCGTTTCAATACCTTCCGGCACGCCTCAGGAGCCGCTCGGCCCGCAGCAGATGCGGTCGATCCAGCATCTCGCCATTGACGCCGACAACGCCTGCGCCAGGATTGGCCTTGAAGGCCTTGATCACCGCTTGAGCTCGTTCAATCGCCTCCTGCGACGGGGTGAAGGCTTCGTTGATGACAGGCACCTGGGCCGGATGGATCGCCATCTTGGCCGCGAAGCCGTCGCGCCGCGCCTCACGGCACTCCGCCTCCAGGCCCGCCATGTCGCGGAAGTTGGTGAAAACGGAGTCGATTGCATCAACGCTGGCGGCCGTGGCGCCCAGCAGGGTCAGCGAGCGGGCGAGGCGGTAGGGATCGGTATAGGAACCCCCATCGTCCCTGTTCGTCTCGGCTCCCAAATCAGCCGACAGATCCTCGCCGCCCCAGCTGATGCCCATGAGGCGATGGCTCGCCCCCGCGAAGGTGCCGAGCGCAAAGACCCCGGCGGCGTTCTCCGTCGCGATGGCGAGGATGCGGGTGACGCCGTCCTCGAGACCGAACTCGGCCTCTCGCACGGCGAGCTTGGCACCGAGATGCGACACGTCGGTGCCACCGACCGTCTTCGGCAGCACGATGCCGTCGGGACCGGCCTGCATCACACCGTCGAGATCGGCGTCGATGAGGCCCGTGGTCAATCCGTTGACGCGCACGAAGAGGCGCGGGCGCCCAGTCTTCGTGCGGTTCTCGTTCAGAAATGCCGCCGTGATCTGCCGCGCCTCCTCCTTGGCGGAGAGGGCCACCGAATCCTCGAGGTCGATGAGGAGAACGTCCGCTCCGGACGTCAGCCCCTTCTCGAGCTTCCTGGCGCTGTCGCCCGGCACGAAGAGCAGGGAGCGCATCAGGCGTTCCTCTTGCGCATGAAGGCCTGCCGGCGGCACTCGGCCACGAGGGTGCCGTCCTGCTTGAAGGCCCGGTGAATGAACTCCACGATGCCGGCGTCAGCGCGCGACTTCGACTCGCGCTTGGCTACGATCTCGGTCGTCGCGTTGATCGTGTCGCCTTCGAAGAGTGGCGCCGGGAACTTCACATCCGTCATGCCGAGATTGGCGATGGTGGTGCCCACCGTCGTGTCGTTGACGGAGATGCCGATGAGCAGGCCAAGGGTGAACAGGGAGTTCATGAGTGGCTTGCCCCATTCCGTCTCCGTGGCGCAGAAATGCGCATCGATGTGGAGCGGCTGCGGGTTCAGGGTCATGTTGGAGAACAGCATGTTGTCCATCTGCGTCACCGTGCGGGTCAGACGGTGGTTGATGGTGGTGCCGACGGTGAAATCCTCGAAGTAGAGGCCGCCTCTCGGGTGCTTGCTCTCATCGCTCATGATGGTGACCTCTCGTTCTTGTCCGGCACGTTGAAGTCCGCGCCTTCTGCTGTCGTCAATAGCCGAACTGCTCCCGCAGGATGCGCTCGTCCAGGCTGTGGCCTGGGTCGTGCAGCATCACGAGATCGACGCTGCGGTCCATGGAGACATCCACCCGGGAGACATTGCGGAATTCGGTGTGGTCCGCGACCGCGCTCACGGGCCGGTTTCCGGCCTCCAGAACCTCGATCTGGATCTTGGCATAATCCGGCAGCAGGGCCCCGCGCCAGCGGCGCGGGCGGAAGGCGGAAATCGGCGTGAGAGCGAGCAGCGGCGCATTCAGCGGCAGGATCGGCCCACCGACGGAAAGATTGTAGGCCGTCGACCCGGCCGGGGTCGCGACCAGAATGCCGTCGGCACTGAGTTCGGGGATGCGCACCCGGTTGTCGACGCTCACCCGCAGCTTGCCTGCCTGATAGGTCTGGCGCAGCATGGAAACCTCGTTGATGGCCCGCGCCGTGTGCGACACGCCCATCACGTCCCAGGCCACCATCAGCAGCGGGTGGACCACGCTCCGTCCGGCCGCCTCGAGACGGTCGAACAGGTCCTCTTCCCGGAATTCGTTCATCAGGAAGCCGACGGTGCCCTTGTTCATGCCGTAGATGGGCTTGGCCGTGCCCATGAAACGGTGGAGGCTCTGCAGCATCAGGCCGTCGCCCCCGAGGGCTACGATGACGTCGGCCTGTTCGGGAGCGACGTTCGGGTATCGGTCCTGCAGGATCTGGAGTGCGTCCTGCGCGTCGGGCGCGGCACTGGCCGCGAATGCGATGTTGTTGAAACGACGGGCCATGCCCAGTTACCCTCGCTGCGTCCACCAAGCATCGGATCCAAAGATGGACCCCACTTTTGGGATCCATCCGATGCTCAATCCTTCAAGCAGCGCATCGTTCGGCGCGGTAAACCGGATCCACTTTTCCCGCACGATGCGCTAGGATGAGGAGGAAAGGCATAGCATGGATCGCCCGCTTCTCGTCTATACGACCTTTCCCGATGTGGACATCGCGCTCTCGATCGGGGAGGGGCTCGTTCGCGACCGGCTGATTGCCTGCATCAATGTGCTGCCGGGGATGCGGTCCGTCTATGCCTGGAAAGGTGCCGTCGAACGGGGGCAGGAGGCAGTTGCCATCCTGAAGACCCGCAGAGGGCTCCAGGATCAGGTGCATCGGGCGCTGAAGGAGCGCCACCCCTATGAGACGCCGGTCGTTCTCTTCTTCGAGCCGACCGGCGGAGATGCGGCCACCCTGGAGTGGCTTTTCACGGAAACAGGTATGGGGCAGCCTTAGACGGCCGGGTTCCACTGGACGGGCACGAAGCGGAAGCCGTTGCCGTCCTTGGCGATGTGCCCTGTCGCCGGGAAGGGGGCATGGTAGAAGGCAACCTGCGCCCGCTCGGAGGCGGCCATGTCCAACAGGCGGCGGCGGGTGGCGCGGGCTTGGTCCGCATCCATGTCGAACACGGCCGACCAGTCCGGATTGCGCACGAACAGGGCCGGATGGTTCGTGGTGTCTGACATGATCATCAGCTTGCCGCTGCCGGAGGAGAGCATGTACACCGTATGGCCAGGGGTGTGCCCCGGGGCTGCCACTGCAGTCAGGCCCGGCACGACCTCCTTGTCCATCTCGTAGCGCTTCACGTTATTGGCGATGGGGCCGAACACGCGGCGTGCCCCCTGAAAGGCGCCCTTCATGGCCTCCGGCGCCTGATTCATGCGCGCATCGTCCATCCAGAAGGCCCATTCCGCGGCTGGGACCATCACTTCGGCATTCGGGAAGACGGCTGTGCCGTCCTTCAGGCGCAGGCCGTTGATGTGATCACCGTGAAAGTGGCTGATCACGACCGTGTTCACCTGAGCCGGATCGAAGCCGGCGGCGCGGAAGTTTGCCATCCAGCGGCCGGAGGTCGGAGCTCCCATGTCGCCATTGCCGGTGTCGATCAGGGTCAGGCGGCCCCCATTGTTGAGCACGAGCGTGTTGAAGGTGATAGGCAGGGCATTGCCGGGAAGGAAGGCCTCCTGCATCGCCTGCTGCACCTGGGACAATTCCGCGTTGCGGACGAAGCCCTCGAGGGGACGCTGCGCGAAGCCATCGTTGATCGCGGTCACCTCGATGTCGCCGACCTTGTATCGGTAGAAGCCAGGCGCTTGGCGCGGACCCGATCCCTGGGCGGGAGCCGGCGTGGACGGAGCGGTCTGGGCCAGGGCTGGCCCGACAATGGGAGCGGCGGCAAGAGCGGTGCTGGCAAGAATGGTGCGGCGTGTGATGGTCATGAGGGTCTCCAGGCGTGAGAGCAAAAGCCTAGAACGGCCCCGCTTTCATGCAAGGGCACACCCTTTCACAAGTCAGCGAGCAGGGCAGAGCCTCAGCTCCTTATCTGCCCTGGGTGAGGTGGTGCAGGGCGATGCCGCTGGTGGTGGCGACGTTGAGGGAATCGAAGCCGCTGCTCATCGGGATGGACACGCTCCGGGTCCGCGCCAGGAGATCCGGCGGCAGGCCGGGGCCCTCCGCACCCAGGAGCAGGGCCGTGCGCCGGGAAGGCTGGACCTGCGCGAGGGTCTCCGCACCGGCCGGAGAGAGAGCGATCACCTGGAAAGAGGCTTCCTCCAGCGCCCGCACCAAGGCATCTGTTGATGGAGCACGGGTGAAGGGGACCACCAAGGCCCCGCCGACAGAGACCCGGATGGCCTTGCGGTACAGAGGATCGCAGGTCTCCGGATCGAGGAGAACCGCATCGGCCCCGAAGGCAGCCGCATTCCTGAAGATGCCGCCCACATTGTCGTGGTTGGCAAGGCCGACCAGCCCGACCACGAGGGCTTTTCCCGGCAGACCAGCCAAGACGGTCTCGGCCGAAGGCAGCGGCGGGCGCCGGGCTACGGCAAGAATGCCCCGGTGGATCGGAAAGCCGACGATCGCGTCCATCACCTGCCGGTTCGCGACGTAGATGGGGACCTCTTGTGGCAGGAGGTGGAGCACGTCACCCAGGCTCTCCACGCGGCCTTCAGCCAGGAGGAGTGATTCGGCTTCGAAACGGGATTGTCCGAGCAGGACCCTCAGCACCACCTCACCCTCGGCAATGAAGCGGTGCTGGCGACCCAGGAGATCCCGCTCCTTTACGGCCCGGTAAGGTTCGATTCGCAGGTCGTCAGGATCGGAGATAGCAATCAGCATCGGTTCAGATCGGGAGGTCGTAAGGTTCGGCATCCTGCCTGTCTAATGCGGGATCTCGGCTTTTCCTATGCATGGCTGTCGAGCGGAACAACGCGTTTGCATGCCGGTTAGCCCTGCAAGGATAGTCGGGGCCGTCTCAGGCGGCCCTCCGCTAGGAGCAGGATGATGTGGGACATAGCCGATGGTTGGGTCTGGGGATTGGTGATCATCGGCGGCCCGTTGCTGATCGGCATCTTCATGGCCGTTGCCAGCAGCCGGCGCCGGAGGTTGACGCGGACAGAGCAGAAGACCTCCGACGAGGTCGCGCACAAGAACTGGGGCAAGGAGCAGATCCGGTAAAAGACCGGCCTCATTCCAGAAGGATGCTCTCGCTGCCGCCTCTCGGCACTGCGGCTGCGACGTGCTGCTCAATCGATGGCGCGCCGGTTTGGCCTGGGGTGCGCCGGACGGCTGTGGGATGCACGAGCGATTTCCCGTGACAGCCGCGTCGACATCATTCCGGCTATGGCAGCCGAGGCCATCGCAGCCGAGCCCATCACGTTCAGCAGGAACACTTCCATGCGTGCCTCCAGCACAACCGGAGGCAGCTTAGGATGGATCGTGGCGGATCCTTCCTGATAAGACGGGCTAACCCCGCCGGATGGCAGGAGCCCTCGGAAGCATCGGAGGGCTGAATGGGCAAGAAGCGGCCGAGGCGGTAAACGTCCAGACGGCCCCTGCCAGGCGACCTTGTCAAACGGGTGAGCGGGAAATCGGCGGTTTATGCCAGCCTCTGACCGGGACGTCCGACCGGCCGGGCAGCAAGGTCCAGCAGCCCAATACGATGGGTAGCTCCATATGCATCGCGACGGGCAATCAGAACACGGGCGGCTCGGGTGGGCAGGGCGGCGGCTGATGGATGCCCCAATCCTGAAAGATCCTGAAGCGAGGCAGGTTGCCTGGGCTTTTTCGGAGCATCCACTATTGAGAGGGGGAAAGAATTGGTGCCGGTGGAGAGGATCGAACTCCCGACCTTCGGTTTACAAAACCGCTGCACTACCGCTGTGCTACACCGGCTGACTTCACAAGGCTGAGGTAGCAGCACCCGGAGCGGGACGCAAGTTCCATTGAAATGTAAATATTAAGTGCTCCAGCACACCGAAACTAACCCTCGATTTTGGAATTGTCAGGCAAACAGCAATCCAGGAGTTGGTGCTATGAAGACCCTAGGGGCTTCCGTTCAGACGAGGATCCTGCCGCGAGGCGTCCTCAAGGTTCTCGCCGTTCTGTGCGTCTTTGCGGGTGCAGGCCTGGTTGGAGCAGCCGAAGCTGCGCCCACCAGCCACGGTGCGGCTGCAAAACCCTCCAAAGAAGCCATGACCTCCGTTTCGGCCAAGGATGTGGAAACCACGTCGTCGGTTCAGCCCAACACGGGCAGCGATGCGCACTGCGATATCTCGCGCAAGCGCATGTTCGTCGAGGGCGAGGGCTGGATCGTCCGCCGCGTGACCACCTGCTACTGACGCCGGCAGCTCGGTTATAAAGAAAAGCCCCGCCTTTCGGCGGGGCTTTCCTGTTTGCTGAGGGGCTCGCGGGAGGCTTAACGCCTCGGGCTGGCGCCCTCGAAGGTCATGATATCCCGGTCCTTGGTCTCCGGCACGAAGAGGAGGCCGACCACGAAGGTCACCAGGGCAATCACGATCGGGTACCACAGGCCATAGTAGATGTCGCCGGTGGCTGCCACCATGGCGAAGGCCGTGGGAGGCAGCAGGCCGCCGAACCAGCCGTTGGCGATGTGGTAGGGGAGCGACATCGCGGTGTAGCGGATGCGGGTGGGGAAGAACTCCACCAGAGCCGCCGCGATCGGACCGTAGACCATCGTGACGTAGATCACGAGGATCCACAGGATGCCGATGGCCTTCAGGGCCTGAGGATTGCTGAGGGCGTCGAAGAAGCCGTTCACCTTCAGAATGCTCGGATCGCCGGCCTTCGGGTAGCCTACTTCGGTCGCCGCAGCCGAGAACGCCGTGATGTTGGCCGGAATGGCCGGAGCGATCGGGACTTCCTTGCCGTTGAAGGTCACTTTCGGAACGGTGCCGGCGGCAGCCGGAACGAGCTCGTACTTGACCGCCGAGCGGGCCAGGGCCACGCGGGCGATGTCGCACGGAGCCGTGAAGGTGCGGATGCCGACCGGGTCGAACACCGAGCCGCAGGCCGCAGGGTCGGCCACGACCTGAACCTTCGCCGTTTCTAGAGCCTTGTTCAGGTTCGGGCTGGCGACATTCGTGAGCGCGCCGAAGAGCGGGAAGTAGGTGATCGCCGCGATGAGGCAGCCCCCGAGAATCACCGGCTTGCGGCCGATCTTGTCGGAAAGGATGCCGAACACGATGAATCCGCCGGTGCCGAGGATCAGCGACCAGGCGATCAGCACGTTGGACGTGAGCAGGTCGACCTTCAGGATGCTCTGGAGGAAGAACAGGGCGTAGAACTGACCCGTGTACCACACCACGGCCTGGCCGATGGCGAGACCGATGAGGGCGATGAGCACCATCTTGGCGTTGCCCCACTGGCCGAACGCCTCCTTCAGGGGAGCCTTCGACTGGGTGCCTTCTTCCTTCATCTTCTTGAAGGCCGGCGATTCGTTCATCTGGAGACGAATCCAGACCGAAATGCCAAGCAGCACCACTGACAGCAGGAACGGAATGCGCCAGCCGGCGATCGGCCAGCCTTCGCCGGTCTGGAAGCCCTGCTCGCCCATCCAGGTGCGGAGAACCAGGATGACCGCCAAGGACAGCAGCAGGCCGACTGTGGCCGTGGTCTGGATGAAGCTGGTGTAGAACCCGCGACGGCCGACCGGGGCATGCTCGGCCACGTAAACCGCAGCGCCGCCGTATTCGCCGCCCAGGGCGAGGCCTTGGAGCATGCGCAGCGCGATCAGGATGACGGGAGCGATCCAGCCGATCTGATTGTAGCTGGGAAGCAGGCCGACCAGGAAGGTCGAGAAGCCCATGATCAGGATCGTGACCAGGAAGGTGTACTTGCGGCCGACGAGGTCGCCGATGCGGCCGAAGAAGATGGCGCCGAATGGGCGGACCAGGAAGCCCGCCGCGAAGGCGAGGAGCGCGAAGACGTTACGCGTCGTCACGTCGAAGGCGGAGAAGAACTGCGCGCCGATGATCGTGGCGAGAGAGCCGTAGAGATAGAAATCGTACCACTCGAAGACGGTGCCAAGGGAGGAGGCCAGAATGACCTTCCTCTCCTCACGCGTCATCGGCCGCGATGCGGCAGCCGAATGCGGCGTAGTTGCTGCTGTTGCCATAGGGTTCCCTTCCATATGATGTGCCCGGTCTGATCCGGGTTCTGAGCCGCAAGCCCGCATACCGGGCTTTCAGCCGAGGCATCGTGACTGCTCATCGCAGCCAAGAATCCATCGAACGGGAGGCTAACTCCGGCCTTTCTTTCCACAATTCCCAATTGGTATTTGCGACTTCCGTCTAAGAAGTTGCTGCTGGATCAGAAATGGTCTACGAATTCAGAGACTTAGCCAAAATTTTAGGGTTGTTGCTTGACGTTGCGAGAGGCGCCGTTGACCACAGCAAAAAGGGAAATCGCAGCGGCATTCGAGACGTTGAGGCTCTTGATGGCACCTGGCATGTCCAGGCGACCGATCACATCACAGCATTCCCGCGTTCTCTGCCTCAATCCCTTCCCTTCGGAGCCAAGCACGAGAACGACGGGCAGCCGGATGTCCACCTCGCCCAGATTGGTCTCGCCTGTTGAATCAAGCCCGATCCGTTGATAGCCGCGCTCCCCCAGGGCCATCAGCGTGTCGCCGAGGTTGCGGACGATCATGAAGGGCACATGCTCGAGGCCGCCCGAAGCGGATTTGGCCAGGACGCCCGTTGCGGCCGGACTGTGTCTGGCCGTCGTGATGATGGCTTCCACGTCGAACGCCGCGGCCGTGCGGACGATGGCTCCGACATTGTGGGGATCGGTGATCTGGTCGAGGACCAGTACAACCCGCTTGCCGCTCAAGGTATCAACCGACGGAGAGGGCAGGGGATCCGCCTCGGCGTAGAGCCCCTGATGGACGGCGTCCGGCTCGACGAGGTGGTTGATCTCGTCCGGCCGTACGATCTCAGGTTCGATAGGCAGTGGAGCGCCCAACTCCTCGCTCAGGCGGCGGGCGGAGTTCTCGGTTGCCAGCAGGCGCCGGATCGTTCGTCTGCCGTTACGTAAAGCTTCGAAGACCGGATGCCAGCCATAGAGAATGGTCGTGTCGATCTCGAAATTGGGCCGCCAGGCTTTGGGATCTCGGCGGCCCGGCTTTCCGTGATGGCGCTGAAACCGGGGCTTGCGGGAGGGGAAAGGGCGCTCGCTCATGCTCTCTGAAT
The DNA here is from genome assembly GCF_056148915.1 of Microvirga sp. jy35. Taxonomy (NCBI): domain Bacteria; kingdom Pseudomonadati; phylum Pseudomonadota; class Alphaproteobacteria; order Hyphomicrobiales; family Methylobacteriaceae; genus Microvirga; species Microvirga sp. jy35. The sequence continues at coordinate 131,427 of NZ_JBWBEW010000010.1, read as the reverse complement.
CTCACGTGTTGTCTGGAGGCCATAGCATAGGGAAACGCCATTCACGACCATCCGATTTCATTGCGCATTGAGGTTGACACCGGCGATCCACCTCAGCATAAGAGCGCCACGGAGCGCCGAGCCTCAGGCGAAGCGATCCGCGGAACAGCCTCGGCGTTGTGCGTTCGGGTTGGGTTCTAAGGGGGAATGTCCCGAGCGGCAAAGGGGGCGGACTGTAAATCCGCTGGCTATGCCTTCGTAGGTTCGAGTCCTACTTCCCCCACCACCCAACCGAAGGGCATGCGGGTGTAGCTCAATGGTAGAGCAGCAGCCTTCCAAGCTGAATACGAGGGTTCGATTCCCTTCACCCGCTCCACCTTTCTCCCTAGGGCTTTTCCAGGCTTCCATGGCCTGACACGACAAAAAACCTCTTTTGCAGACTGATATGTGCCCCCGATCGGCACGTTGCCGACCGTCAGTCGTGGCGCTCGACGACCGTATACTCGGCATCGATCACGTCATCCTTCGTCTTGCGCCTCTCTGTACGGAGCTTGCGGCGGAGATAGGCATACATGGCGAGGCCGCTGAGCAGCACCAGGGGCAGGACGACGATCAGTCCGACCAGAGCGATGATCAGCAACGCGGCGGCGGCCGCGAACCCCATTATGAGCTTGGCGATTGTATTCCAGGGCCGTCTCGGACCCGTTCGGGCGGCGTGGGTCAAGTAGATCATCCGCATGAATGCATCCTTGAAGGTGTGCCCCCTTTCGAAAACCGGCTTTCCACTAGGCCGGTTCTAAAAGGATGGGAAGGGGCGGGCAGGAGGGAGCCGCATCTCACCGCCCATTCTGGCTCATCATGGGGCCGGAAACTAGTGATGGTCGACCTGTGACATCCGGTCCACATAGGCGATGCCGATGGCGGAAAGAATGAAGACCGAGTGGATCACCGTCTGCAGGGTTATGCCGGTTTCGGTATAGGTGCTCCTGGAGGTCCCGACATAGCCGGCCTCGATGAAGGTGCGCAGGAGGTGAATCGAAGAGATGCCGATGATCGCCATGGCCAGCTTCACCTTGAGAACGCCGGCATTGACATGGCTCAGCCATTCCGGCTGGTCCGGATGCCCGTGGAGATTCAAACGGGAGACGAAGGTCTCGTAACCGCCGACGATCACCATCACCAGGAGGTTCGAGATCATCACGACGTCGATCAGGCCGAGCACCACCAGCATGATCTGCAGCTCCGCGAACTCTCCGGCGTGCAGCACGAGATGGATCAGCTCCTTGATGAACAGGAAAACGTAGACGCATTGCGCCACGATCAGCCCCATGTAGAGCGGAAGCTGGAGCCAGCGGGAGCTGAAGATGAGGGCGGGCAATGGCCGAAGGGCTGCTGAAGGCTTTTCGCGCATGTGATCCACGGGACTTCGTTTGGCGCGAGGAGGCGTGTCGCAAGCTTGGCCGCGAGCCGGCTCGGCCGGATATGGTAGGAGGGTGGTAGGGGCACAAGCCTTGAGCTGAACCTGGTAGCTGATCGGTCAGGAAGAGCTCCGGAGCAGGTGCTTCCCGGGTGGCGAGCATCCTGCCGGAGCGGCATGGCCGGTCCGGCTTGAAATCGAAGCAGCGGATATCGAAATAGCTTCTTCGCCTGTGGCGACTGTGAGTGACACCGATGCCTGTTCCTGGCCCATTTGGTTTGGGTTGACAAAGCACGCTGCGGTCGCTCAAAGCGGGCGGGGGCAGGGGATGAACTCCCTTGGACCGCCCATCCGCATAGGCTGATCGACCGGGTCATTCAAAACTATGTGACCCGATATCGAAATTGGCTCTTGCACAAAGAGCGCAACCGCAATATCGGACGCCCCTGGGTTTTTTGTTCCTGGCCTCTGTAAGGTAGAGATCAATGGCGAAGGAAAAGTTTGAGCGGACTAAGCCGCACTGCAACATTGGGACGATTGGTCACGTGGACCATGGCAAGACGTCTCTGACGGCGGCGATCACGAAGGTTCTGGCGGAGTCGGGCGGGGCGACGTTTACGGCCTACGACCAGATCGACAAGGCGCCTGAAGAGAAGGCGCGCGGGATCACGATCTCCACCGCCCACGTGGAGTACGAGACCAAGAACCGGCACTATGCCCACGTGGACTGCCCGGGCCACGCCGACTACGTGAAGAACATGATCACGGGTGCGGCCCAGATGGACGGGGCGATCCTGGTGGTGTCGTCGGCCGACGGCCCGATGCCGCAGACCCGCGAGCACATCCTTCTGGCCCGCCAGGTGGGCGTGCCGGCGCTTGTGGTGTTCATGAACAAGGTCGACATGGTGGACGACGCCGAGCTTCTCGACCTGGTCGAGCTCGAGGTGCGCGAGCTTCTGTCGAAGTACGACTTCCCGGGCGACGACATCCCGATCGTGAAGGGCTCGGCCCTTTGCGCCCTGGAGGACCGCCAGCCTGAGATCGGCCGCGACGCGGTTCTCAAGCTGATGGCCGAGGTGGATGCCTACATCCCGCAGCCGGAGCGTCCGATCGACCAGCCGTTCCTGATGCCGATCGAGGACGTGTTCTCGATCTCGGGCCGCGGCACGGTGGTGACGGGTCGCGTGGAGCGCGGCGTTGTGAAGGTCGGTGAGGAAGTGGAGATCGTGGGCCTGAAGGCCACGGTCAAGACGACGGTCACGGGTGTTGAGATGTTCCGCAAGCTGCTCGACCAGGGCCAGGCGGGCGACAACGTGGGCGTTCTCTTGCGCGGCACGAAGCGCGAGGACGTGGAGCGCGGCCAGGTGCTGTGCAAGCCCGGCTCGATCAAGCCGCACACGAAGTTCAAGGCCGAGGCGTACATCCTGACCAAGGAAGAGGGCGGGCGTCATACGCCGTTCTTCGGCAACTACCGTCCGCAGTTCTACTTCCGCACGACGGACGTGACGGGAGTGGTGACGCTGCCGGAGGGCACCGAGATGGTGATGCCGGGCGACAACATCACCATGGAGGTGACGCTGATTGCGCCGATCGCCATGGAGGAGAAGCTGCGCTTTGCCATCCGTGAGGGCGGCCGCACCGTCGGCGCCGGCGTCGTCGCCGCCGTAATGGATTGATGAGATCCAGGTGGCGGGTTTCCGCCACCTGTTGACCGCCGGAGGAGTGTAGCTCAATCGGCTAGAGCACCGGTCTCCAAAACCGGGGGTTGGGGGTTCGAGTCCCTCCACTCCTGCCAGCGGTCGACAAAGCGGGCGTTTTGCTCTAAAGAGCGCCCCGTAGATGGTTTGAACAGGTGGCGCGAGGCTTGAAAACAGCCTCGCGCCCCTTCAATTTGGGCACACGGGTGCCCTCAGAGGACGTTCGTCGCCGCTCTCAAAGGCGGTGCGGGCGCAGAGAAATGGCGAAGACGAACCCGTTCGATTTCATACAGCAGGTCCGCTCGGAAGCCGCGAAGGTGACCTGGCCGACGCGCAAGGAGACCATGATCACGACCGCCATGGTGTTCGTGATGGTGGTGCTTGCCAGCATCTTCTTCCTGGTCGTCGATCAGGCGATCGGTTGGGGCGTCCGCTCGGTGATTCTTGGGCTCGGCGGTTAAGGGGTGGATGCAATGACGAAGCGTTGGTACATCGTCCACGCCTATTCGAACTTCGAGAACAAGGTCGCCCAGTCGATCAAGGATCAGGCGGCGCAGCGCGGCCTGGAGGACAAGTTCGACGAGGTCATGGTTCCGACCGAGAAGGTCGTCGAGGTGCGCCGCGGCCGCAAGGTCGACACCGAGCGCAAGTTCTTCCCGGGCTATGTCCTGGTGAAGTGCGACCTGACCGACGAGGTCTACCACCTCATCAAGAACACCCCGAAGGTCACGGGCTTCCTGGGGGCCGACAAGTCCAAGCCGGTTCCGATCCCGGATCGTGAGGCCGAGCGGATCAAGGGCCAGGTGGCCGAGGGTGTCGAACACCCGAAGCCCTCCGTGAGCTTTGAGATCGGCGAGCAGGTCCGCGTCTCCGACGGGCCGTTCGCCTCGTTCAACGGCGTCGTCGAGGAAGTCGACCACGCCCGGGCCCGCCTCAAGGTGGCGGTGTCCATCTTCGGCCGCGCGACGCCGGTCGAACTCGAATACGGTCAGGTCGAAAAGGTCTGATCGGAAGGGAGGTGGCACCTTGATGGTGGCGCTTCTCAGGTCCTCTGAGAGGACCTTTCATCCGCGGGAGGCCTGCCCGGTCGCCAGCCGGGCCTTCAAGAGGCCGCACCGCGATCTGCAACTGCCATGTCGCTCGGTTGGCCCCGGGTGCGTGGTCCATTAGGAGCAGTCCTATGGCAAAGAAAATCTCGGGCTACGTTAAGCTTCAAGTGCCCGCAGGCGCAGCCAACCCGTCGCCGCCGATCGGTCCGGCGCTCGGTCAGCGCGGCCTGAACATCATGGAATTCTGCAAGGCCTTCAATGCTAAGACCGCGCAGATGGAGAAGGGGACCCCGATCCCGGTGATCATCACCGCGTATCAGGACCGCTCCTTCACCTTCGAGATGAAGCAGCCCCCGGTCTCGTACTGGCTCAAGAAGGCCGCGAAGATCGACAAGGGTTCGCAGACCCCCGGCAAGGGCGGCAATGTGGGCCGCGTGACCCGCGACCAGATCCGCGAGATCGCCGAGAAGAAGATGGTCGATCTCAACTGCGACACCGTTGAATCCGCCATGGCCATGATCGAGGGCTCCGCGCGCTCGATGGGCATGGAAGTGGCATAAGGAGGGCATGATGGCTGTGAAAGAAGGTAAGCGCATCCGCGCCGCCCGTGAGGGCGTTGATGCCACCAAGCTTTATCCGATCCAGGACGCGGTGAAGCTGATCAAGGACCGCGCCAAGGCGAAGTTCGACGAGACCATCGAGATCTCGATGAACCTTGGCGTGGATCCCCGTCACGCCGACCAGATGGTCCGCGGCGTCTGCAACCTGCCGAACGGCTCCGGCCGTACGGTTCGCGTGGCCGTTTTCGCCCGCGGCGCCAAGGCTGACGAGGCCAAGGCTGCCGGTGCCGATATCGTGGGCGCCGAGGAGCTCTTCGAGAGCGTCAACGGCGGCACCATCGACTTCGACCGCTGCATCGCCACCCCGGACATGATGCCGCTCGTCGGCCGTCTCGGTAAGGTTCTCGGCCCGCGCGGCCTGATGCCGAACCCGAAGGTCGGAACGGTGACCATGGACGTGAAGGGTGCCGTCGAGGCCGCCAAGGGCGGCGCCGTCGAGTTCCGCGTCGAGAAGGCTGGCATCGTCCATGCCGGCATTGGCAAGGCCTCGTTCGACGAGGCCAAGCTCGTGGAGAACATCAAAGCTTTCGCAGATGCCGTCTCCAAGGCGAAGCCTTCAGGCGCCAAGGGCACCTACATCCAGCGCGTCGCCGTCTCCTCGACGATGGGCCCGGGCGTGAAGGTTGATCCCGCTTCGGTGCTCAACGCCTAAGGTTGTCTTGGCTCAGGACTTGGAAGGGCTGGCGCCTCAGGGTGCCAGCCCTTTTCCATTGGGGCTGGAGAGCTTATATGACGTTAGGACAGGGGCCGGACCGGAGCCGGCCTTAAGGCCACAAAATCCTTAAAAGTTATCCTACTCTGCCCCTTGGCAAGAGAGGAAAAAGGGATTATAGGGGTTCTTTGAGTTTCCAACATAGGCCGAGGCTGCGCTTTCGCGTGAGCTTCAGGCTGCGAATCCGTCCCGGAGACGGGGCGGTGACAGGCCGGCGAGCCAAGAGGTAACTTTTGGCGCGTTCCGGCTATGTCCTGTCCAAGACTGCAGGTGCCGGCCTAGCCGGTTTAATTCGAAAGGGCCTGCATAGACGGGGAAGCCGAGTTTACCATCTGCTAACGCAGATGACGGGAGTCGGTTCGAACCATCTCACCCGGTGCGCCGCCAGGCGTCATTTGGGGGACAGGGCTTGCGAGAGCGTCGTTCAAGATGCCTCGGATGCAAGTCCGGGCCTTGAGCGGCAAATGCAACCGGCGGAAATCTTCCGCCAACCGGAGAGAGCCCAGTGGAAAGAGCAGCAAAGCGCGAGCTCGTCTCGACTCTCAACGACGTGTTTAGCACCACGAGCGTTGTCGTCGTCGCCCACTATGCTGGCCTCACGGTCGCCGACATGCAGAAGCTGCGCGCGCAGATGAAGCAGGCCGGCGCCACCGTGAAGGTCGCAAAAAACAGCCTCGCCAAAATCGCTCTCGAAGGCAAGGACGTCGCGTCCATCTCGGGCCTCATGAAAGGCCCGACCCTGATCGCTTATTCGAGCGATCCGGTCGCGGCGCCAAAGGTCGCTGTTGATTTCGCCAAGGGGAACGACAAGCTCGTGATCCTCGGCGGCGCAATGGGCGCGACCTCCCTGAACGTGGACGGAGTGAAGGCACTTGCCACTCTGCCGTCCCTTGATGAACTGCGCGGCAAGCTGGTCGGCCTTATCCAGGCTCCGGCTACCAAGATCGCTCAGCTCAGCACTGCGCCGGCGGCGAAGCTCGCCCGCGTATTCGGGGCCTATGCCAAGACAGGCGAAGCGGCGTGAGGCCGTACCTCAAAACTATCAATCGTTCGAACCGAACCTAAGGAACTAAGAAATGGCTGATCTTGCCAAGCTCGTTGACGATCTGTCGTCGCTGACCGTTCTCGAGGCCGCTGAGCTCTCGAAGATGCTTGAAGAAAAGTGGGGCGTTTCCGCTGCTGCGGCTGTTGCCGTTGCTGCTGCTCCTGGCGCTGGCGCCGGTGCTCCGGCTGCTGAAGAGCAGACCGAGTTCACGGTCGTTCTGGCTGCTACCGGCGACAAGAAGATCGAGGTCATCAAGGAAGTCCGTGGCATCACGGGCCTGGGCCTCAAGGAAGCTAAGGACCTCGTCGAAGGCGCGCCGAAGCCCGTTAAGGAAGGCGTTTCCAAGGACGAAGCCGAGAAGATCAAGGCGACCCTCGAGAAGGTCGGCGCCAAGGTCGAGCTCAAGTAATTTTGCGGCCGTCACGGCCGCAGGGTTACCCCCGAGCATTCGGGGTTCAAAAACACACGGTCCCGGGCGTTTTTGCCTGGGGCCGTTGTGTCGTCAAAGAGGCCAGGCTTCTTTGGCGGTGTTCAGAAGGGCTCGCCATGAGCCCGGATAGGTTCGAAAACCGGCGCTTTTCGCCGGGCGGCTCATCCAGGGTCCCGATCCCGGGATTCACGATTAGCCGTGTATGAGGAACGAGGTCCAGATGGCCAACACACTGATCGGCCGGAAGCGCATTCGCAAGTTCTTCGGAAAAATCAAGGAAGTGGCGGAGATGCCGAACCTCATCGAGGTTCAGAAGGCATCCTACGACCAGTTCCTGATGGTCGAAGAGCCAAAGGGCGGCCGGCCGGAAGAGGGCTTGCAAGCCGTCTTCAAATCGGTTTTCCCGATTTCGGACTTTTCGAATACTGCCCTGCTCGAGTTCGTGAAGTATACGTTCGAGCCCCCGAAATACGACGTGGACGAGTGCCGCCAGCGGGGCATGACCTTCGCTGCGCCGCTCAAGGTCACGCTGCGCCTCATCGTATTCGATGTGGACCCGGATACCGGCGCCCGCTCCGTGAAGGACATCAAGGAGCAGGACGTCTACATGGGCGACATGCCGCTCATGACCGACAACGGCACCTTCATCGTCAACGGCACCGAGCGCGTCATCGTCTCCCAGATGCACCGTTCGCCGGGCGTGTTCTTCGACCACGACAAGGGCAAGACCCATTCGTCGGGCAAGCTGCTGTTCGCCGCCCGCATCATCCCTTATCGCGGTTCCTGGCTCGACATCGAGTTCGACGCCAAGGACATCGTGTATGCCCGTATCGACCGCAAGCGTAAGCTCCCGGTCACGTCCCTGCTCTACGCCCTCGGTCTCGACGGCGAGGAGATCCTCACCACCTTCTACAACCGCATCACCTATGCCCGCGACGGCGCCGCCTGGTCGGTGCCGTTCGATGCGGAGCGCATGAAGGGCTTCAAGGCCTCAGTGGACCTGATCGACGCCAAGTCGGGCGAGGTCGTGCTCGAGGCCGGCAAGAAGCTGACCGCACGCACCGCTCGCCAGCTCGCCGAGAAGGGCCTCAAGAACCTGCGCGCGACCGACGAGGACCTCTACGGTCAGTATATCGGCGAGGACCTGGTCAACCCGGCCACCGGCGAGATCTACGCCGAGGCCGGCGACGAGATCACCGAGAAACTGCTGAAGGGTCTGGGCGAAGCCGGCTTCACCGAGATCCCTGTTCTCGACATCGACCACGTCACCGTGGGCCCGTATATCCGCAACACGCTCGCCATCGACAAGGCTTCCTCCCGTGAGGACGCCCTGTTCGACATCTATCGCGTCATGCGTCCGGGAGAGCCGCCGATCCTCGACACGGCGGAAGCCATGTTCAACTCGCTGTTCTTCGATGCCGAGCGCTACGACCTCTCGGCCGTGGGTCGCGTGAAGATGAACATGCGCCTCGACCTCGATGCCGAGGACACCGTGCGCACCCTTCGCCGCGAGGACATCCTCGCGGTCACGAAGGCCCTCGTGGACCTGCGCGACGGCAAGGGCGAGATCGACGACATCGACCACCTCGGCAACCGTCGCGTGCGCTCGGTCGGCGAGCTCATGGAGAACCAGTACCGCCTGGGCCTGCTGCGCATGGAGCGCGCGATCAAGGAGCGCATGTCGTCGGTCGATATCGACACCGTTATGCCGCAGGACCTGATCAACGCGAAGCCTGCCGCTGCCGCCGTGCGCGAGTTCTTCGGCTCCTCGCAGCTCTCGCAGTTCATGGACCAGACCAACCCGCTCTCCGAGGTCACGCACAAGCGTCGCCTCTCGGCCCTCGGCCCGGGCGGTCTGACCCGCGAGCGCGCCGGCTTCGAGGTGCGCGACGTGCACCCGACGCACTACGGCCGCATCTGCCCGATCGAGACGCCGGAAGGCCCGAACATCGGTCTGATCAACTCGCTGGCCACCTTTGCCCGCGTGAACAAGTACGGCTTCATCGAGACGCCGTTCCGCCGGGTGCGCGACAGCCGCGTGACCGACGAGGTGATCTACCTCTCGGCCATGGAAGAGGCGAAGTACAACATCGCCCAGGCCAACTCGCTGCTCGATGACAACGGCACGCTCACGGAAGAGCTCGTGATCTGCCGCCGCGCCGGTGAGAACATCGTCGTGGCTCCGGATCGCGTGGACCTCATGGAGGTTTCGCCGAAGCAGCTCGTTTCCGTTGCGGCCGCGCTCATCCCGTTCCTCGAGAACGACGACGCGAACCGCGCGCTCATGGGATCGAACATGCAGCGTCAGGCCGTGCCGCTCGTGCAGGCGGACGCTCCGTTCGTCGGCACCGGCATGGAAGCGATCGTGGCCCGTGACTCCGGTGCCGCCATTGCGGCCCGCCGCACCGGCGTCGTCGACCAGGTGGACGCGACCCGTATCGTCGTCCGCGCGACGGAGAATACGGATCCGACCCGTCCGGGCGTCGACATCTACCGCCTGCAGAAGTTCCAGCGCTCCAACCAGTCGACCTGCATCACGCAGAAGCCGCTGGTCCGCGCCGGCGACCTCGTGCGCAAGGGCGACATCATCGCCGACGGCCCGTCGACCGAGTACGGCGAGCTGGCGCTCGGCCGGAACGTGCTCGTCGCGTTCATGCCGTGGAACGGCTACAACTTCGAAGACTCGATCCTGCTCTCCGAGCGGATCGTGAAGGAAGACGTCTTCACCTCGATCCACATCGAGGAGTTCGAGGTGATGGCCCGCGACACGAAGCTGGGTCCTGAGGAAATCACGCGCGACATTCCGAACGTGTCGGAGGAGGCGTTGAAGAACCTCGACGAGGCCGGCATCGTCTATATCGGCGCCGAGGTCCATGCGGGCGACATCCTCGTCGGCAAGATCACGCCGAAGGGCGAGAGCCCGATGACGCCGGAAGAGAAGCTTCTGCGCGCCATCTTCGGCGAGAAGGCTTCGGACGTTCGCGATACCTCGTTGCGCGTGCCCCCGGGCGTGACCGGCACCATCGTGGAAGTCCGCGTCTTCAACCGTCACGGCGTCGACAAGGACGAGCGCGCCCAGGCCATCGAGCGCGAGGAGATCGAGCGTCTCGCGAAGGACCGGGACGACGAGCAGGCGATCCTCGACCGCAACACCTATGCGCGTCTGGCTGAAATCCTCACCGGCAGGAGCGCCGTTGCGGGCCCGAAGGGCTTCAAGAAGGACACGAAGATCAGCCGCGAGCTCCTCAACGAGCACCCGCGGTCCCAGTGGTGGCAGTTCGCGGTCGAAGACGATGCTCTGATGACCGAGATCGAGGCCATGCAGAAGCAGTACGACGAGTCGAAGAAGCGCCTCGAGCAGCGCTTCCTCGACAAGGTCGAGAAGCTGCAGCGCGGCGACGAGCTTCCTCCGGGCGTCATGAAGATGGTCAAGGTCTTCGTGGCCGTGAAGCGCAAGATCCAGCCGGGCGACAAGATGGCCGGCCGTCACGGCAACAAGGGTGTCGTGTCGCGCATCGTCCCCATCGAGGACATGCCGTTCCTCGAGGACGGCACGCATGCGGACATCGTGCTCAACCCGCTGGGCGTGCCGAGCCGCATGAACGTCGGTCAGATCCTCGAGACGCACCTCGGCTGGGCTGCTGCCGGTCTCGGCAAGCAGGTCGCCCAGGCAGTCGATGCCTACATGCGGTCGGGCCAGTCGAAGGGGCTTCGCGATCAGCTCGTGTCGATCTACGGCAACCTGCCCGAGATCGAGCAGGCTTCCGACGAGGAACTGGCCGAGCTCGGCAACAAGCTGCGTCGCGGCGTTCCGTTCGCAACCCCCGTCTTCGACGGCGCGAAGGAATCGGACATCGAGTTCATGCTGCAGAAGGCCGGCCTCGACCCGTCGGGTCAGGTGACGCTCTATGACGGCAAGACCGGTGAGCCGTTCGACCGCAAGGTGACAGTGGGCTACATCTACATGCTGAAGCTCCACCACCTCGTGGACGACAAGATCCACGCCCGCTCCATTGGCCCCTACAGCCTCGTCACCCAGCAGCCGCTGGGCGGCAAGGCCCAGTTCGGCGGCCAGCGCTTCGGCGAAATGGAGGTGTGGGCTCTGGAGGCTTACGGTGCCGCCTACACCCTTCAGGAGATGCTCACGGTCAAGTCCGACGACGTGGCCGGCCGCACGAAGGTCTACGAAGCCATCGTTCGTGGCGACGACACCTTCGAGTCGGGCATTCCGGAGAGCTTCAACGTTCTCGTGAAGGAAATGCGGTCGCTCGGCCTCAACGTGGAGCTGACCAATTCCAAGAAGGCCGCAAACGAGGCGGGGCAGCTGCCCCCGTCCGAGGCTGCCGAGTAAGCCGACCGCTCAAGTTAGACGTTTGGCCGCGGCGATGATGCCGCGGCCCCATGCAATTGCCGGTGAGGGTGCTTATCTAGCGCCCTCCAGCCCAGGAGACGGCGATGAATCAAGAGGTCATGAATCTCTTCAACCAGACGGCCCAGCCGCAGAGCTTCGATCAGATCAAGATCTCGATCGCGAGCCCTGAGAAGATTCTGTCCTGGTCCTACGGCGAGATCAAGAAGCCGGAGACCATCAACTACCGCACGTTCAAGCCCGAGCGCGACGGCTTGTTCTGCGCGCGCATCTTTGGCCCGATCAAGGATTACGAGTGCCTGTGCGGCAAGTACAAGCGCATGAAGTACAAGGGCGTGATCTGCGAGAAGTGCGGCGTCGAGGTGACGCTGGCCCGCGTCCGTCGCGACCGCATGGGCCACATCGAGCTCGCCGCGCCCGTCGCCCACATCTGGTTCCTCAAGTCCCTGCCGAGCCGCATCGGTCTGCTGCTCGACATGACCCTGAAGGATCTGGAGCGCATCCTCTATTTCGAATCCTACATCGTCGTCGATGCGGGCCTGACGCCCATGAAGGACCGTCAGCTCCTCACCGAGGAGGAGTACATCCGTGCTCAGGACGAGTTCGGTGAGGACTCGTTCACGGCCATGATCGGCGCGGAGGCCATCCGCCGGATCCTGCAGGAGCTCGACCTCGAGAAGACCGCGCAGGAGATCCGCGAGGAGATCGCGGTCACCACGTCCGAGCTGAAGCCCAAGAAGCTCATGAAGCGCCTCAAGATCATCGAGGCCTTCGTTCAGTCGGGCAACAAGCCCGAGTGGATGATCATGACCGTCGTTCCGGTGATCCCGCCGGACCTGCGTCCGCTCGTGCCGCTGGACGGCGGCCGCTTTGCGACCTCGGACCTGAACGACCTCTACCGCCGCGTCATCAACCGCAACAACCGCCTCAAGCGGCTCATGGAGCTTCGCGCGCCGGACATCATCGTCCGCAACGAGAAGCGCATGCTCCAGGAGGCCGTCGACGCCCTGTTCGACAACGGCCGCCGCGGCCGCGTCATCACGGGCGCCAATAAGCGTCCGCTGAAGTCGCTCGCCGACATGCTGAAGGGCAAGCAGGGCCGGTTCCGTCAGAACCTGCTCGGCAAGCGCGTCGACTACTCCGGCCGCTCGGTGATCGTGGTCGGTCCCGAGCTCAAGCTTCATCAGTGCGGCCTGCCGAAGAAGATGGCGCTCGAGCTCTTCAAGCCGTTCATCTACGCCAAGCTCGACGCCCGCGGCCTGTCCGCCACCGTCAAGCAGGCGAAGAAGCTCGTCGAGAAGGAGAAGCCCGAGGTCTGGGACATCCTGGACGAGGTCATCCGCGAGCATCCGGTTCTCCTGAACCGCGCCCCGACGCTCCACCGCCTCGGCATCCAGGCCTTCGAGCCCACCCTCATCGAGGGCAAGGCGATCCAGCTGCACCCGCTCGTCTGCGCCGCATTCAACGCGGACTTCGACGGCGACCAGATGGCCGTCCACGTGCCGCTCTCGCTCGAGGCTCAGCTCGAGGCCCGCGTGCTGATGATGTCGACCAACAATATCCTGCACCCGGCCAACGGTCAGCCGATCATCGTGCCGTCTCAGGACATCGTTCTCGGTCTCTACTACCTCTCCATCGTGTCGGACGGCCAGCCCGGACAGGGCAAGGCCTTCTCCGACATGGGCGAGATCGAGCATGCCCTGAACGAGAAGGTCATCACGCTCCACACCAAGATCCGCTACCGCTGGGAAGGCTTGGATGAGGACGGCAAGCCGGTGTCGAAGATCGTCGACACCACGGCAGGCCGCGTGATGCTCTCCCGTCTCCTGCCCAAGCACCCCATGCTGCCCTTCGACGTCGTGAACAAGCTCATGACCAAGAAGGAGATCTCCAACATGATCGATGCCGTCTACCGGCACTGCGGTCAGAAGGAATCGGTGATCTTCTGCGATCGCATCATGGGCCTCGGCTTCTACAATGCGTTCAAGGCCGGCATCTCGTTCGGCAAGGACGACATGGTGATCCCGGAGAACAAGTGGGACATCGTCGAGGAGACCCGTTCCCTCGCGAAGGACTACGAGCAGCAGTACCAGGACGGCCTCATCACCCAGGGCGAGAAGTACAACAAGGTTGTCGACGCCTGGGCGAAGTGCTCCGACCGTCTCGCCGGCGAGATGATGAACCGCATCTCCACGGTGCAGAAGGACGAGAACGGCCGCGACAAGCCGGTCAACTCGATCTACATGATGTCCCACTCGGGCGCTCGTGGTTCGCCGGCCCAGATGAAGCAGCTCGCGGCGATGCGCGGCCTCATGGCCAAGCCGTCGGGCGAGATCATCGAGACGCCGATCATCTCGAACTTCAAGGAAGGCCTCGACGTTCTCGAGTACTTCAACTCGACCCACGGCGCCCGCAAGGGTCTGGCCGACACTGCGCTCAAGACGGCGAACTCGGGTTATCTGACCCGCCGCCTCGTCGACGTGGCGCAGGACGCGGTCATCCGTGAGCCGGATTGCGGCACCGAGCGTGGCATCAAGATGCGCGCCATCATCGACGCCGGCCAGGTGGTCGCATCGCTGGCCTCGCGCATCCTCGGCCGCTCGACGGCAGAGGATCTGACGGCCCAGGACGGCGCGATCATCGTACCAAAAGGCACGATGATCGAGGAGCATCATCTCGAGGCGATCGGCGCTGCCGGCATCCAGGAGGTGAAGATCCGCTCCGTGCTCGTCTGCGAGTCGAAGAACGGCGTCTGCGCCACCTGCTATGGTCGCGACCTGGCCCGGGGCACCCCGGTCAACCACGGCGAGGCTGTCGGCGTGATCGCGGCGCAGTCCATCGGTGAGCCGGGCACGCAGTTGACCATGCGTACCTTCCACATCGGTGGCGCGGCTCAGATCGCCGACTCGTCCTTCATCGAGTCGAGCTTCGAGGGCACCATCGGCTTCCGCAACAAGAACATTGCGCGCAACTCCGACGGCGACCTCGTCGTCATGGGCCGCAACGTGGCTGTTGTGATCATCGGCCAGGACGGCACGGAGCGGGCGGTTCACCGCCTGCAATACGGATCCCGCCTGAAGGTGGACGAGGGCGACACGATCAAGCGCGGCCAGCGCATCGCCGAGTGGGATCCCTACTCCCGTCCGATCCTCACGGAGATCGACGGCACCGTGGGCTACGAGGACCTTGTGGACGGCGCCTCGATGATCGAGTCGATGGACGAGTCGACCGGCATCGCCAAGCGCGTGGTCATCGACTGGCGCGGTTCCCCGCGTACGGCCGATCTGCGTCCGGCGGTGGTCATCCAGGGCGCCGGCGGCAAGGTGGCCAAGGTCGCCCGCGGCGGCGACGCCCGCTACCTGCTGCCTGTGGACGCGATCCTCGCGGCCGATCCGGGCTCGAAGGTCAAGGCCGGCGACATTCTCGCCCGCGTCTCGACCGAGAGCGCCAAGACCCGCGACATCACGGGCGGTCTGCCGCGCGTGGCGGAGCTGTTCGAGGCCCGTCGTCCGAAGGATGCGGCGATCATTGCGGAGAAGTCCGGCACGATCCAGTTCGGCCGCGACTACAAGAGCAAGCGTCGCCTGACCTTGAACCCGCACGACGGCTCCGAGCCGGTGGAGTACCTGATCCCGAAGGGCAAGCACATCCACCTGCAGGACGGCGACGTGGTCGAGACCGGAGACTTCATCGTCGACGGCAATCCGGCACCACACGACATCCTGGCGATCAAGGGCGTCGAGGAGCTCGCAGCCTATCTGGTGAACGAGATCCAGGAGGTCTACCGCCTCCAGGGCGTGCTCATCAACGACAAGCACATCGAGGTGATCGTTCGCCAGATGCTGCAGAAGGTCGAGATCACCGAGGGTGGCGACTCCGAGCTGCTCAACGGCGAGCAGGTGGATCGTCTCGAGTTCGAGGAGATCAACGAGCGTCTCGTGTCCGAGAAGAAGAAGCCCGCCGTCGGCGTGCCGGTTCTCCTCGGTATCACCAAGGCCTCACTGCAGACCCGCTCCTTCATCTCGGCGGCGTCCTTCCAGGAGACCACCCGCGTCCTCACGGAGGCGGCGGTCAACGGCAAGGTCGACACCCTCGAGGGCCTCAAGGAGAACGTCATCGTCGGCAGCCTGATCCCGGCCGGTACGGGTGCGCTCACTGCTCAGATCAAGGCTGTTGCGACCCATCGCGACGAGCTGATCCTGCAGCAGAAGCGCTCAGAGTCCCAGGCTCAGGTCAGCGAGCTGCCCCCGGCAGCTGAGTAACCTGCCGCAGCATGGCAATACTGAGAAAGGCCGCCTCCGGGCGGCCTTTTTTCGTCAGCGCCGGTTTATGAACGCTGATCCAAGGGCACGATTGTGAGCAGGCCGAGCTTCGCAAGCCACAGGAGGGCTCTGACCACAAGGGCCGGCGAAGAGTTCTGGTGTGCGGCGAGAATATCTCGGACTGTTGTGCCTTGCCCGCCAGCCAGCTTCCACAAAGCCAGGAGGAGGGTGGAAGATACATCCGGTGATGCATTCACCAGCGACACCTTCAGGCTCAGCCGCTCCAGCACCTCGGTCTCACCAATGCCGGCTGCCTGGGACACAACATGACGGCTGGAGAAGGGGAGCGAAGGAAAGCTGGCAAAGAGTTCGAAGGGGTCGGGACGGGCAGGCCAGAAGCCGCGCATGGCCTCAGGGGAGGGAGTTGCCTGCCCGGCATGTCTCAAGGCGGCCAATTCCCGCCACAGCTCTTCATAGGCTCCGACGATGACCTTCCAGTCAAAGCGCTCCCTGGCACGGGCCACCCCGTTCACGCCCATTCTTCGACGCAGGTCCGGATCAGAGGCAAGACGCTCGAAGGCTGCCGCCGTTGCGTCCACGTCTACCGCAACGGCAGTCGATGCCTGGCCGATATAGGAGTCATAGCTGTCGACTTCGAGCGCATGGCGTATCGCAAGATGCTGTCCCGCTTCCGGAGGGGCAGCCATGGTTGGTACGGCAAACCCGTCGATGCCGTTTCTAATTGTATCCCTGTACCCGTCCCAGTCGGTCACCACCACAGGCAGCCCGGCCGCCATGGCTTCGATGGGAGTGAGGCCGAAAGTTTCCTGAATGTTGTCGGACAGGGAGCAGAACACGTCCGCCGCCGCCCATGCCGTATCCCGGATGTCATTGATCCGGCCGTCGAGCACGATGGACCGTACGGACGGGCACAACTTGGCCCTTGCCTCCGAGAAGGCCTGAGCGATCTGCTCGTTGGCCGTCCAGCCGCATTCGATCAGGACGACCCGATGGCGATGGGTAAGGCGCTCCAAGGCCAGGTACATGGGAGTAGGGTTTGCCTTGGCATGAAAGGACAGGCGCCCGAGAAACTGGACGACGAAGTCACCCGGTTCGATCCCGAGGGATGAACGCGCCTCGTCCCTGCGCTCCGACCGTCGAGCTTGGGCATGACAGTCCACCCCTAGAGGAATCACCGGGAGTTGCGGCCTGACGAATCGGGTGGCGCCCAGGCGCCGCGACAGCTGATTCTCCTGTCGCGAGAACAGGGTCTCTATGACCGAACGGGCGGCGATCGATGTACAGATGATCGCATCCCAGGGCTGCACCGCAGCGGTGAGGAGGGAGGTAAGGCCATCCATGGCGCGAGCGGAAGAGAGGGTATGGTTCACCCCGCACAGGCTCCACGATCCGGCCCCATGAAGCTCCCGCTGCCAGGTTTGAGCAGCATTGATCGGACTGGGCGTGAAAAGGCAGCCGATCTGCCTGAGAGCGCCGGCTTTGGCAGTCATGACGTAACGGGGCGAGCTCTCCGGGCGGAAGCTCTTGATGAAGCTGCAGAATTCGCCGCCAAGCTTCGCATTGCTGACATATCCGACGGGGTCATCCCTGGACGAATGGCGGGCGAAGGCTGAGAGAAAGCCATGACCGGCGAAGTGGCGGCCCATGGGCTTGCCATGAGACACATCGTAAGCTTCGGTCTCGAAATGAATCGCAGCCGTCACCGCTTGCTCCAAATTGCCGTTACCGTATAACCTTGTGCTGCCCGGGAAGAAACCCATATAGAAGACACAGGCCCGGCAGCATCCCGTCATCAGGGCGCCTTTCTGGATCGTTACCGAAAAGTGTTGACTTTGCACGACTCGGACGCTAGAGAGACCGGACTTTCCGGCTGGCCGTAGGTTTTCGCCAGTCGAGGCGCCTAGCTTCGACGGATGCCACCTAAACGCTGCCGAACTCAACCTTGACTGACACTAGTCAGATTTAGGGCACGACCGCGGTCTCACGATCGTGGTCCTCTGCAATCGCACCGCGCCAGGGGCTTACCAAAGTCAATGGCGTGGCTTCGTTTTGTGCAACCTGAAAAGGTCCGCAGGGGCGAAGAGCGGCGTTCAACCGTTGAAGACACATTCATGGCCACCTGCCGGGTGGCCGGTCAAAGAGGGCACAGGATGCCAACGATCTCTCAGCTGATCCGCAAGCCGCGGACTGCGCAAAAGAGCCGGAATAAGGTTCCCGCGCTTGAGGCCTGCCCGCAGAAGCGTGGCGTGTGCACGCGCGTTTATACGACGACTCCGAAGAAGCCCAACTCGGCTCTGCGTAAGGTCGCCAAGGTTCGTCTGACGAACGGGTTTGAAGTCATCGGGTACATCCCGGGTGAGGGCCACAACCTTCAAGAGCACTCCGTGGTCATGATCCGCGGCGGCCGGGTGAAGGACCTTCCGGGTGTCCGCTATCACATCCTCCGCGGTGTCCTCGACACCCAGGGCGTGAAGAATCGTAAGCAGCGTCGTTCGAAGTACGGCGCAAAGCGGCCGAAGTAAGCCGTCAACTGTCATTGAGGTCAGCTCATGTCCCGTCGCCATAGCGCCGAAAAGCGTGAGATCATCCCGGACGCCAAGTTCGGAGATGTGGTCGTCACGAAGTTCATGAATTCCATCATGTACGACGGCAAGAAGTCCGCTGCAGAAAGCATCGTCTACGGTGCGTTCGACAGCATCGAGAGCCGCGCCAAGGCTAACCCGCTGGAAGTGTTCAAGCAGGCCCTCGACAACGTCGCTCCGGCGATCGAGGTCCGCTCCCGCCGCGTTGGCGGTGCGACCTACCAGGTCCCGGTCGAAGTCCGCACGGAGCGCCGTCAGGCTCTCGCGATCCGCTGGATCATCCAGGCCGCTCGCGGCCGCAACGACAAGACCATGGTCGAGCGTCTCTCCGCCGAGCTGCTCGATGCCTCGAACAACCGCGGCAATGCCGTGAAGAAGCGCGAAGACACCCACCGTATGGCGGAAGCCAACCGTGCGTTCTCGCATTACCGCTGGTAAAGGTCTGAGGAGCTGAGCGATGCCACGCACGCACGCGATTGAGGACTACCGCAACTTCGGCATCATGGCCCACATCGATGCCGGCAAGACCACCACGACCGAGCGCATCCTCTACTACACCGGTAAGTCCCACAAGATCGGTGAAGTGCACGAGGGTGCCGCCACCATGGACTGGATGGAGCAGGAGCAGGAGCGTGGCATCACGATCACGTCCGCTGCGACCACCTGCTTCTGGCGCGACAAGCGCCTGAACATCATCGACACCCCCGGCCACGTCGACTTCACCATCGAAGTCGAGCGTTCCCTGCGCGTGCTCGATGGCGCTGTCTGCGTTCTCGACGGCAACCAGGGCGTTGAGCCCCAGACCGAGACCGTGTGGCGCCAGGCCGACAAGTACGACGTTCCTCGTGTCGTGTTCGTCAACAAGATGGACAAGACCGGCGCGAACTTCTTCAACTGCGTCGCCGACATCGTGAAGCGCGTGGCCGGCAAGCCCGTCTGCCTTCAGATCCCGATCGGAGCGGAGAGCGATTTCCGCGGCATGGTCGATCTGATCAAGATGAAGGCCCTCGTCTGGTCCGGCGAGGCGCTCGGCGCCAACTTCGACGAAGTCGAGATCCCGGACGACCTGAAGGATCAGGCCCTCGAGTATCGTGGCAAGCTGGTCGAAGCTGCCGTGGAAATGGACGACGAGGCCATGATGGCCTACCTGGACGGCCAGGAGCCGGACGAGGCCACCCTGCGCCGCCTGATCCGCACGGCCGTGCAGCGTCGCGCCTTCCACCCGGTGCTCTGCGGCTCCGCGTTCAAGAACAAGGGCGTTCAGCCCCTGCTCGACGCCGTCGTGGACTTCCTGCCGTCCCCGGCAGACCGTGAGGCCATCCAGGGCATCGACTTCAAGACCGAAGAGCCGACGACCCGTCTGCCGAAGGACGACGAAGGCTTCTCCATGCTCGCCTTCAAGATCATGGACGACCCCTTCGTCGGCACGATCACCTTCTGCCGCGTCTATTCCGGCAAGGTGAATGCGGGCGAAACCCTCCTCAACTCCTCGCGCGACAAGAAAGAGCGCGTCGGCCGCATGCTTCTGATGCATGCGAACAACCGTGAGGACATCAAGGAAGCCTATGCGGGCGACATCGTCGCTCTCGCGGGCCTCAAGGAAGTCCGCACCGGCGACACGCTGTGCGATCCCAGCAAGGCTGTGATCCTCGAGCGCATGGAGTTCCCGGAGCCGGTCATCGAGATCGCCATCGAGCCGAAGTCGAAGGCCGACCAGGAGAAGCTGGGCCTTGCCCTGTCGAAGCTGGCTGCCGAGGACCCGTCCTTCCGCGTCTCCACCGACCAGGAGTCGGGCCAGACGATCCTGAAGGGCATGGGCGAGCTTCACCTCGACATCAAGGTCGACATTCTCCGTCGTACCTACAAGGTCGATGCGAATATCGGCGCTCCGCAGGTGGCCTACCGTGAGACGGTCACTAAGAAGGCCGAGATCGACTACACCCACAAGAAGCAGACCGGCGGTACGGGCCAGTTCGCCCGAGTCAAGATCGTCGTTCAGCCGAACGAGCAGGGTGCAGGCTTTGCCTTCGAGTCGAAGATCGTAGGTGGCGCGGTGCCGAAGGAGTACATCCCGGGCGTCGAGAAGGGCCTCCAGTCGGTCGTGGGTGCTGGCGTCGTCGCCGGCTTCCCGGTGGTCGACCTGAAGGTCGAACTCGTTGACGGTGCCTTCCACGAAGTCGACTCGTCGGCACTGGCCTTCGAAATCGCCTCCCGTGCGGCTCTGCGCGAAGCCCTGCAGAAGGGTGGTTCGGTTCTGCTCGAGCCGGTGATGAAGGTCGAGGTCACGACCCCCGAAGACTACACGGGCTCGGTGATCGGCGATCTGAACTCCCGGCGCGGTCAGATCCAGGGTCAGGACATGCGCGGCAACGCCGTGGTCATCAACGCGATGGTCCCGCTCGCCAACATGTTCGGCTACGTCAACACCCTGCGCGGCATGAGCCAGGGTCGTGCGAGCTACACCATGCAGTTCGACCACTACGAACAGGTGCCGTCGAACGTGGCTGCCGAGGTTCAGGCGAAGTACGCCTGAACCCACTAAGCGAATTTTGAACGATCAAAGGAACGGGTGCCACGATGGCGAAGGAAAAGTTTGAGCGGACTAAGCCGCACTGCAACATTGGGACGATTGGTCACGTGGACCATGGCAAGACGTCTCTGACGGCGGCGATCACGAAGGTTCTGGCGGAGTCGGGCGGGGCGACGTTTACGGCCTACGACCAGATCGACAAGGCGCCTGAAGAGAAGGCGCGCGGGATCACGATCTCCACCGCCCACGTGGAGTACGAGACCAAGAACCGGCACTATGCCCACGTGGACTGCCCGGGCCACGCCGACTACGTGAAGAACATGATCACGGGTGCGGCCCAGATGGACGGGGCGATCCTGGTGGTGTCGTCGGCCGACGGCCCGATGCCGCAGACCCGCGAGCACATCCTTCTGGCCCGCCAGGTGGGCGTGCCGGCGCTTGTGGTGTTCATGAACAAGGTCGACATGGTGGACGACGCCGAGCTTCTCGACCTGGTCGAGCTCGAGGTGCGCGAGCTTCTGTCGAAGTACGACTTCCCGGGCGACGACATCCCGATCGTGAAGGGCTCGGCCCTTTGCGCCCTGGAGGACCGCCAGCCTGAGATCGGCCGCGACGCGGTTCTCAAGCTGATGGCCGAGGTGGATGCCTACATCCCGCAGCCGGAGCGTCCGATCGACCAGCCGTTCCTGATGCCGATCGAGGACGTGTTCTCGATCTCGGGCCGCGGCACGGTGGTGACGGGTCGCGTGGAGCGCGGCGTTGTGAAGGTCGGTGAGGAAGTGGAGATCGTGGGCCTGAAGGCCACGGTCAAGACGACGGTCACGGGTGTTGAGATGTTCCGCAAGCTGCTCGACCAGGGCCAGGCGGGCGACAACGTGGGCGTTCTCTTGCGCGGCACGAAGCGCGAGGACGTGGAGCGCGGCCAGGTGCTGTGCAAGCCCGGCTCGATCAAGCCGCACACGAAGTTCAAGGCCGAGGCGTACATCCTGACCAAGGAAGAGGGCGGGCGTCATACGCCGTTCTTCGGCAACTACCGTCCGCAGTTCTACTTCCGCACGACGGACGTGACGGGAGTGGTGACGCTGCCGGAGGGCACCGAGATGGTGATGCCGGGCGACAACATCACCATGGAGGTGACGCTGATTGCGCCGATCGCCATGGAGGAGAAGCTGCGCTTTGCCATCCGTGAGGGCGGCCGCACCGTCGGCGCCGGCGTCGTCGCCGCCGTAATGGATTGATGAGATTAGAGGATCAAAGGACAGCGGCCGGGTTACGGTTCGGCCGCTTCACTTGTTGAATGGATAAGCCATGAACGGTCAAAACATTCGTATTCGCCTTAAGGCGTTCGACCATCGGATCCTCGACGCTTCGACACGGGAAATCGTGTCGACCGCGAAGCGGACCGGCGCTCAGGTTCGCGGGCCTATCCCGCTGCCGACGCGCATCGAGCGCTTTACGGTGCTTCGCTCGCCGCACATCGACAAGAAGTCGCGCGAGCAGTTCGAGATGCGCACTCACAAGCGTGTTCTCGATATCGTGGACCCCACCCCGCAAACGGTTGATGCTCTGATGAAGCTCGATCTCGCTGCTGGTGTGGACGTGGAAATCAAGCTCTGAGCCGTTTGGCTTGGAGCTATCGGTAGACACGCCGAGAGGATACGCACATGCGCTCAGGCGTCATTGCACAGAAAGTCGGGATGACCCGCATCTTCACGGATGCCGGTGAACACATCCCCGTCACGGTTCTGAAGGTCGACAGCTGTCAGGTCGTCGCCCACCGGACCAAGGAAAAGAACGGCTACACCGCGCTGCAGGTCGGCGTCGGCAAGGCCAAGGTAAAGAACGTTTCGAAGGCCGAGCGCGGCAACTTTGCCATCGCCAAGGTCGAGCCGAAGCGCAAGCTCGCGGAGTTCCGCGTCTCCGAGGATGCTGTCATCCCGGTCGGCGCCGAGATCACCGCTGATCACTTCATTGCCGGTCAGTTCGTGGACGTCACGGGCATCACCACCGGTAAGGGCTTTGCCGGCGGCATGAAGCGCTGGAACTTCGGCGGACTGCGCGCCACGCACGGCGTGTCGGTCTCCCACCGCTCGATCGGTTCGACCGGTGGCCGCCAGGATCCGGGCAAGACGTTCAAGAACAAGAAGATGCCGGGTCACCTGGGTGTCGAGCGCGTCACGACGCAGAACCTGCGTGTGGTGTCGACCGACGTCGAGCGCGGTCTGATCCTCGTCGAGGGCGCCGTTCCCGGCGTCGCCGGCGGCTGGATCTTCGTCCGCGACGCGGTGAAGCGCAAGTTGCCCGCAGAAGTGCCGATGCCCGGCGCGTTCCGCACAGGCAACGAAACTGCGCCCGCCGCCCAGGCTGAGCAGGCCCAAGAGGAGAATGCGTGATGAAACTTGATGTCACCACGCTTGAGGGCAACACCGCAGGTTCGGTCGACCTGAACGAGGCCATCTTCGGTCTCGAGCCGCGCGCCGATCTTCTGGCCCGTTGCGTTCGTTGGCAGCTCGCAAAGCGCCAGGCCGGTACGCACGCCGTGAAGAACCGTTCGCTCATCGATCGGACCACGAAGAAGGTCTACAAGCAGAAGGGCACCGGCAGCGCCCGCCACGGCGCCGCGAGCGCTCCGCAGTTCCGGGGCGGCGGTCGTGCCTTCGGCCCGCAGGTCCGCAGCCATGCGCATGACCTGCCCAAGAAGGTCCGCGCTCTCGCTCTGAAGCACGCGCTTTCGTCCAAGGCCAAGGATGCCTCGCTCGTCGTGATCGACGACGTGACCCTGTCCGAGCCGAGGACGAAGGCTCTCGTCGAGCGCTTCGGCAAGCTCGGCCTCGGCAACGCCCTGATCATCGGCGGCGCCGAGATCGAGACGAACTTCCAGCGGGCTGCTCGCAACATCCCGAACATCGACGTCCTGCCGGTGCAGGGCATCAACGTCTATGACATCCTGCGTCGCGAGAAGCTCGTTCTCACGAAGGCGGCTGTCGATGCGCTGGAGGCGCGCTTCAAATGAGCCTGGACCCGCGCCATTACGATGTAATCGTGAGCCCGGTCATTACCGAGAAGGCCACGGCCCTGTCCGAACAGAACAAGGTCGTCTTCAAGGTTCGACTGGATGCGACGAAGCCGCAGATCAAAGAAGCGGTTGAGAAGCTATTCGATGTCAAGGTGAAGAGCGTCAATACGATCCTCACCAAGGGCAAAGTGAAGATGTTCCGCGGCACCCGCGGCCAGCGGTCGGACGTGAAGAAGGCGGTTGTAACCCTCGCCGAGGGCCAGACCATCGACGTCACGACGGGCCTCTGATCGGTTGAGAGAGTGATCCGATGGCTTTGAAAACCTTCAAACCAATCACCCCCGGCCTGCGCCAGCTGGTGATCGTGGACCGCAGCGAGCTCTACAAGGGCAAGCCGGTCAAGAAGCTGACGGAGGGCAAGAACTCCTCCGGCGGCCGTAACAACCTGGGTCGCGTGACCGTCCGCTTCCGTGGCGGTGGTCACAAGCGCACCCTGCGCCTGGTCGACTTCAAGCGTCGCGCCCGTTTGGGCGATGTGGCGACCGTGGAGCGGATCGAGTACGATCCGAACCGCACCGCCTTCATCGCACTCATCGGTTACGCCGACGGCGAGCAAGCCTATATCCTGGCCCCGCAGCGTCTTGCTGTCGGCGATCAGGTGTCGGCCGGCGAGCAGGTCGACATCAAGCCGGGCAACGCGATGCCGATCGGCAACATGCCGGTGGGAACGATCATCCACAATGTGGAGCTGAAGGTCGGCAAGGGTGGCGCACTCGCCCGCTCCGCCGGCACCTACGCCCAGATCGTGGGTCGTGACCAGGGCTACGTGACGGTCCGCCTGAACTCCGGCGAGCAGCGCCTGGTCCATGGCCAGTGCTTCGCCAGCGTCGGCGCGGTGTCGAACCCGGACCACATGAACACCTCGATCGGTAAGGCTGGTCGTAACCGCTGGCTTGGCAAGCGTCCGCACAACCGCGGCGTTTCCATGAACCCGATCGACCACCCGCACGGTGGTGGTGAGGGTCGTACCTCCGGTGGTCGCCATCCGGTGTCCCCATGGGGCGTTCCGACCAAGGGCAAGAAAACCCGTTCGAACAAGCGGACCGACAAGTTCATCGTGTCGAGCCGTCACGCTCGGAAGAAGTAAGGATAGAGGCACGTCATGGCACGTTCGCTTTGGAAGGGTCCGTTCGTCGACGGCTACCTCCTCAAGAAGGCCGAGGCTGCCCGTTCCTCGGGCCGCAACGAGGTTATCAAGATCTGGAGCCGCCGCTCCACGATCCTCCCGCAGTTTGTGGGCCTCACGTTCGGGGTCTACAACGGTCAGAAGCACATTCCCGTCAACGTGAGCGAGGAAATGGTGGGTCACAAGTTTGGCGAGTTCTCGCCGACCCGCACGTTCCACGGCCACGCGGCGGACAAGAAGGCGAAGAGGAAGTAAGATGGGTAAGGCCGCGACTCCTCGCGCACTGAGCGACACAGAGGCACAAGCCGTCGCTCGCATGCTGCGCGTCAGCCCCCAGAAGCTCAATCTTGTTGCGGCCCTTATCCGCGGCAAGAAGGTTTCTGCGGCTCTCGCCGATCTCGAGTTCTCCCGCAAGCGCATTGCTCGCGACGTGAAGAAGTGCCTCGAGAGCGCCATTGCCAACGCCGAGAACAACCACAACCTCGATGTGGACGATCTCGTCGTCAGCCAGGCATTCGTCGGCAAGGCGCTTGTCATGAAGCGCTTCCACGCCCGGGCCCGTGGCCGGGGTGCTCGTATCGAAAAGCCGTTCTCGGACCTCACGATCGTGGTTCGGGAAGTTGCCGAACAGGCATAAAGGAGAACCAGATGGGTCAGAAAGTTAACCCGATCGGTCTTCGGCTCGGCATCAACCGGACCTGGGACTCGCGCTGGTTCGCCGGCAAGGGCGAGTACGCCAAGCTGATGCACGAGGACATGGCGATCCGCGAAGCTCTCATGAAGCAGCTTAAGCAGGCCGCCGTTTCGAAGATCGTGATCGAGCGTCCGCACAAGAAGTGCCGCGTCACCATCCACTCGGGTCGCCCGGGCGTGGTGATCGGCAAGAAGGGTGCAGACATCGAGAAGCTCCGCAAGCTCGTCGCTAAGATGACCGATGCGGATGTGGCAATCAACATCGTCGAAGTCCGCAAGCCGGAAGTCGACGCGACGCTGGTGGCCGATTCCATCGCCCAGCAGCTGGAGCGCCGCGTGGCTTTCCGCCGTGCCATGAAGCGCGCCGTTCAGTCGGCGATGCGTCTGGGCGCCGAAGGCATCCGTATCAACTGCTCGGGCCGTCTGGGTGGCGCTGAAATCGCCCGCCTGGAGTGGTACCGCGAGGGCCGCGTTCCGCTGCACACCCTGCGTGCGGATGTGGATTACGGTACGTCCACGGCTTTCACGACCTATGGCACCTGCGGCATCAAGGTCTGGATCTTCAAGGGCGAAATCCTTGAGCACGACCCGATGGCCCAGGACAAGCGGATGAACGACGAAGGAGGCCGCTCCGGTGGCCGCCGCGAGCAAGCGGCGTAACCGAGAGGTCAGGAGAGGTTTGCCATGTTGCAACCGAAGAAAACCAAGTTCCGTAAGCAGTTCAAGGGCCGCATTTCCGGCACTGCGAAGGGCGGTACGGACCTCAACTTCGGCCAGTTCGGCCTGAAGGCGATGGAACCCGAGCGTGTCAACGCTCGCCAGATCGAGGCGGCCCGCCGCGCCATCACCCGCGCCATGAAGCGCGCGGGCCGGGTGTGGATCCGTATCTTCCCGGACGTACCTGTGTCGTCGAAGCCGACCGAAGTGCGTATGGGTAAGGGTAAGGGCGCTCCCGAGTTCTGGGCGGCTAAGGTAAAGCCTGGCCGTATCATGTTCGAGATCGACGGCGTGCCGGAGGATATCGCTCGCGAGGCCCTGCGCCTCGGCGCTGCGAAGCTTCCGATCAAGACGCGCTTCATTCAGCGCATTGCCGAGTAAGGAGGGGATCATGAAGTCTAAGCAGAGAGCCTCCGATCTCAAGGCCATGTCGGCTGACCAACTGACGGACGAGATGCTGAACCTGAAGAAGGAGCAGTTCAACCTCCGCTTCCAGCGCGCGACCGGCCAACTCGAGAACACCGGACGTGTTCGCGAAGTCCGCAGGGACATCGCCCGCGTCAAGACGCTTCAGCGCCAAAAGGCCGCTGGGGCGAAGGCTTAAAGGGGATCAAGATGCCAAAGCGCGTTTTGCAGGGCGTCGTTGTCAGCGACAAGCAGGACAAGACGGTCGTCGTGAAGGTGGAGCGTCGCTTTACGCACCCGGTCATGAAGAAGACCGTGCGTAAGACGAAAAACTACCACGCTCATGACGAGAACAACACAGCCAAGGTGGGCGATACGGTCTTCATCGAAGAGACCAAGCCGCTCTCCAAACTCAAGACCTGGGTGCTCGTCGACCAAGCGAAGGCTTAAAAAGCCTTCCCTTAGGGGTTGTCTTACGAGGGCGGTTCGTGTATACGGCCGCCTTTCTCGACATATGAAGGGCAGGGGACATCAGATCCCCGTCAGGCGTAGTCCGGGGGGCAATCCTGCCTTGGCCTGGAAACCTGTCTGAAACAAAGGAAAGGATCAAAGCCATGATCCAGATGCAGACGAATCTTGACGTCGCCGACAATTCCGGCGCCCGTCGCGTGATGTGCATCAAGGTTCTCGGCGGTTCGAAGCGTAAGTACGCTTCCGTGGGCGATATCATCGTCGTATCCGTGAAAGAAGCTATCCCGCGCGGTCGCGTGAAGAAGGGCGACGTCATGAAGGCGGTCGTCGTTCGCACCGCCAAGGACATCCGTCGCGCTGACGGTTCGGTCATCCGTTTCGACCGCAATGCCGCCGTTCTGATCAACAATCAGAAGGAGCCGGTCGGCACCCGTATCTTCGGCCCCGTTCCGCGTGAACTGCGTGCCAAGAACCACATGAAAATCATTTCGCTTGCGCCGGAGGTGCTCTAATGGCCGCGAAGATCAAGAAGGGCGATAAGGTCGTCGTCCTGACCGGTCGCGACAAGGGCAAGACCGGTGAAGTCGTGCAGGTGCTCCCGAAGGAAGAGCGCGCGGTCGTCCGTGGCGTGAACATCGTGAAGCGCCACCAGCGCCAGTCGGCAAACTCGGAAGGCGGCATCATCTCGAAAGAGGCGGCCATCCACCTGTCGAACCTGGCCTACGCAGACCCGAAGGACGGCAAGCCGACCCGGGTTGGTTTCAAAGTTCTCGAAGACGGCCGCAAGGTCCGTTTCGCCAAGCGTTCGGGGGACCTGATCGATGGCTAAGGCTCAGGTGGACGGCTACACGCCGCGGCTGAAGAAGCACTACGAGGAAGTGGTGCGTCCGAAGCTCATTGAAGAATTCGGCTACAAGAACCCCATGGAAGTGCCGACGATCGAGAAGATCGTCCTGAACATGGGCATTGGCGAATCGACGGCCGACTCGAAGAAGGCTTCGGTCGCCGCAGCCGATCTCGCTCTCATCGCCGGCCAGAAGCCGGTGATCACGAAGGCCCGCAAGGCGATCTCGCAGTTCAAGGTCCGCGAGGGCATGCCGATCGGTGCCAAGGTTACGCTGCGCAAGGCTCGCATGTACGAGTTCCTTGACCGTTTCGTGACCATCGCGCTCCCGCGCGTCCGCGACTTCCGGGGCCTCAACCCGAAGTCGTTCGACGGCCGCGGCAACTACGCAATGGGTATCAAGGAGCACCTGGTGTTCCCTGAGATCAATTACGACAGGGTCGAGCAGGTTTGGGGCATGGACGTCATCATCACCACGACGGCGAAGACTGACGACGAAGCCCGTGCCCTGCTGCGTCACTTCAACTTCCCGTTCCGGCAGTGAGGATAACTGTCCTCAAACGCGGACACTGGAGAGAAAAGCATGGCTAAGAAAAGCGCTATTGAGAAGAACAAGCATCGTCGTGAGCTGGTGAAGAAGTTCGCCGGCCGCCGCGAGCGCCTCCTGGCGGTCGCCAACGACGAGTCGAAGTCCATGGAGGAGCGCTTCGAGGCGCGCCTCAAGCTGGCCGAGCTGCCGCGCAACGCGAGCCCGACCCGCATCCGCAACCGTTGCGAGATCACGGGTCGGCCGCGCGCTTATTACCGCAAGCTCGGCATGTCCCGTATCGCTCTGCGCGAGCTCGGCAACAAGGGCCTGATTCCAGGCCTCGTGAAGTCCAGCTGGTAAGGGGGAGGGCATCATATGATCAACGATCCGTTGGGCGATATGCTCACCCGTATCCGCAACGCGCAGATGCGTCGTCGCGGTACTGTTTCCACCCCTGGCTCGAAGCTGCGTGCTCGCGTTCTGGAAGTTCTCAAGAGCGAGGGCTACATCCGTGATTATTCGCAGACCGAGTTCGGCAACGGCCGGACAGAGTTTTCGATCGAGCTGAAGTACTATGATGGCCAGCCGGTGATCCGCTCCATCGAGCGCGTCTCCAAGCCGGGCCGCCGCGTGTATGCCTCCGTCGACACCATGCCTCGCGTGGCAGACGGCCTGGGCATCACCATTCTCTCGACGCCGCAAGGCGTGATGGCCGATCACGAGGCCCGGGAGAAGAACGTGGGCGGCGAAGTGCTCTGCAAGGTCTTCTAAGGCCAGGCACCCGCACAGAACCACGGAGATTCGAAAATGTCCCGAGTAGGCAAGAAGCCCGTTCCGGTTCCGTCAGGTGTGACGGCTTCCGTTGACGGTCAGATGGTTAAGGTTAAGGGTTCGAAGGGCGAGCTGTCGTTCCTCGTTCCCGAAGAGGTGTTGGTTGCTCTCGAAGATGGCGCCGTGTCGGTCAATCCGCGCGACGAATCCAAGACGGCCCGTGCGAAGTGGGGCATGTCCCGCGCTCAGGTGGCAAACCTGGTCGAAGGCGTGTCCAAGGGCTTCGAGAAGCGTCTTGAGATCAACGGCGTCGGCTACAAGGCCGCCGTTGCCGGCAAGGTGCTGAAGCTTTCCCTGGGCTACAGCCACGACATCGACTACGCGATTCCGGCCGGCGTGACGATCACGACGCCGAAGCCGACGGAAGTCGTCGTCGCCGGCATCGACAAGCAGGTCGTTGGTCAGACCGCTGCCGAGATCCGCGAATATCGCGGTCCGGAGCCCTACAAGGGCAAGGGCGTCAAGTATGCCAACGAGTTCATCTTCCGCAAGGAAGGCAAGAAGAAGTAAGGACGACGTATCATGGCTGAGAAGAAAGGCGCTGAAGATCGCCGCAAGGCTCGTGTGCGCCGTGCGATCAAGAAGGCAGCGAATGGTCGTCCGCGTTTGTCGGTCTTCCGTTCGTCCAAGCAGATCTACGCCCAGATCATCGACGACGTGCGCGGCCATACGGTCGCCTCGGCTTCGACCCTCGAAACTGACCTGAAGGGCAAGCTCAAGACCGGCGCCACCGTCGATGCGGCGAAGGAAGTGGGCAAGCTCGTGGCTGAGCGCGCGGTTGCTGCCGGCGTGAAGCAGGTCATCTTCGACCGTTCGGGCTACCTCTATCACGGCCGCGTCAAGGCTCTGGCCGACGCTGCCCGTGAAGGCGGTCTGGATTTCTAACGGCGGGTTTAATCCAAGCAACCCTTAGCGAGCGGGCCCGCCGCCCGCGCAAGTGAGAGGTCTCATGGCTAGAGAACCAAGAGAACGTGCTGATCGCGAAGAGCGCGACAGCGAATTCGTGGACCGCCTGGTCCACATCAACCGCGTCGCCAAGGTGGTGAAGGGCGGCCGTCGCTTCGGCTTCGCTGCTCTCGTCGTCGTCGGCGACCAGAAGGGCCGCGTCGGCTTCGGCCACGGCAAGGCCCGCGAAGTGCCGGAAGCCATCCGTAAGGCTACGGACGCTGCCAAGCGCTCCATGATCCGCGTTGCTCTCCGTGAGGGCCGCACGCTTCATCACGACGTGAACGGCCGCCATGGCGCCGGCAAGGTCGTGCTCCGTGCCGCTCCCCAGGGTACCGGCATCATCGCCGGCGGCCCGATGCGCGCCGTCTTCGAGGTGGTGGGCATGCAGGACGTGGTCGCCAAGTCGCTTGGCTCGTCGAATCCCTACAACCTCGTTCGCGCGACCTTCGATGCGCTCAAGAACGAGGATAGCCCGCGTTCGGTCGCCGCTCGCCGTGGCCTGAAGGTTTCGACCCTGCAGGCTCGCCGCCGCGATGCGGATGTCAGCGAAGCCGCTGGCGCTGAAGCGTAAGGGAGGCTTTGACAATGGCAAAGAATCCTGCTTCCGCAGCGAACACCACCATCACCGTTGAGCAGATCGGTTCGCCGATCCGCCGCGAGGCCAAGCAGCGCCAGACGCTGATCGGTCTCAAGCTCAACAAGCTTCACCGCACCTCGACCTTGGAAGACACGCCGGCTGTGCGCGGCATGATCGAAAAGGTCAAGCACCTCGTGCGCGTTGTAGACGGGCAGTGAGGAGAGCGTCATGAAACTCAACGAAATTCGTGACAACGAAGGTTCGACCAAGAACCGGATGCGTGTCGGCCGTGGTATCGGCTCCGGCAAGGGCAAGACCGGTGGTCGCGGCGTGAAGGGTCAGAAGGCCCGTACCGGCGTGTCCATCAAGGGCTTCGAAGGCGGCCAGATGCCTCTGCACCGTCGTCTGCCGAAGCGCGGCTTCAACAAGCCGAACGCCATCGACCTCAACGAGGTCAATGTCGGCCGCATCCAGCAGGCCATCGAAGCCGGCAAGCTCGATACGGGCGCTCCGGTGACGATCGACACGCTGGTGGCTGCCGGTGTGGTCTCCAAGCCGCGCGACGGCGTGAAGATCCTCGGCGTCGGCGAGCTCAAGGCGAAGCTTTCCTTCCAGGTTGCGGGCGCGTCGAAGTCGGCCGTCGAAGCGATCGAGAAGGCCGGTGGCTCTGTCACCCTGCTGGGTGGCGTTGCGCAGGCGTGAGCCAGCGCCCACATTGACTAAGATCCAAGCGGCGGCCCGCGTTAAGATCGCGTGGCCGCCGTTTGCGTGAAACCGTCACGGTTCAAGTATTTCGGGGACACCACTATGGCCTCAGCAGCCGAGCAACTTGCGGCAAACATCAATTTCGGCGCCATCGCCAAGGCCGATGAGCTGAAGAAGCGCATCTGGTTCACCCTGGGCGCTCTTATCATCTATCGTCTCGGCACCTACATCCCGCTGCCCGGCATCAACCCTGAGGCCCTGGCGCAGAGCTTCCAGAATGCCAGCGGCGGCGTGCTTGGCCTCTTCAACATGTTCTCGGGCGGCGCCGTGGAGCGCATGGCGATCTTCGCCCTGAACATCATGCCGTACATTTCGGCCTCGATCATCATCCAGCTCCTCACTTCCGTGCTGCCCTCCCTCGAGGCGCTCAAGAAGGAAGGTGAGGCCGGCCGCAAGATCCTCAACCAGTACACCCGGTATCTCACGGTGATGCTGGCAGTGTTCCAGTCCTGGGGCATTGCAGTGGGCCTGCAGAGCTCAGGCACCATCGTGGATGCACCCGGTCCGTTCTTCCTGATCTCGACCGTGATCACGCTGACTGGCGGCACCATGTTCCTCATGTGGCTCGGCGAGCAGATCACATCCCGCGGCATCGGCAACGGCACCTCGCTGATCATCTTCGCCGGCATCGTGGCGAATCTGCCTTCGGCGATCGCCGGCACCCTCGAGCTCGGCCGTCAGGGCGCAATCTCGACGGGCCTGATCATCGGCGTGATCGTGATGGCCGTCGCCATCATCTACTTCGTGGTGTTCATGGAGCGCGCCCAGCGCCGCCTGCTGATCAACTATCCGAAGCGTCAGGTCGGAAACAGGATGTACGAGGGTCAGACCTCATTCCTGCCGCTCAAGCTCAACACCTCGGGCGTGATCCCGCCTATCTTCGCCTCCTCGCTGCTCCTGCTTCCGGCGACCATCGCCAGCTTCCAGAGCAACGCTGACGGGACTGGGTTTATCGCTACGCTGACCGCCTATCTCGGCCACGGTCGCCCTGCCTACATGTTCATGTATGCGGCGTTGATCGTGTTCTTCGCCTTCTTCTACACGGCCATCGTGTTCAATCCCACTGAGACGGCCGACAACCTGAAGAAGCAGGGCGGCTTCATCCCGGGAATCCGCCCAGGCGAGCGGACGGCGGATTTCATCGACCAGGTTCTGACCCGCATAACCGTGCTGGGTGCCATTTATCTGGTGATCATCTGCCTGATTCCCGAATTGCTGGTGTCATATGCGGCTTTGCCATTCTACTTTGGCGGGACTTCGCTTCTGATCGTTGTGTCTGTTACCATGGACACGGTTGCTCAGGTGCACGGTCATTTGCTGGCTCACCAGTATGAGGGCCTCGTCAAGAAGGCGAAGCTCAAGGGTGCGCGCAGACGCTAACATTGAACACCTCGCCTGAAGGCGAGCATTCTCGACGAAGTCAGGGGGACGTCGATGAGGATCATCCTGCTGGGGCCGCCGGGGGCCGGGAAAGGCACTCAGGCGGTGCGTCTGGTCGAGCGGCTGGGGATTCCCCAGCTGTCCACCGGCGACATGCTCCGCGCGGCCGTGGCCGCCGGCACGCCGGTTGGCCTCAAGGCCAAGGCCGTCATGGATCGGGGCGACCTGGTCTCCGACGATATCGTGGTCGGCATCATTGCCGACCGGATCGAGGAGGCGGACGCAAAGAGCGGCTTCATTCTCGACGGGTTCCCCCGGACCGTGGCTCAGGCCGAGGCTTTCGACGACATGCTGGAAGACAAGGGCCTCAAGCTCGATGCTGTCATCGAGTTCAAGGTCAATGAGGTCGAACTGGTCGACAGGATCGTCAGGCGGGCCAAGGAAACCGAAGCCCGTGGCGAGCCCGTCCGCAAGGACGACAATCCGGATGTGTTCAAGACCAGACTTGAGGCATACAGGAACCAAACAGCCCCGCTTTCAGCCTACTATGATGGCAAGGGCAATTTGAAAACCGTCGATGGGATGAAGCCCATCGACGAGGTGACCGTCGCGATCAAGGAAATCCTGGGTCGCTGAGGGGAAGGGGCTTGACGGACGGGTTAATTTCCGTTAGGGGCAAGCTCTTGCACAAGAACCTGCATATCCAGAGGGCTTCATGAGAGGCCGCTCTGGATTGTTGTGTTTAGCATAAGCCCGCGCAAGGGCCGGCCTCCACCGGACGCGCGATAATCATAACCCGAAGCTTTTGCTTCCTATATGGAGATGGACGATGGCCCGTATTGCAGGCGTCAACATTCCGACCGCCAAGCGCGTTGTGATCGCGCTTCAATATATCCACGGCATTGGGCCCAAGAAGGCTCAAGAGATCGTCGAGAAGGTCAACATCCCGGCCGAGCGCCGCGTGAACCAGCTGACCGACGCCGAGGTTCTGGCCATCCGCGAGACGATCGACCGCGACTATATCGTCGAAGGCGATCTGCGCCGCGAAGTGTCCATGAACATCAAGCGTCTGATGGATCTTGCCGCTTACCGTGGCCTGCGCCACCGCCGCAGCCTCCCGACCCGCGGCCAGCGCACCCACACGAACGCCCGTACCCGCAAGGGCAAGGCGAAGCCGATCGCCGGCAAGAAGAAGTAACGTTCTGCGGCCACCCCTGGCGGGTGGCCCTTTCTCTCCCGAGCGCCTGGCATGACGGGCGCGCTTGAAGGATCTTTGGAATGGCTAAAGAAGCTACCCGCGTCCGCCGCCGCGAACGCAAGAACATCGTTTCCGGCGTGGCGCATGTGAACGCCTCGTTCAACAACACCATGATCACCATCACCGACGCCCAGGGCAACACGATCTCGTGGTCCTCGGCCGGCGCGATGGGTTTCAAGGGCTCGCGCAAGTCGACCCCCTATGCGGCTCAGATCGCTGCTGAAGACGCCGCCCGCAAGGCTTCCGAGCATGGCATGCGCACCCTCGAGGTCGAGGTGTCCGGCCCCGGCTCCGGTCGTGAGTCCGCCCTGCGCGCCCTGCAGTCGGCCGGCTTCACCGTCACCTCGATCCGTGACGTGACGCCGATCCCGCACAATGGCTGCCGCCCGCGCAAGCGTCGCCGCGTCTAAGGTTATCCGGCGCGTGGGTGCGAAACTCACGCGCGTTCCGGTTTAAAGGGATGGTGCGACACACCTCCCTTCAAGCCGTACCTCATGAGGTGTGGTTGTGATCCAAAAGAACTGGCAAGAGCTGATTAAGCCGAACAAGCTCGAAGTCTCCCCGGGCGACGACCCGAAGCGCATCGCGACGGTCGTTGCGGAGCCGCTCGAGCGTGGCTTCGGCACGACCCTCGGCAATTCCCTGCGTCGGGTCCTGCTGTCGTCGCTCCAGGGCGCCGCTGTCACGGCGGTCCATATCGACGGCGTGCTGCACGAGTTCTCGTCCATCCCGGGCGTCCGTGAGGACGTGACTGACATCGTTCTCAACGTGAAGACGATAGCCATCCGGATGCAGAGCGAGGGCGCCAAGCGCATGACGCTCCGCAAGACCGGCCCTGGCGCCGTCACGGCCGGCGACATCAACACGGTCGGAGACGTTCAGATCCTGAACCCCGATCTCGTGCTCTGCACCCTGGACGAGGGCGCCGAGATCCGCATGGAGTTCACCGTCGACACCGGCAAGGGCTACGTTCCCGCCGAGCGCAACCGCTCCGAGGACGCTCCGATCGGGCTCATCCCGGTCGATTCGCTCTACAGCCCGGTGAAGAAGGTCTCCTATCGTATCGAAAACACCCGCGAGGGCCAGATTCTCGACTACGACAAGCTGATCATGACGGTCGAGACCAACGGTGCCGTGACCCCTGAGGATGCAGTGGCCTATGCCGCCCGCATCCTGCAGGACCAGCTCCAGGTCTTCGTCAACTTCGAAGAGCCCCGCAAGGAAGAGGCTGCCGCCGCTGCGCCGCAGCTGCCGTTCAACCCTGCACTCCTCAAGAAGGTCGACGAGCTCGAGCTGTCGGTCCGCTCGGCGAACTGCCTGAAGAACGACAACATCGTCTACATCGGCGACCTCATCCAGAAGTCCGAGGCGGAAATGCTCCGCACCCCGAACTTCGGCCGCAAGTCGCTCAACGAGATCAAGGAAGTTCTCGCCGGCATGGGCCTGCACCTCGGCATGGACGTGCCGGGCTGGCCTCCGGAGAACATCGAAGACCTCGCGAAGCGCTTCGAAGAGCATTACTGAGACTTCCGAAGTCGCTCGTCAGGCATGAGGAGCGACTTCGCTACAGCCCCGCCGGAAACCGGCGGATCATAAAAGAGACGGTCCGTCCCTTGGCACGGCGGCCGGAAGATCAAGGAGAAAGCCAATGCGTCACGGATTCCGTGGTCGTCGCTTCAACCGCACGACCGAACACCGCAAGGCCATGTTCGCCAATATGGCGGCTGCGCTGATCAAGCACGAGCAGATCGTCACGACGCTCCCGAAGGCCAAGGACCTTCGTCCGGTCGTCGAGAAGCTGATCACGATGGGCAAGCGCGGCGACATGCACGCCCGCCGCCTCGCCATGTCGAAGCTGCGCGACGAAGCCATGGTCAAGAAGCTTTTCGACGTGCTGGGCAAGCGCTACCAGGACCGCCAGGGTGGCTACACCCGCGTCCTCAAGGCCGGCTTCCGCTACGGCGACAACGCCCCTCTGGCCGTGATCGAGTTCGTGGACCGCGACGTGGATGCGCGCGGCCAGGATTCGGGCCCGACCATGAAGGAAGAGATCATCGAGGCCGCCGAGTAAGCTTCTGGTCCAGAATTTTCATCAAGGGCGGTCCTCCGGGCCGCCCTTTTTGTATCCGGGTATCTCTCCCCATATCCCGGCTTGGACTTTCGTGGCCTGCGCACTATCGAAGGACGATGTTGTTCGAGGGATTCGAGACCATGCGCCTGATGCCTTTTCGTCTATCCATTGCCGCAGTGGCGATGGCTCTCGGATTCGCCGGAGTGCAGGCCCAGACGCAGAGGGTCGTCCCGGACAGTAAGGCGCAGGTTCAGCTCTCCTTCGCGCCCGTCGTGCGGCAGACCGCAGGGGCGGTCGTCAACGTCTATGCCAAGCGGAACGACCGTCGGCAGAACGCCGCCATCGAGGACTACTTCCGCCGCTTCTTCGGCGACAACGCGCCGGGCGTCCCGCGCGGCCGGTCGCAGAGCTCCCTTGGCTCCGGTGTCATCGTCGACCCCTCAGGTCTCGTGATCACGAACAACCATGTGATCGAGAACATGAACGAGGTGAAGGTGGCGCTGGCCGACCGGCGGGAATTCGAGGCCGATATCCTGCTGCGGGACTCCCGCACGGATATTGCCGTGCTCAAGCTGAAGGATGCCACCAATCTCCAGGCTGTGGAGCTCGGCGACTCCGAGGCCCTTCAGGTAGGCGATATCGTACTTGCCATCGGCAACCCGTTCGGCGTCGGCCAGACCGTGACGCAGGGCATCGTGTCAGCCTTGGCGCGAACCCAGGTCGGCATCTCCGACTACCAGTTCTTCATCCAGACGGACGCGGCCATCAATCCCGGGAACTCCGGCGGAGCCCTCATCGACATGAATGGCCGCGTGGTGGGCATCAACACCGCGATCTATTCCCGTTCCGGCGGGAGCATCGGCATCGGCTTCGCCGTACCGTCCAGCATGGTCCGCGTGGTCCTCAACTCCGCCAAGGGCGGCGCCAAGAACGTGGTGCGGCCCTGGCTCGGCGCGCGTCTTCAGCCCGTTGACGGGGACATTGCCAGCGGGTTGGGGCTGGAGCGCCCGACCGGCGTTCTCGTGACCGCCGTCTATGACAAGGGACCGGCGGCCGAAGCGGGGCTCAGGCGAGGCGACGCCATCCTGGAGGTCGACGGGCAGCCGGTCGATAACCCCGATTCCTTCGGCTACCGCTTCACCCTCAAGGGGACGCAGGGACAGGCGCCGCTGACCGTCCTGCAGGGGGGAAAGCGGACCACCATCCGGGTGAAGCTCATGCCGCCGCCCGAGGACCCGCCGCGGGATCCGGTGCGCAGCCGGGGACGGACGCCCTTTGCCGGTGCAACCCTCGTCAACATGTCGCCGGCCGTGGCCGATGAACTGCAGATCGATGTTGCGGATGACGGTGTCGTGGTCGCCGAGCTGGAGGAGCGCAGCGTCGCCGCCAGCGTCGGGTTCGAGAAGGGCGACCAGATCGTTGCCATCAATGGCGAGCGCGTTGCGAACACACGGGATGCGGATCGCCTGATCAACCGGAACGGCGGCTATTGGGAAATCACGGTGAGCCGCGGCGGCCGGACCTTCACGACGGTGCTTGGCCGTTAAGCGCGACGGCGGCGTTCGGATGGGCTATTGATGAGGGACAAGATTTGAGTCCCTGTTCATCATGAGCGACCTGTTCTCCTCCGCCGGCCTCGACCAGAACGCCCCCCGTCCGCTCGCGGATAGGATGCGGCCGACAAAGCTCTCCGAGGTGGTCGGTCAGGACCATCTGGTGGGGCCGGACGGCATCCTCACCCGGCTCATTGCCTCGAAGTCCCTCGGCTCCCTGATCTTCTGGGGGCCTCCCGGCACGGGCAAGACGACCGTGGCGCGCCTGATGGCCCACGAGACGGACCTGCACTTCGACCAGATTTCCGCGATCTTCTCCGGTGTGGCGGACCTCAAGAAGGTCTTCGAGGCGGCCCGGCACCGCCGTTCGATGGGAACAGGTACGCTTCTTTTCGTCGACGAGATCCACCGCTTCAACCGGGCCCAGCTCGACGCCTTCCTGCCCGTGATGGAGGACGGCACGATCACCCTGGTCGGCGCCACCACCGAGAATCCGTCCTTCGAGCTGAACGCCGCGCTCCTGTCCCGCGCCCGGGTGCTCCTGTTCAAGTCCCTCGACGAGGAGGCGATCCAGAGGATCCTGGTTCGCGCCGAGGAGATCACAGGAAAGAGCCTGCCGCTCGACGGGGAGGCGAGGGCCTCGCTCGTGCGCATGGCGGATGGCGACGGACGGGCCGTGCTGACGCTGGCCGAGGAGGTCTGGCGCTCGGCCAAGCCCGGCGAGATCTTCGATGCGGAGCAGCTTCAGGAGATCATCCAGCGCCGTGCGCCCATCTACGACAAGGGGCAGGAGGGGCATTACAACCTCATCTCAGCCCTGCACAAGACCATCCGCGGCTCCGATCCGGACGCGGCGCTCTACTACCTGGCCCGCATGCTCGACGCAGGCGAGGACCGGCTCTTTATCGCCCGCCGACTGGTGCGTGCGGCGGTGGAGGATATCGGCATGGCCGATCCGCAGGCTCTGGTCGTCGCCAATGCGGCCAAGGACGCCTTCGACTTCCTCGGCTCGCCGGAAGGGGAGCTGGCGCTTGCACAGGCTGCGGTCTACCTCGCGACGGCGCCGAAGTCGAACGCCCTCTACACGGCCTACAAATCCGCCACGCGGGTCGCGAAGGAGCACGGCTCCCTCATGCCGCCCAAAACCATCCTGAACGCCCCGACCAAGCTCATGAAGCAGATCGGCTACGGCGAGAGCTATGCCTACGACCACGACGAGCCGGATGCCTTCTCGGGGCAGGATTACTGGCCCGATAAGCTGGGGCGTCAGTCATTCTACGAGCCAGTGGACCGGGGCTTCGAACGGGAGATCAAGAAGCGGCTGGATTGGTGGGAGAGGCTGCGCCGGGCTCGACGCGGCGAAGGTGGCGAGGACTAGCCGATGAAAGCCTACCTCCTCGTTTTCCTCGGCGCCGGCATCGGCGGAGCCCTGCGCCATGGGGCGAATGTCGGCTGCGCCCGGCTCTGTGGAACGGCGTTTCCGTGGGGTACGCTGGCGGTGAACGTCGTCGGCTGCTTCCTGATGGGGGTCTTTGCAGCATGGCTGGCCCTCAAGGCAGGCGAGGGATGGAGTCAGCCCGTCCGGCTTTTCCTCACCACGGGGATCCTCGGAGGCTTCACCACCTTCTCGGCCTTTTCCCTGGATGCGGTGATGCTCTGGGAGCGAGGACAGGCGGGTCTCGCTGCCGCTTACGTGGGAGCTTCGGTCGTTCTTTCGATCGCCGGATTGCTCGCCGGTCTCGCATCGATACGTTCTCTCACGGTCTAAACCTCGATTGCCGCCCGCGCGGCGCTCTGGTACCCACGGATCATGAGAAAAAGCGGTTCAGGACAGAATGGTGCCCGTGGCGGGCGGTCGGGCTCACGACAGGGTTTTCGCTCGCGCGAGGACAAGCCCGCGCGCAAGGCTGCCCCGGCGAAGCCGCGCGGCGTGAAATCGGCTGCGGCCAAGACGCGGACGCCCTCAGCCGTGCGCGAGAAGCCAGCCAGGCCCCAGCAGGCACGACCTGCGTCCGAGGCGCCGCGCCAACCCACGCGGGCCCAGGCTAAGGCGGAAGCCCAGGAGGTGCTGACGACGGGCGTGCAGACCCTCGTGGTCGAGCCCGACGAGGCCGACATGCGCGTCGACCGCTTCCTGGTCGCACGCTTCCCGCAGCTTGCCTTCACCCATATCCAGCGCATCGTCCGCAAAGGCGAGCTGCGCATCGACGGCAAGCGGGCGCAGCCCAACGAGCGGCTTGTGGCCGGCCAGAAGGTCCGCGTGCCGCCCTTGAAGCTCGATCAGCCGAGGCCCATGGCTCGCAGCGCGGCCAAGGATCAAGACGACCGCGACTTCCTGAAGTCGATCACCCTCTATGAGGACAAGGACGTCCTCATCATCAACAAGCC
Source organism: Microvirga sp. jy35 (assembly GCF_056148915.1). Lineage (NCBI taxonomy): Bacteria > Pseudomonadati > Pseudomonadota > Alphaproteobacteria > Hyphomicrobiales > Methylobacteriaceae > Microvirga > Microvirga sp. jy35. Next base: position 91,082 of record NZ_JBWBEW010000010.1, on the reverse strand, counting down.
GATGGGACTTGCCGTCCAGGGCGGCTCGGGCACCAAGCGGCATGTGGACGGGATGCTCGACTCCCTCACCGAAGAGGATGGCCAGAAGCCGCGCCTCGTGCACCGTCTCGACAAGGATACGGCCGGCTGCCTCGTGATCGCCAAGACGCGCTTTGCCGCGTCCACCATGGCGAAATCCTTCCGCGCCCGGACCACGCGCAAGATCTACTGGGCGCTCGTCGCCGGCGTCCCGCGCGTGCGGCAGGGCAGGGTCTCCACCTATCTCGCCAAGGAAGGCGAGGAGGGCGATGCGCGCATGAAGGTGGCCCAGCACGGGGACGAGGGCGCAAGCCACGCCCTGACCTATTACGCCGTGATCGACACGGCGGCGCAGAAACTCGCCTGGCTGTCCCTGAAGCCGGTGACCGGGCGCACGCACCAGCTGCGCGCCCACGCTGCCCATATCGGACATCCCATCGTCGGCGATCCGAAGTATTTTGACATCGAGAACTGGGAGCTGCCCGGCGGCATCCAGAACAAGCTCCACCTGCTGGCGCGCCGCATCGTCATCGCCCATCCACGGACGGGCAAGCCCATCGACGTGACGGCGCCGCTGCCGTCGCACATGCAGCAGAGCTTCAACCTGCTGGGCCTGGATACGAGCCAGTACGATCCCATCGTCGAGGCGCCTGAAGATTAGGACGTCGCATTGGTGGCTGGCGAGAACCAGTCGATAGCCTATCAGACAGAACCTATGGTGCTGCGCCGGCGGAGGTTCGCTCCCGCGCTGCCTTACGGAAAAGCCAGGCCGATAGAAGCCACAGGGCGGCGAAGAAGCCGGTCAGAACCACGATCACTCTGGGCCAGTTTGCCCCGGTGGAGCCCCATCCGGCGATGAGGGCGATCGCGCCGGCCAATCCTTGAGCGAGCGCCGTTGCGGCCATAGTCAGCGCCATGCCCTGAGGTCGGAAGCGCACGATGAGGGCGCCGAGGACCGCGACGGCCAAGACGCCGCCATACATCAGGTTCGCCGGGTTGTCCTCTGATCCGATGATGCCCACGGCGAGGTTGATCCAGATGAGGAAGAACGCCGCCACGACGGCAACGCCGACGGCTGCCCGGTAGGCGGTGTTACCGGTCATCCTTGCCGCCAGTTCATAGGCGCCGCAGGCGCCGAGCAGCATGGCTCCGAACACGATGAAATCGGTCTCGTCCCAATTCACTTCATCGGTGAACCGCATCGCAACCAAGGGCAACAGCAACAGGAGCGCGGCGATCATCCAGGGCGCCATCCTCCCCAACTGCCTGCGGCGTCCGCCGCTGTTTTCCACGCTTCCCGTCATGTCTCTGCTTCCACTCAGGCGTGAGGCTTTCATTTTAGCTTGGGATTGTTCGATCTCCCACCCTGTCGCACTTTCGCCGCGCGGCAGGCGCAGCATCGGCTGTCTCACTCATCCGTCAGGTTGTCTGAGTATCGAGGATAGAGCATCGGATGGAGCCCGGAAGTGCGAATCCGCTTTCGGGTCCGGTGCTCGGCAAGGAGGAGATCGATGGAACACAAGCATCTTGATCAGCTCCGTAGCGTAGCCGACATTCAGCCGAGACCCTTGTCTCGGGAGGAGCGACTTCAGCGTTGGATCGACCTGCTCGAGCGCGATCCGAGACGTCCCCTGAACTCCCTAGGTGAAATCGAGTACAAGCCACCGGCGGAAAGAGCATTGATCCGCGAGGACAACTCTCCGCTCACGGTCGCTTATGAGGATCCGATCCTGCGCGCCGATGGTCTTGCCGGCGACAGGCTCGGCGATGCCATGCGTTACTTCGCGCTCTCCGACGGTCAGGCCCATTATGCCCTGTGCTCATGCCTCAGCGGGCGCACGATGGATGCCGCGGCCTGCGCGCAAAGATTGCGCAATGCGACCGGCAACGTTGCCTGGGAATCGGCGGTGGGTGCCTGGGCGCTGGCGGCTCTCGCGGTGAGCCTGCCGGGCCTCGTCTATCTGCTGGGCTGACGCGGACCGCATCCGTGTCCGACCATCGCATCAGGAGACTTGATTGTCTCCTGATGCCGCCTTGGCCGTTGCGGGCTTGCTCTGAATCGGAGAGAAAGCTGCAGATCGGATAAAGGCACCCGGACCATGCTGCATATCGAGCCCCTGACCCTCTCGACGGACCTCCTGACCCTGCGCCCCTTGAGCCTCGCTGACGTTCCGGCCCTGGGCGAGGCAGCCAGCGACGGGGAGCTCTGGGAGAAGAAGACCACGACCGTGCCGCGCCCGGAGGGCTTCGGCTCCTATGTGCAGAAGGCCTTGGAGTTGCAGGAGGCCGGCCTTGCGCTGCCCTTTACGACCGTGGTGAACGAGGGCAGCCGGGTCATCGGCTCGACGCGATACATGAACATTGATGCCGCCCATCACCGGGTCGAGATCGGCACCACCTGGATCGCGGCATCCTGGCAGCGGACCTTCGTCAACACCCACGCGAAGTTCCTCATGCTGCGGCACGCCTTCGAGGTGCTGGGCTGCAACGCCGTGGAACTGCGGACCCACCGCCTCAACGATCAGTCCCGCGCCGCCATCGAGCGCCTCGGCGCCAAGCTCGATGGCATCCTGCGCCAGCACATGATCATGCCCGACGGGCATATCCGCGATACGGCGGTCTACAGCATCATCCGGGGAGAGTGGCCGGCGGTGAAGGCTGGGCTCGAGCGGAAGATGGCAGTGGCGTAGATTCGTGGCTCAGATGAAGCCGTGCTCGCGCAGCTGCCGGATGGAAGCGGCTGCGTTCCTGTGGTGAATGAAGACGCCGCCGGCACCCTCCCAGAGATGACGGTACTTGTCGCGGTCGTCGACCAGCGCATCGCCGGGCCGGCAATGTTCGCGCTTCAGGGCTGCCGAGGTTGTGATGACCTCCGTGCCTGGGAAGTGCCGCTCGGCCCAACGCCGCTTCTGCGGCTCGGCCCAGTTGCCATGGGGCAGACCTGTCAGGATCACGGGATCGAGGTGCCTGACTGCCTCGAACAGCTCCATGGCGTCGGGGAGGGGCTCCAGGCTGTTGAAGAAATCTCCAGCTGAGGCCAGTTCAGACCAGAAGCGCTTCAGGCCGAACCTGCGCTCGTACACGGCAGGCGGCATGCCGAAGATCCGGGCGGCACCTCCGTCGAAATCCGCCAAGACCCCGTCGCAATCCAGGAACACGGTCGGCATGCTGGCTGGTTCTCCCATCTGCTAGGCCGAAACCGGTGACGACAGGCATTGTTCCTGTCCTCAGCGGCCGAAGCTTGACCGCTTGCGGAACGCTGCCCATGGGATCACGTTGAACTCTGGCAATGTCCGTAGGACGAGTTGAGACATGAGCAGCGACATTCGGGACAATGTGGACCGCCATCGGTTCGAGTTGGAGCGGAACGGCCAGCTGGCCTTCGCAACCTACGAGCGGCGCGGGTCGGATCTCGTGATCCGGCATGTGGAGGCCGCCATTCCGCTTCGAGGGACAGGAGCTGCCAGCGACCTCATGCGGGGCGTGGCGGAAATCGCCCGCTCCGAGGGACGGAAGATCACGCCGCTCTGCGGCTATGCCTTTGCCTGGATCCGCCGCCACAAGGAATACAACGATCTCCTGAACTGAGCGCTCCCTCCTCGTTCATTGGGTGTGCCCATTCGCCGTACTGCGAACTGCGTCAAAATAGACTAAACACCGGCTCCTCCAAGAAATTAAACTGCGCTATGGGGCCGCCGCCGGTGACAAACGTACTCGAAAAAGCAAGACAGCTCCTGTCCAGGAAAAGCGTGGCTGTTTCCGCCGCTATCCTTGTTCTGATCATCGCCGCCGCCGTATTCCTCGCGCCCCGCTATCTGACACAGCCAGTCGCCGAGATCAGCTATTCCGAGTTCACGCGTGAACTGACCCAGAAGAAAGTTCAGAAGGTCATGATTGGAAGCGGCGGCCTCTCCGTCTCCCTGACGGATCGGAACGTCTTCGTCCGCATGCCGAACGGACTCGTCAGCGCGGACTATATCGAGCGCATCACCACCTCGGGCGCCGAGGTCGATTTCAAGAAGCCCGGCTTCGATCCGGCCCAGATGGCGAGCATCCTCGTGCCGATCGTGCTGGTTCTGGCCGTGCTCGTCATGTTGGCGATCCAGACAGACTTCAAGCCGACCTCCCGCTGGCCCAAGGTGGTCCGCAGCATCCCGAACCGCTTTGACGACGTGGCGGGCCAGGAGGAGGCCAAGGCCGAATTGCAGGAGGTGATCGCCTTCCTGAAGGATTCGGATGCCTTCACCAAGGTCGGGGCTCGCATCCCCCGTGGCCTCCTGATGGTCGGTCCTCCAGGGACGGGCAAGACCCTGATTGCCAAGGCGTTGGCCGGCGAGGCGGGCGTCTCCTTCATGGCTGTTTCGGGAAGCGACTTCTCGGCGCCTCTCATCGGCATCGCCAAAGGCCGCGTGTCGAAACTCTTCGAACTGGCCCGCAAGAAGGCTCCTTGCCTGATCTTCATCGACGAGATCGACGCCATCGGCCGCAAGCGTGGGGGCGGGGGGTCGGCTGCCGACCGCGAGTTTGAAGCAACTCTCAATCAGCTCCTCGTAGAGATGGACGGGTTCAACACGACGGCCGGCGTGATCGTCATCGGCGCGACAAACCGGGTGGACGTGCTCGACCCGGCCCTCCTGCGCCCCGGCCGCTTCGACCGCCAGGTTCATATCGGGCTGCCCGACATCTGCGGCCGCGAGGCGATCCTCAACGTTCATGCCCGCAACATCAGGCTGGCCCACGGGGTGAGCCTTGCGGCCATCGCCAAGGGCACGCCCGGCTTCTCGGGCGCCGATCTCGGCAATCTCCTCAACGAGGCCGCGATCTTCGCCGCTCGCGAAGGAGCCGAGGCGGTGACCCGCGATCACCTGGAGGCCGCCCGCAACAAGATCATCATGGGCCTCGAGCGCCGCTCCCTCGTGATCACGGACGAGGAGCGCAGGCTCGTGGCGGTGCACGAGGCAGGGCACGCGCTCTGCGCCTCGCTCCTGCCAGCCTCTGATCAGGTGCACAGCGCCACCATCATTCCTCATGGCCAGGCGCTCGGCCTCGTGATGCGGCTGCCGGAGCATGACCGGTTCTGCATCCCGGTGGAGAAGCTTGAGGCGGATCTCATCGTCGCCATGGGCGGACGCGCGGCCGAGGAGGTCGTGTTCGGGCCGAAGAAGGTCACGACGGGGGCCGCCAGCGACATTGCGCATGCCACCAATATCGTGACCCGGATGGTGACCGAATGGGGGATGAGCCCGGCCATCGGCATGGTGCGCGTCGCCCGCTCGGGCGATAACCTCCCGCATGAGGTCGAGCAGGAGATCCGCCGCATCATCGACGAGATGTACGAGGCGGCCAAAGCCTGCATCGAGGACAACCGGGATGCGCTCGAAGCCTTGACCGAGGCCTTGCTGGATCATGAGACCATCGAGGGTGACGAGGTCCGCCGGATCGTTCACATGCAGCAGACGAGGCTGGCGGCCTGAACAGGCCGCCTCTCGGAAAATGCGACTGCCCGACAATACCCGCCAAAGAGTGATCCCAGGCTTGGAACCCTCCGTGCTGGCGGACGGGCGTGTTTTCCCATATCGTGCGCCGCGTCTGGGGGCATACATATGAAACAACTCGTCCGCGCCGCTTTCCTCGTCAGCATCGGGCTTCTGGCCACAGCCTGCGACAAGTGCGGCAACTGGAACATCAACACACCGCAGTTCTGCCACGGGACCAAGCCGCAGGGCTGACCCTCCTCATATCCCGAAAGCAATGAAATACGCAGCTGGTGTTTCGTGCGTCAGGGCATGATCTGACGCCTGTCAAAGGGCGCAATCATCGTGTCCGCAGCTCTCCTTCGCCCAGCTTCCGTGGGTGATGGGAAGGCCGAGTTGCTCCTCGATCAGCGCTGCGTAGAGACCCGGTCGCGTCACAAAGGGGAAGTGCCCGCCCCACTGGAAGTGATAGGCCGCCGACGGTTTCAGGCGTGCTCTTACGGCTTCCCGCATCGGAGGCGGAATGAGAGGGTCGTCGGCGCTCTCGATGGTCGCAATCCTGTCCCGCGGCAGACCAAGGGGCGGCAACTCTGGTCCCTGCTTGAGGGCATTCAGCCGTGCGCGCAGTTCCGCTTCCGGAATTCGCCCTCCCACCTCGGCCATGAGAAGATCGACCAGTTCCGCCTGCTCCGGATGAGCGTCCCGCCAGGCTCCGAGCCCGCGACCGAAACCGGCGCGGAGCTCCTCGATCGGTGCATTGTCGAGATCGGAGGAATAGGGTGGCCGGGCCGCGACCCCTGCAGCCGAGTGCAGGGTGTTGGCTGCGATGAGCCTCTCGACGACGTGCGGATACCCTGCGGCGAAGTATTGGGCCAGATATCCTCCGAGGGATGAGCCGAGCACGGTAACCCGCTCAAGGCCGATCCTGCCGCACAGCTCCGCGAGATCCCCTGCCCACTCGGTCACGCCGCCGCTCGCAGGATACGTGACGGCCACGATGCGGGCGCGGTCCTTCAAAGCTTCGATCTGCTGCCAGAAGATGTCTCCACGTCCCAGCGTTCCCGGAATGAGCAGCAGAGTAGGGCCGGTATCGCCTGCCTCCACATATCCCCATTCGCGGCCGCCGATATGGGCCCGCTGCTCGGGATTACGGGTCGCGAAAAGGTCTCTGGCTGCGATCAGGCGATTGGCCATGCGAGCGGCTCCTCCAAGCTTTAGCCGGATGACGGATGCCGTCCCGAGTGGGGAGCCCCACCGAGCCGCGTCTCGGCGCACCCAGGCTGCCGCAGATGGGCCTGAACGCCAGGGGCGGAGTGCGGCCACACCTTGTGCAATCTGTCTCGGGGACGAGCTTCCTCTATAAGCAGTTCCTTCGGGGCTGCTCAGGTGCTCCGCCGCTCAATCAGAACATGACCGGTGTCGACGATGCGGTAGGCGCCGGTAGCATGTTCGCCATGAATGCCTGCGAGAATCAGGCGTGCAACTTCCCTTCCGATGAGATCGCCAGACGGGCGGATCGTCGTGAGAGAGGGAATGCACGAAGCGCTGAAATCGAGGTCCCCGAAACCGATGGCGGCGATTCTTTCCGGGACGGCAATCCCCTGGCGCTGGCACTCGAAGAGAACGCCCAGGGCGACGAGATCGTTTGAACATGCGATGCCGTCGAGGTCAGGGACCTGCTGAAGGGCACGGCTCAACAGCAGCGATCCGGCCTCGACCGTGGCAGCCCCCGGATGATTGATGACCTCGCAGGCTGCATGATCCGCCGCACGCTTGGCCTCTTCGGCGAAGCCGCTGGCGCGCTTGGCGGCACGATGGTCCTCCTGCATCCGGGCGCCCAGGAAGGCGATGGAGCGGCGTCCCTTGGACAGGAGATGCCGGGCTGCGGACGCGCCCACCTGCGGGTGTGAAAATCCGACAGCCATGTCGATCGGCTCTGCACCGATCTCCCACATCTCGACGACGGGAACGCCGCTCGCCCGCAGAAGCTTGCGGGTCTCAGCACTGTGGGACAGGCCCGTCAGGACGACGGCGGCGGGAGCCCAGGAGAGGGCGGTTCGAACCAGAGCCTCCTCCTGATCCTCCCCATACTCGCTGTGGCCGAGAATCACCTGCAGGCCTTCCGCCGCCAGCTCGGATTGCAGGGTCGTTACCGTCTCGGCGAAGAACGCGTTGCGGATCGAAGGCACGATGACGCTGACGACCTTTGAGGAGGCGGCCGCGAGCCCCCCTGCCACCAGGTTGGGAACATAGCCCAGGGTCGAGATGGCCCGGGCAATTTCCTGGCCTGCCGCAGGGGAAACGGCGGCAGGCTTACGGAGGTACAGCGAGACTGTGGATGGGGAGACCTGGGCGAGCCTGGCCACGTCCATCATCGTCACGCGCTGCATCTTGCGCCGCTTCCGCGGTACGCGGTTCTGCAAGCTGCTGCCAGCGTCCATCGATCTTCTCTTTCGTAGCGCTCCGAGAGAATAGTTTCCGGCAGTATAGGGTCAAAAAGGGATTCTCCAAAGGGAAAATGCCGCAAACATGGCCAGAAATCCGTATAATGCTCACCCTCTGGCTTATTAAGAAAGCTTCTTGCGCAGATTTCATCGTAGCGCTATGATGATCGCAATGAGTGGGGAAATCCTGGGATTCGTCGCAGGGGCATATGTGTAGGCGCGCCACCTTCGAGCGCGCCGCAAGGCAACAGGGAGGGAGCATGTCGTCAGTCAGCTTCCGCAAGCTTGAGAAGACCTACGGTGCCCTGAGAATTGTAAAGGGCATCGACCTGGAGATTGCCGACCGCGAGTTCGTGGTGCTCGTGGGCCCATCCGGTTGCGGCAAGTCGACGACGCTGCGCATGCTGGCGGGCCTAGAGAGCATCAGCGGCGGCGAGATCCGCATCGGCGAGCGGGTGGTGAACAAGCTGCCGCCCCGCGAGCGCGACATCGCCATGGTGTTCCAGGATTACGCGCTCTACCCGCACAAGACCGTCTACGAGAACATGGCCTTCAGCCTGAAGGTGCGCGGCATCCCAGCCGCCGAGATCAAGCCGCGCATCATGCAGGCCGCCGAGATGCTCGGAATCACCCAGCTTCTCGAGAGAAAGCCGAGCCAGCTCTCCGGCGGGCAGCGCCAGCGCGTCGCCATGGGGCGTGCCATCGTGCGCCGTCCCCAGGTGTTTCTGTTCGACGAACCGCTCTCGAATCTCGACGCAAAGCTGCGCGGCCAGGTTCGTACGGAGATCAAGCGCCTCCATCAGGCCATCGGCACCACCATCATCTATGTGACACACGATCAGGTGGAGGCGATGACGCTTGCAGACCGCATCGTGATCCTAAAAGGCGGCGAGATCGAGCAGGTCGGAACGCCCGATGAGGTCTACAATTCACCGGCCAGCGTCTTCGTCGGCGGTTTCATCGGCTCGCCTGCCATGAACTTCGCCAAGGGCACGATCCGGGGCGGACAGGTGATGTTCGATGGCGGGGCTAGCCTGCCGCTCCAGAGCCACTCCGCCGGGAAAGCCTCTGGCCTTGAGGGGCGCGATGTGGTCGTCGGCATCCGCCCGGAGCACTTCGTGCCGGCCGGCGAGGGCCATGCCCTGTCGGGTCGGGTGCAGGTCGTCGAGCCGCTGGGCTCCGATACGCTCATCCACTTCGTCCTCGGCCCGTCCACGCTGACCGCGCGCGTCGCGCCGGAGATGCGCCCGAACCCCGGTGAAGATCTCACCATCGGTGTCGATCCTTCGCGGATCCACCTGTTCGATGCGGCAACGGAACGGGCCCTCGCCTGAAAGGCACAGGTCAAAAATGGATGCCGGCAAGGAACCGGCATCGTCCAACTTCCACGGAGGAAACGATGACTTTGAAGACAACCATGACACTGCTTCTGGCGGGTGCGGCCGTGACCCTGTCGGCATCCGTCGCAACGGCGCAGACAAACCTGCGGGTTTTCGTCTCGAGCCAGCACCGCCCTGACGTGTGGCGCAAGGCCTTCGACATGTACGAGGCCAAGAACACGAACGTGAAGGTGACGATCGAGACCGGCGGCAACACCTCCGAGCAGCAGGCTCAGTACCTCAACACCGTCATGACCGCGAAGGATTCATCCCTCGACATCATGATTCTCGACGTGATCCGCCCCGCGCAATATTCGGCAGCCGGCTGGACGGTGCCCTTCAATGAAACGCTCGGCAGCGATGCCGCGAACTACATGAAGCGCTACCTCCCGGCTTATGCAGAAGCAAATACGGTCGACGGGAAGGTCGTGGCGCTGCCGGCCTTCGCCGATGCCATGTTCCTATACTATCGCAAGGATCTTCTCGAGAAGCACGGCATCCAGCCGCCGCAGACCTGGGACGAGCTTGCCGCTGCGGCCAAGAAGGTCACTGACGCCGAGAAGGACCCGAACCTCCAGGGGCTCTCTTTCCAGGGTAAGGCCATCGAGGGTGCGGTCTGCACCTTCCTCCTGCCGTACTGGAGCATGGGCAAGCAGCTCGTCTCCGACGGCAAGCTCTCCTTCGATAAGGACGCGGCCGTGAAGTCGCTCAAGCTGTGGAAGGACTTCGTCGACCAGGGCGTCGCCAAGAAGAACATCGCCGAAGTGGCGACCGACGACACCCGCAAGGAGTTCCAGGCCGGCAACGTGCTCTTTGCCGTGAACTGGTCCTATGCCTGGGGTCAGTTCCAGGGCGCTGAATCGGCCGTGAAGGATAAGGTCGGCGTCGTGAAGCTGCCTGCAGTGCAGGGCGGCCAGCCGGCCTCCTGCCTTGGCGGATGGGAATGGGGCGTGTCCGCCTATTCCAACAACAAGACCGAAGCGCAGAAATTCGTGCAGTACCTGTCGAGCCCCGAGGTTTCGGAGTTCATGGCGGTCAATGCCGCGCTCCTCCCGCAATTTCCGGAAGTCTACACCGATGCGGACGTGACCAAGGCCGTGCCGTGGTTCGCCAATGCCCGCCCTGTCGTTGAGACCGCCAAGGCACGGCCGGTGACGCCGCGCTACAACGAGGTCAGCGAGATCATCCGCACCACCGTCAACGGCGTTCTGGCGGGCCAGTCCACGCCTGAGGAAGGCGCCACGCAGATGGAAGGCCGCCTGCGCCGCGTACTGCGCTAAAGCCTGTCGCGATACTGATCAGACGGACGCCCATGGGCGTCCGTCACCCCAACGTTGCAACAGGGCAGGATGATGACGATGGCAACGGCCAGCGAAACGACCCTAGTGACCACGCCCAACGAGAGCGGCACCAAGTGGTGGACGCGGTTCCTCGACCCGAGCGAGCGTACCCTGGCCGTGCTGCTGCTGATGCCGGCGGCGCTGCTGCTGACGCTCATCATCGTCTATCCGGTCTGCCGGCTGATCTGGACCAGCTTCCAGAATCTGTCGCTCACCTCGGGCTTGCCCGCGTCCTTCGCCGGGCTTGAGAACTACAGCCTCATGCTGGAGGACCCGGTGTTCTGGGAAACGACCTGGAACACGGTGCTCATCACGCTCATCACCGTTCCAGGTGCGCTGCTCGTCGGGTTGGCTCTCGCCCTGATGGCCAACCTGCCGTTCAACGTGAAATGGCCGGTCCGCCTCTCGCTTCTCATCCCCTGGGCTTTGCCGCTTTCGTTCGCCGGCCTCATCTTCGCGTGGTTCTTCCATTCCGAATACGGCGTGGTGAACGACGTGCTCCGCCACCTCGGCATCGAGGGCGTGATCTGGTTCAACTCGGCCAATTGGGCCTTCGCCGCGATCTGCCTCACGATCGTCTGGAAGACCTCGTCCTTCATGGCGCTGATCATCCTCGCCGGCCTGCAGACGATTCCGCGCTCCCTCTACGAGGCGGCCGATGTGGATGGGGCTGGGCGCCTCAGGCAGTTCTTCGAGATCACGCTGCCGCTGCTCAAGCCAGCCATCGTCGTGGCCCTGATCTTCCGCACCATCACGGCGCTGCAGACGTTCGACATCCCGTTCACCATGACGCGTGGCGGTCCGGGCACCTCCACTGCGACGCTCGCCATGTACATCCACCAGAACACGGTGGACTTCCTCGATCTCGGCTACGGCTCGGCTCTCGCCGTCGTCATGTTCGTCCTCTCCATGGCCGTGACGGCGGTCTACCTGCGCATGATCCGGACCAAGGGGTGACAGCGATGAGCCACGATACGACCGCCAGCCGCTCGATCTTCTCCGGCAAGCCCCTGCGCATCCTGATCGGCTTCATTCTGGTCGTGAACGGCATGTTCCCGGCCCTGTGGATCCTGTTCACGTCGCTCAAGACGGAAGCCGAGCTGACCGTGAAGCCGATCACCTGGCTGCCGCATGCGCCGACGATCGCGAATTATCTGCGTGCCTTCACGGACCAGCCCCTGCTGCTGTTCCTGTTCAACAGCTTCATGGTGGCGATCCTCTCCACCGCGCTGACGCTCTTCATATCCGTGCTCGCCGCCTATGCGCTGGCCCGGCTTCAATTGCGGGGGCGGGACCTCATTTTGTCGGCCATCATCGCGGTGTCGACCTTCCCGCTCGTCACGCTGCTGGTGCCGCTCTTCGAGATCATGCGAGCGCTCGGCCTCCTCAACACCTGGGTGGCCCTGATCCTGCCCTACACGGTGCTGAGCCTGCCGGTCTGCACCCTGATCCTGGTGTCGTTCTTCGAGGGCATTCCGCGCGATCTTGAGAACTCCGCCATGATCGATGGCTGCACCCGCATCGGCGCTCTGTTCAAGGTCGTGGTGCCGCTCTCGGCACCGGGCGTGTTCACGGCAGGAATTCTTGCATTCGTGAACGCATGGGACGAATTCCTGCTCGCACTCTCGTTCAATTCCAACCCCGCCCTGCGAACGCTTCCCGTCGGCATCACGCTCTATCAGGGTGAATTCGCTTTCCCCTGGCCAGTGATCTCTGCGGCGCTCGTCGTCGGCATCGTGCCCGTCGCTGTCCTGATCGTGATCTTCCAGGAGCGTGTCGTGTCCGGCCTGACCTCCGGCGGCATCAAGGGATAAGGATATTCTGACATGACACGCCGAACGATCGGAGAGCTGCGGAGCCAACGCTGGTATGCTTCCGACGACATGCGCGGCTTCGCGCATCGACAGCGCACGCAGCAGATGGGCTTGCGACGGGAGGAGTTCCTCGGCAAACCCGTCGTCGCCATCGTCAACACCTGGAGCGAGCTCAGCCCCTGCCACTCGCACCTGCGCGACCGCGCCGATGCGGTGAAGCGCGGCGTCTGGCAGGCGGGCGGATACCCGGTTGAGCTGCCGGCCCTGTCGGTCGGCGAGGTGATGGTGAAGCCCACCACCATGCTCTACCGCAACTTCCTCGCCATGGAGGTGGAGGAACTCCTGCGTTCTCATCCCATCGACGGCGCCGTGCTGCTCGGCGGCTGCGACAAGTCTACGCCCGGCCTCCTCATGGGGGCGATCAGCATGGACATTCCGGTGATCTACTGCCCGGCGGGACCCATGTCGAACGGACAGTGGCGCGGCCACAAGACCGGAGCCGGCACCCACACCAAGAAGTATTGGGACGAGCTTCGCGCCGGCAACATCACGCAGGATGATTGGGTCGATCTCGAGAGCCGGATGACACGCTCCATCGGCACCTGCAACACCATGGGCACCGCCTCGACCATGACGTCCATTGTGGATGCCATGGGGCTCACGCTCCCGGGCGCGTCCTCGATTCCGGCCGCAGACAGCGGCCACCCGCGCATGGCCTCGGCCTGCGGCGAGCGCATCATCGAGATGATATGGGAGGATTTCAAGCCATCCCGCTTCCTCGATGCGAAGAGCTTCCGCAATGGCCTCGTCGCCTACATGGCCCTCGGCGGCTCGACCAATGCCGCCGTTCACCTGATCGCCATGGCGCGCAGGGCCGGCGTCGATCTCACCCTCGACGACATGTCCGACATGGCAGGCCGGGTGCCGGTCTGCGCCAATCTCTTCCCGTCGGGCGAATACCTGATGGAGGATTTCTATTTCGCAGGCGGACTTCTGGCGCAGCTCAAGAAGCTGAAGCGGCATCTCGACCGAGACGCGATGACGGTGAACGGCAGGACGCTCGGCGAGAACATCGCCGGGGCCGAGTGCTGGAACGATGAGGTCATCCGGGGCGAGGACAACCCGGTCTTGCCGCTCGCGCGCGGCAAGACGCTGGCGGTGCTGCGCGGCAACCTCGCTCCCAACGGCGCCGTCATGAAGTCCTCGGCAGCCAATCCGAAATTCCTCAAGCATGTCGGGCCGGCCCTCGTCTTCGACAGCCCCGCCGAGATGAACCGCACCATCGACGACCCCGATCTCGACATCACGGAGGACACGGTCATCGTGCTCCGCAATGCCGGCCCCGTGGGTGCGCCGGGCATGCCCGAATGGGGCAACCTGCCGATCCCGAAGAAGTTGCTGAAACAGGGTGTGCGCGACATGGTGCGCATCTGCGACGGGCGCATGAGCGGCACCCATTACGGCACCTGCATCCTGCACGTGGCGCCGGAAGCGGCAGTCGGCGGGCCCCTCGGCCTCCTCAAGACGGGAGACCTCGTGGAGCTCGATGTCGAAGCCGGGCGTCTCGACATGCGGGTGGATGAGAAGGAACTGGAGCGCCGGCGCGCCGAGTGGCAGCCGGGGGCGTTGCGTTACGAGCGATCCTTCGCGGCTCTCTACCAGCGCCACGTCTCCCAGGCCGATGAGGGCTGCGATTTCGACTTCCTGTCCACGCGCGGCCTCGTGGCCGAGCCGTCAATCTTTTAAAGGCTTCGTCATGATCAGCATCGAGAACCGCTTCAAAGGCTGGCTGAAGGGCGAGGGACCCAAGCCGCCGCTCGGCACATGGCTCATGGCGGCCGCTCCTGCGACCGCCGAGGCCATGGGCTACAGCGGCTTCGATTTCCTCGTGGTCGACATGGAGCACGTGCCGATCGAAGTGTCGGATCTGGCACACATTCTGCGCGCCATCGGCTGCACGCCGGCCGATGCGGTGGTGCGGCTTGCCTGGAACGATCAGGTGCTCGTGAAGCGCGTGCTCGATGCCGGCGCCCAGACGATCATGCTGCCCTTCGTGCAGAATGCGGAGGAGGCGCGTCAGGCCGTCTCATACGCGAAGTATCCGCCCGAGGGCGTACGCGGCGTGGCCGCGGTGCATCGCGGCTCCCGCTTTGGCCGCGCGGCGGATTATCTCAAGCGTGCTAATGACCAAGTCGCGGTGATCGTCCAGCTCGAAACGCCGGAGGCGATCGAGCGGCTGCCGGAGATCGCGGCCGTTCCCGGAATCGATGCCCTGTTCGTCGGGCCGGGCGACCTTGCCGCTGCCATGGGGCATATCGGCAACATCGCGCACCCGGACGTACAGGCGCTGATCGAGAAGGCCGCCAGGATGGCCCAGCAGGCCGGAAAACCTGTCGGTATCGTCGGCCCCAATCCCGACATGGTGGGCCGCTTCATCGGTTACGGCTACAGCTACGTGGCGGTGGCTTCCGATATCGCCATGATGACGAGCCGCGCCTCCGAATGGCTCGGCGCTCTCAGGGGCGAGGCTGCCCCGGCTCCCGCCGCACCCGCCGCAGCCTATTGAAGCCTTGAGGAGGTTATCCTGATCGTCACGCTCAGGAGCAGTGCTTTGCGGCTCGATCTGGCGCCATCCATCGGGGGCGCCATCGCGGGCTTCCGGCATGGCGACGTGACGCTGATGCGGGAAACACCGGAGCAGGCGTTGCGCGACGGGTTGGTGCGGCAGACCAGCTGCTATCCGCTCGTTCCCTACAGCAACCGGATCGCCCAGGGGCGCTTCTCGTTCGAGGGTGTCGAGCATCGGCTGGCGCTTAACTTCGGCGATCATCCGCATTCCATCCATGGCAACGCCTGGCAGAAACCGTGGCAGGTGGTGGAAATCGATGATGCACGCTGCCGTCTTGCGCTCAATCACCGCCCGGATGGTCAGGAGGCGAGGGGCTGGCCCTTTGCCTACCGCGCCGAGCAGCTTTTCGAGCTGTCCCCGAATGGATTGACGCTCACGTTATCGCTCGAGAACGAAGATCATCGCTCGATGCCGGCTGGGTTGGGGCTGCATCCGTTCTTTCCAAAACGCCCTGGTGTCCGCATGCAGTTTGCAGCCGAGCGCGTCTATCCGAACGGCGAGGATTCGCTGCCGATGGACGCCAGCCCCGTTCCTGACGAGTGGAACTACCCGGCCATGCGTGAGCTGGGTGAGCCGCGTCTCGACAACTGCTTCTCGGGATGGGATGGCACGGCGCGCATCGCCTATGTTCAGGAGAAGATCGCCTTGAGCATCGAGGCCGATCCGCTTTTCGGCCATCTCGTGGTGTATGTCCCCACGGGGCGTGATTTCTTCGCCGTGGAGCCTGTCAGCCACATGAACGACGCTATCAGCAGGCCCGACCCGGCCGGTCACGGTCTCAAGGTCCTCAAGACTGGCGAACGCCTGATGGCGCACGTCCGGTTCGACGTGGAGGTGATGTCGTGAGTCTTACGGTCGCGCTGGACGTTCGGGCCGAACTCGGTGAGTGCCCCCTGTGGTCGGTCGAGGAGCAGGCGCTCTACTTCGTCGACATCAAGGGCAGGGCGCTTCACCGCTTCGAGCCTGGGACAGGCGCACACCGCACCTTTCCCATGCCGGAGGAGATCGGGTGCATCGGGTTCAGGAAAGGCGGCGGCTTCATCGCGGGCTTCCGCTCGGGCCTCTGGCTGCTCGACGCCGACGGCAAGCGCACGCAGAAGCTCGCCGACAATCCGGAGGACCAGCGCACGAGCCGGTTCAACGACGGGCGCGTCGATCCGGAGGGACGATTCCTGGCCGGCACCATCGATGAGCCCAAGGATGGCGGCAAGGCGAATCTCTACCGTTACGATTCCCGAGGGCTCACAACCCTGGCCTCCGGCCTTCTGACCTCCAACGGCGTTGCCTTTTCGCGTGACGGGCGAAGCCTCTACCACTCGGACACGCCTACCTTCACGGTGTGGCGCTACGCCTACGATCCCGCGACGGGCGAGGCCACGGACAAGACCCTGTTCGTGGGTCTCCAGCCGACCGAAACGGACCGAGGCCGCCCGGACGGGGCGGCGGTGGATGCTGAAGGCTGCTACTGGACCGCCCTGTTCGAAGGCGGACGGGTCCAGCGCTACTCGCCGGACGGGCGCCTGCTGGCCGAGTATTCCGTTCCGGCCCGATGCCCTACCATGGTCTGCTTCGGCGGCGCCGATCTGAAGACGCTGTACGTGACATCCGCCTGCACCGGCCGCTCCGAAGACGAGCTGAGGGCTTATCCGCAATCCGGCAGCCTGTTCGCCATGCCGGTCGAGGTGCCGGGGCTGCCCGAGTACAAATTCGATCTTTCCGCTTAAGGCTGCATTGCCATGTCGTTCGATTACTCAACCGTTCATTACCGCTCCCTTGCAGGCCGATCCGTCGTCGTCACCGGCGGCGCATCCGGCATCGGCGAGGAGATGGTCAGGGCCTTCATTGCGCAAGGCGCGCGCGTCTCCTTCATCGACATCGCGATGGAGCCAGGCGAGGCCTTGGCCGAGGAGACTGGCGCGAGCTTCTATCCTTGTGATGTGACTGACATAACAGCCCTGCGCGAGGCGCTGTCCGGAATCGAGAGCGATCACGGCGGGGTGGACGTTCTCGTCAACAATGCCGGCAAGGACGACCGGCACGACATCGCCGAGGTGGAGCCTGACTACTGGCGGCGCATGCTCGCGCTAAACCTCGATCACCAGTTCTTCGCCACGCAGGCGATTTCCAAGAGCATGGCCGCGCGCGGTACCGGATCCGTCATCATGCTCGGCTCCATCTCGTGGATGCGCAGTCGCCCCGGCATGGTCGGCTACACCACCGCAAAGGCAGCGATCAACGGGATGACGCGCACGCTCGCCCGCGAGTTGGGACCTGCGGGCATCCGGGTGAACTGCATCGTGCCGGGCGCGATCCTCACCGAGCGGCAGAAACAGCTCTGGCTGACCCCGGAGCTGAACCAGCAGTTCCTCGACCTTCAAGCGCTGAAATTCAGGCTCGATGCCAGCCATGTGGCCAGGATGGCGCTCTTCCTGGCATCCGACGAAAGCGGCGGCTGCACGGGTGCCAACTTCATCGTCGATGCCGGTCTGACGCAGAATTGAGATTGTCATGAAGATCCAGACGACTTCCGACGGCTTCGACCTCGTCCTTGACGGCAGGCTGATCCTGCGCCACCGCAGCGATGCCCCGTGCCTCTTCGTCGGCCAGGGTGATGCGCGCATGGACATGTATCGCGGCAATTTCGATATCGAGGATTATGTCGTCGAGCGCACGCCGCTGGCGCATGCCGTCGTGTCCGGTTCAGAGATCGCCTTCTCGGCGGCACCTGGTCAGCTGGCTCGCCTGATTCTGCAGCTGTCGTGTGACGAGCGAAACGCCGCCATCGCGTTCCGGTCCGCTGATGCTGCGATCAACCGGCTCTGGCTCCGCGTGGCGGCGGAGGAGGGGGAGCATGTCTGGGGCGGCGGCGAGCAGATGTCGTATTTCGACATGCGCGGGCGGCGGTTTCCCCTCTGGACCTCCGAGCCCGGCGTGGGCCGCGACAAGACCAGCGAAATCACCTTCAAGGCCGATGTCACCGGCAAGTCGGGCGGCGATTACTGGAACACCAACTATCCGCAACCGACATATCTCTCCTCCCGGCGCTATGCGCTGCATGTGGAGACGAGTGCCTATTCGGCCTTCGATTTTCGCCGCAGTGACTTCCATGAGATCGAGATCTGGGCCGTGCCGGAACGGATCGAGCTGACCGCTCGCCCGACCTTCATTGCCCTCGTCGAGGCGATGGCCGAGCGCTTCGGCCGTCAGCCGCCGCTGCCGGAATGGGTCTATGGAGGGGCGATCATCGGGCTGAAGGACGGTGCCAGCTCCTTCGACCGGCTCGAGCGCATCATCGCAGCCGGCACGAAGGTCTCCGGCCTCTGGTGCGAGGACTGGGTGGGGCTGCGCCACACCTCCTTCGGCGCGCGTCTCTTCTGGGACTGGAAGGCGAACGAGGATCGCTATCCGGCGCTGCGGCAGCACATCGCGGAACTCAAGGATCGCGGCATCCGCTTCCTCGGTTACGTGAATCCCTACCTCGCCGTTGACGGCTCTCTGTTTCCGGAGGCGGAGGCTGCAGGGTATTTTGCGACCGATGAGAACGGCAACACGGCTCTCGTCGATTTCGGCGAGTTCGATTGCGGCGTCGTCGACTTCACGAACCCGGAGGCCGCCGCCTGGTTCGCCGAGCGCGTCATCGGCCAGAACATGATCGATTACGGGCTCTCCGGCTGGATGGCCGATTTCGGCGAATACCTTCCCATCGACGTGAAGCTCGCCAACGGCATCGATGCCAGGGTCATGCACAATGCCTGGCCGACGCTCTGGGCCGAGGTGAATGCCCGCGCCGTCGAGAGCAGGGGAAAGACGGGCGAGATCCTGTTCTTCATGCGAGCCGGGTTCACGGGCGTTCAGCGGCATTGTCCGCTGCTCTGGGCGGGCGACCAGTCGGTCGACTTCACCCGCCATGACGGCTTGGTGACCGTTATTTCGGGCGCACTCTCGTCGGGACTTCTCGGCAATGCCTATCATCACTCGGATATCGGCGGCTACACCAGCCTCTTCGGCAACGTGCGCACGGCGGAGCTCATCATGCGCTGGGCCGAAATGGGAGCCTTCACGCCTGTGATGCGCACCCATGAGGGCAACCGCCCGCGCGACAACCTGCAGATCGATCAGGACCCGCAGGTGCTGACCCATTTCGCCAGGATGACGCAGATCTATGTGCATCTGGTTCCCTATCTGAAGTCCCTTGTCGCGGAGGCCTCTGCGCAAGGGTTGCCGGTGCAGCGGCCGCTGTTCCTGCATTTCGAAGGCGATGCCCGCACCTATGCCATCCAGGATGCCTACCTCTATGGCGCCGATCTGCTCGTGGCTCCCGTCTCTCAGGCCGGGAAGACCGAGTGGAGCACTTACCTGCCTGCGGGGGCGGAATGGGTCCACGTCTGGACGGCTGAGACTTTCGCAGGCGGAAGAGACGTGACCGTACCGGCACCCTTCGGCCAGCCACCTGTGTTCTACCGTGTTGGCTCAGGCTTCGCTGAGCTGTTCGCTGGCCTGAGGAATCTCTGAGCAATGTCAATTGCGGAGCTCATGGGCTTTCTCTTGCTGGCTGGTGCCGCAGCCTATGCTCAGACTTTGACAGGTTTCGCCTTCGGCCTGATCACCATGGGAGGTGTCGGACTGACAGGTCTTTTGTCATTGCCCGATGCCGCCATGATCGTGAGCGTGCTGACGCTGGTGAATGCCACTCAGATGCTCCTGAAGGGCTGGCGCGACGTGGCGTGGCGCGAGTTCGGCTTCGTCATGGCGGCCAGCATCCCGATGCTCTTCGTCGGTTATTGGCTGCTGGAATGGCTCGCCGGAACCAGGGCCGATGTCCTGCGCCTGATCCTCGGGCTCGTGATCATCGTCTCGAGCCTTCAATTGGCGCGAAAGCCGGAACCGCTTGCAAAGCAGTCAGGTGACGGATCCTTCCTCTTCTTCGGCGCGATTGCCGGCCTCATGGGAGGGATGTTCTCAACCGCAGGGCCGCCGCTCGTCTATCACTTCTACCGCCAGCCCATGCCCCTGGTGAAGGTCCGCGAAACTCTCGTCACCGTCTTTGCGCTCAACGCCGTCTTCCGCATCGGCCTCGTGGTGTTCTCCGGCGATCTGCCATCCGGTTCGAATCTCACAGGACTTCTAGCCATTCCGGCGGTCATGGGTGCGACCTACGCGGCGCGGCGCTGGCCGCCTCCCGTGTCGGCGGCCACCATGCGCCGCATCGTGTTCATCCTGCTGTTCCTCTCGGGCGTTTCGCTCGGAGCGCCTGCCGTCATCCACCTCCTGGAAGCCTCATGATGGCTGCACATGCTCCGCCTGTGGATCGCGGGGAGTTGGCACGGCGGGATCCGTAGCCGCCGGGATGCAACCCTCTTGATGCGACGGAGGTTGACGGTTGGAACCTGACAGGAGAGCGTCATGGCCGATACCGTCTCCGATTTCATCTGGCAGCGTTTGCAGGCATGGGGCGTGCGCCGGGTCTATGGCTACCCCGGCGACGGGATCGGTGGACTGATCAGCGCTCTTGCACGGTTGGACGGGGCGATCGAATTCGTCCAGGCTCGGCACGAGGAGATGGCAGGCCTCATGGCTTGCGGCGAGGCGAAGTTCACAGGCGAGGTCGGCGTCTGCATCGCAACCTCCGGTCCTGGCGCGATCCACCTCCTGAACGGCCTCTACGACGCCAAGCTTGACCATCAGCCGGTGCTGGCGCTCGTGGGGCAGCAGGCCCGAACGGCTATCGGGTCGCATTATCAGCAGGACTTGGATCTCCAGTCCCTCTTCAAGGATGTGGCCGGCGCCTACGTGGAGACGGCCTTTTCCCCCGCCCAGGTGCGGCATCTGATCGACCGGGCCTATCGGATCGCCAAGAGCGAGCGTCGGGTCACCTGCATCATTCTCCCGAACGATCTTCAGCTCGCCGCGATGGAACAGCCGACCCATGAGCATGGTATGACTCATTCCGGGGTCGGCATCGAGCTGTCGCCGGTCGTTCCGGATGGGGCGGCTCTGGCCCGGGCGGCGGAGGTGCTCGACGCAGGCGAGAGAGTCGCCATCCTGGTCGGCGCAGGCGCCCTGCGAGCGACGGACGAGGTCATCGCAGTCGCCGAGCGGCTCGGCGCCGGGGTTGCCAAAGCGCTTCTCGGGAAGGCTGTCGTTCCCGATGACCTGACCTTCTGCACCGGGTCGATCGGCCTTCTCGGAACCAAGGCGAGCTGGGACCTGATGCAGGACTGCGACACCCTCCTCATGGTGGGGTCGAGCTTTCCCTACACGGAGTTCCTGCCGAAAGAGGGCCAAGCCCGCGCGGTTCAGATCGACCGGGATGCGGGGATGCTCGGGCTGCGTTACCCGATGGAGGTCAATCTCCTGGGCGATTCCGCCGCGACTCTTTCCGCCCTCCTGCCGCTCCTGAACGAAAAAACGGATCGCACATGGCGTGAGGCGATCGAGGCCAGCGTTGCCGCCTCCCGTGAACAGGTCCGCGGGATGGCCATGGTCGCGGCGGATCCGATCAATCCGCAGCGGGTTGCCATGGAACTCTCGCAGCGCCTGCCGGACCGCTGCATCGTGACGGCCGACAGCGGCACCGCGTCGGTCTGGTATGCGCGGAACCTCCATTTCAGGCGGGGAATGATGGGCTCGGTCTCTGGAACCCTGGCCACCATGGGCTGCGCCGTGCCCTATGCCATTGCGGCGAAGTTCTCCCATCCCGATCGTCCGATCATCGCTCTGGTGGGCGACGGTGCGATGCAGATGAACGGACTGACGGAGCTCATCACCGTCGCGAAGTACTGGCACCGGTGGGCCGATCCCCGGCTGGTCGTCATGGTGCTGAACAACCGCGACCTTGCCTACGTGACCTGGGAGGAGCGTGTGCAGACCGGTGATCCGAAATGGGAGCCCTCGCAGGCGCTTCCCGATGTCGCATATGCCGATTTTGCCCGTTCGATCAGGCTCGGCGGGCTCAGGGTCGAGGATCCGGAACAGGTGGGATCCGCATGGGAGACGGCTCTCTCAGCCGACAGGCCTTTCGTCCTCGACATGGTGACGGATCCCAACGTGCCGCCGCTGCCGCCTCACATCACCTTGAAGCAGGCCCGCCACTTCATGGGAGCGCTCGCCAAAGGAGATCCGGAGAGAGGAAGCGTGATCATCGATATGGCACGAAGCCTCGTCGGCTCGATCCTGCCCTCGAAGGAGTGAGATAGCCGGCAGCCGGTGAACCGGGGCGCTTCGATGGAACCCGCCCGGCGGAGGCCCCTTATCCCAGAAGAGGCATCCGTTCGCAGGTAAGGGATGCCCACGTGATCCAACATACTTGAGAGTGAACGTGAGATGCATCGGGTCGATGAGACAGCAAACAAGTCCAGCCGGAACGGTCCGGTTGTCGTCATCACTGGAGCATCCGCCGGTGTGGGTCGCGCGGTCGCCGTTGCGTTCGGAAGAAACGGCTGGCGGGTCGCTCTGATCGCCCGTGGCCGCGAGCGGCTCGAGAGTGCGGCCCGGGAGGTGGAGCAGGCAGGCGGCCGGGCGCTTGTCATTGCCGCCGACGTGGCCGACGCGGGGGCTATTGACGCCGCAGCCGCGCAGGTGGTCTCCACCTGGGGCGGCATGGACATCTGGGTCAACAACGCCATGGCGTCTGTTTTCGGGCCTGTGACGGCCCTGACGCCAGATGAGATCCGCCGGGTCACGGAAGTCACGTATCTAGGCCAGGTTCATGGCACCCTGGCGGCGCTCCGCCACATGCGCGAGAGGGGCAGGGGCACCATCGTCCAGATCGGATCCGCTCTCAGCTATCGTTCCATTCCGCTGCAATCCGCTTATTGTGCTGCGAAGTTCGCGGTACGCGGCTTTACGGATTCCCTGCGGAGCGAACTGCATCACGAGGGAAGTCGCATCCGTCTCACGATGGTGCAGCTTCCCGCCGTCGACACGCCGCAGTTCGACTGGGTCCGCAGTCACTTGCCCCATAGGCTGCAGCCTGTGCCGCCGATCCATGAACCGGAGCCTGTGGCCGAGGCGATCGTGCGGGCGGCCCTAGAGGCTCCGCGTGAGATGTGGGTTGGCGGCCCCACGATCCAGGCGATCCTTGGAAACATGGTGGCGCCGGGACTCCTCGACCGCATGATGGCGCGCCGGGCCTGGGAGGGCCAGATGACGGACGAGCCTGCAAGGCCTCGTGACGGCAACCTGTTCGACGCGCCGCCCGGTGACCCTGGAGCGAGGGGACGCTTCGGCTCCCGTTCGCGCCGGTATGTGCCGGCGGTTTCGGGCACGGCAGCGCGCGGCATCCTCGCGGCGGTTGCTGTCAGTTGCGTGGCTGGAGCACTCACAGCGGCATGGCGTCTGGGTGCGCGGCGAACGGGAGAGCCTGAGCGGCGCCTGCCAGACCGCGAACGGGCTGCACGCATGATCGGCTAGGTCGGATCGCGATGCTCAATCTCTGGTACAAGAACGCCGTCATCTATTGCGTCGATGTCGAAACCTTCATGGATTCGAACGGTGACGGCGTCGGAGATTTCGGAGGGCTCGCGGACCGTCTCGACCATGTCGAAGCCCTCGGAGCGACTTGCATATGGCTGCTGCCGTTCTACCCGACGCCAAACCGCGACAACGGTTACGACGTCACGGATTTCTATGCCGTCGATTCCCGGCTGGGCACTCTTGGAGATTTCGTCGCCTTCACGCATGCAGCCCATGACCGTGGCTTGCGGGTCATCGTCGATCTCGTGGCGAACCACACGTCGATCGATCACCCCTGGTTCCAGGAGGCTCGGCGGGATCCGAACTCGCCCTATCGCGACTGGTATGTCTGGTCGAAGGAGAAGCCTGAAAACATCCACGAAGGTGTTGTCTTTCCTGGCGTGCAGGACACGACCTGGACGTACGACGAGGTTGCTGAAGCCTGGTACATGCACCGCTTCTATCCTCATCAAGCCGATCTCAACATCGCAAACCCGGAGGTGCGTGCGGAAATCGAGAAAGTGATGGGTTTCTGGCTGCAGCTCGGAGTTTCCGGATTTCGGCTCGATGCTGTTCCGTTCCTGATCGAGTATCGTGGCGTCCCGGAGGAGGAGCGGCCGAAGGAAGACCCGCACGAATATCTCGACAGGATGCGGGACTTCATGTCGTGGCGTCGTGCCGAAGCCATGCTCCTGGCAGAGGCCAACATCACCATGAATCAGGTGGATGAGTACTTCGGGCCATCGGGTGACCGGCTTCACATGATCTTCAACTTCATGCTCAATCAGCACCTGTTTCTGGCGCTCTCCCGCAACGATGCCGAGCCGATCCGCCGTGTGATGGCACAGACGCCAGCCATTCCTCCTAAAAGCCAGTGGGCGAGCTTCCTGCGCAATCATGATGAACTGGATCTCGGCCGATTGTCGGATTCCGAGCGCAGCGAGGCTTTCGCGGCCTTCGGTCCAGAGCCCGAGATGCAGGCCTATGAGCGCGGTATCCGGAGACGCCTGGCCCCCATGCTGGACGGCGACGAGCGGCGGATCAAGCTGGCCTTCAGCCTCATGTTCGCCCTGCCCGGAACGCCGGTGCTCTGGTACGGCGATGAGATCGGCATGGGAGAGGATCTCTCCCTGCCGGAGCGCAATTCCGTCAGGACACCGATGCAATGGGCCGACGAGCCCAATGCAGGCTTCTCCACCGGACCGGCCGAGCGTCTCGTGCGCCCGGTCGTCTCGACGGGAGCGTTTGACTACAGGCGCGTCAACGTTGCGGCTCAGCGCGATCTCGATGGTTCGCTGATGAGCACCCTGCAGCGGCTCGTTCGGACGCGGCGCGCATGCCCTGAGGTGGGCTGGGGCAAGTGCGAGGTTCTCGAAACAGGTGAATCCGGTGTTCTCGCTCTGCGATACGACTGGCAGGGAGAGACCCTCCTGATCCTTCATAATCTGGCGGACCGTGCCGTCGAGGTGCAGGTGCCGCTCGAAGGAATCGGCCGGCTGCTGCCGCTCTTCAGTGATCAGGACGACCGGGCCATGCGCGACGCTTCAGATCCGATTTCCCTCAAAGGGTACGGCTATCGCTGGTTTCGCGCCCAAGGCGAAAGACGTTAGATGTGAGGAGCGGCTTCCTGCTTGGAGAGCGCAGTTCCACCTTCCCTGATCCTGCTCATGCAGTGGGCTGCGGCGTTGTCGGCGTAACGGGAATCTCTTGGGGCGTGGCCGGAGGCACTCCAACAGGCTCGCCGGGAGGCGGAATATTGCTCGGTGTCGTCGGAGGCACGCCGATGGGCGCGGGCTGCGGCACCTCGGGCGGCATGGGCGGGCTGACGGGAGCCGGATTGGGATCGGACGGGGTCGGCTCCGGGTAAGGCTGGTTCGGCAGAGGAATAGGCATGACGATGACGCTCCACTGACTGTCTCGCAGGGGCAATCCCCGTCACACCAGTGGGTTCCTCAGAACCAAGCCGTCACATCCCAAGCGCAATGACGAGGCCTTCATGAGGCCGCAGGACAATCTGCGCTCCGATTGTTTCCTCGCTGCGATCAGGAAGTGTTGAGAGCATCACACGGCCTGTTGTCTCGGTCGGCAGGGCAAGCGTGTGCGGTTCGTGCCCCAGGTTCAAAGCCACCAGGAAGCGCTCCGGTCCATGCTGCCGTTCATAGGCCAGAACGTTACCCTCAGCCATGACCTGAGTGTAGCCGCCGACGCTCAGAGCCAGGTGCCGTCGCCGCAGCCTGATCAGACGCCGGTAGAGCATCAGGATGGACGTCGGGTCGTCCTGAAGCCCGTCCACATGGCGGGATTGAAAGTACGGATCGAGAGGAAGCCATGGCTTGCCGCTCGTGAAACCGCCCTGGGCAGAGCCATTCCAATGCATCGGCGTCCGCTCCGGGTCGCGCCCCAATCCAAGGCCCGGCTCGTTCTTTTCCCACGGATCCTGAGCCGCCTCAGGTGGGATCTCGACTTTGCCGATCCCGATTTCGTCGCCGTAATACATGGTAGGCGTGCCTCTGAGGGTCAGAAGCAGCATGGCGGCCACCCGCGCCTGGTGCGGACCGATCCGCGCGCCGATGCGGGGCTGGTCGTGGTTGCCGAGCACCCAGTTCGGCCATCCTCCATCGGGAAGGGCGACCTCGTACTCTTTGATGAGGTCCGCGATCGTCCTGGCGTTCCACGCCGTTTGAATAAGCTGGAAGTTGAAGGGCAGATGGGCGCCTGCCAGATCCCGGCCGTAATAGGCGACGAGGCGCTCGAGCGGCAGGTAGATCTCTCCGATAAGCACGCGCTCCTCATACTCCTCCAGCACGCCGCGCATCTCGCTCACCACCTCATGCACCTCGGGCTGGTCGGCCGAATGGACCTGGAGGAAGCGGTTGATCTCCGCTTGGCTGGGCTGATAGGCGGGGTTTGGCGGGTTGTCGCGGAATTCCGCGTCCTTGATGAGGTGCCAGATCACATCGACCCTGAAGCCGTCGACGCCGCGATCCAGCCAGAAGCGCAAGGCATCGTACATAGCCTTGCGCACGTCCGGATTGCGCCAGTTGAGATCAGGCTGCTCCTTCAGAAAGGCGTGGTAATAGTACTGTCCGGTCGCTTCGTCCCACTCCCAGGCAGGCCCTCCGAAATTGCTGATCCAGTTGTTGGGCGGGCCTCCATCCGGACCCGGGTCGCGCCAGATGTACCAATCCCGCTTCGGGTTAGAGCGCGACGAACGGCTCTCCTGGAACCAGGGATGCCGGTCCGATGTGTGATTTGGAACGAAGTCGAGAACGAGCTTCAGCCCCTTGGAATGGGCCTCTGCGATGAGGCGGTCGAAATCCTTCAACGTGCCGAATATAGGGTCGATGCCGCAGTAATCGGCCACGTCATAGCCGAAATCGGCCATGGGCGACGGGAAGACCGGCGAGATCCACGCCGCATCGACACCGAGCCAAACGAGATAGTCGAGCCGCTGGCGGATCCCTTCCAGGTCGCCGATGCCGTCGCCGTTGCTGTCCTGAAAGGAGCGAGGATAGATCTGGTAGACGATCCCGCGCTTCCACCACGTGGTCTCAGGCATGAAGGTCGCTCCGAGGCTGAAATGAGGTGCGGCCCAAGGGGCAAGAGGCGAATTCAGCAGGGGTCCATCGGTTCCCGTCCGCCCAAGCCAGGCTGACACTGCACCAGCGCCGCTTCGGGTGGCCGACGGCCGGCTGGATCATCGCACAGCCGGAACTATTCTCCTTGGATGCCATTGCTTCGTGAGGCTTGATGGAGGCTTCGATGCCTGATGAGAAGATCGATCAGAAACGCCCCGCAGACGCACAGAACGAGGATAAGCCTGTTCAGCAGCGGCATGTGGATGACACGGTCGACGACAGCTTTCCTGCGAGCGATCCGCCGGCCTGGACCACCTCCGCCTCGAAGAGTGTTGCGGCCGAATGCGAGCCCGACGCTCTCAACGAGGTGCCTACGCCCCCAGGTCACGGGCTTGAAGAGCAACCTTCGAGCAGCTTTCAGTCAAAAGCCGAGCAGGTGACCGATTATGCTCGTGATTTCTACCAGCAGGGCAGGCGTTATGTGCCGGAGGCCGAGCGTTACTACCGGCAGGGAGCTGACGTCATAAGCCGCTCTGTGCAGGAGCATCCGGTCGCTGCAGTGCTCGCTATAGGAGCGCTTGGCTGCGCATTAGGATGGATGCTTGGCCGGCGCACATCGCGCGCATCTCCCACACGGCTCTGGCAAGCGGGCTCCAATCGGCGTCCGAGTGAAACCCAGTCGTGGCGACCGGCGCCCCGATCAGGGTCAGGGCACAGCCATTTCACTGCCCTTGATGGTGTGGAGGCCGCAAGCCACACGAACAACAGCTTCTGATGCGGTGCACGTGGAAGGGGCTGAGATCCTGACGCATCTCAGCCCGTCCGCAGAGGAGTGGGTCGTAGCGCCTATTACGTAGACCTGCGGCTTTGAGTTCTCGTCTTCAAGCCTCCCAAGGCTGCGAAGGACAGGCGTGGCTGGTGATCGTCAGCGGCCTCGATCTGTGACTCGCACACGATACAGTCCATCCCGCTCTTTATCCCCTGGATCCAGTATTGAGGCTCATAGGAGGTGAGAGGGAGCTGCTTCAAGATGACGTAGGTGTTGCGGCTCGGCTGCAGGGGGCTTGCCGGAAGAACGTATTGGCCGACTTCGAAGCGATGGATCATGGCAGGCTCCATGAGGCTACCAATCGACACCACGTCTCCTGACGGGTGTCTGAATCCATAAAGTGCAATCGGGATCAAGGTTCCATGCTTGGCTGTCGTTCAGACAGGCACCTTCCAGATCTCATCCGCGTATTCACGGATTGTGCGGTCCGACGAGAACCAGCCGACACGCGCCGTGTTCAGCACGCTGGCGCGGCTCCACGCGGAAGGCTCCTGCCACATCTCTTCGACCCGCCGCTGGGTTGCCCAGTAAGAATCGAAGTCCGCTGCCACCATGAACGCGTCATCGGACGCTAAGGCATCCACGAGGGAGTCGAACCGGTGAGAGTCGTCCGGTGAGAAGATTCCGGCCTTAATGAGGTTGATGGCCCTCTCAAATCGGGGCGACCATCCTGCCCGATCACGATGCATCCCGGCTTTGCGGTAGGTTTCCACCTCATCGGCTGTCATGCCGAAGATGAGGATGTTGTCGGCCCCGACGCATTCGCGGATCTCGATATTCGCCCCATCGAGGGTGCCGATCGTGAGGGCGCCGTTCAGGGCAAGCTTCATGTTGCCGGTACCGGAGGCCTCCATTCCGGCCGTCGAGATCTGCTCGGACAGGTCTGCGGCAGGAATGATCGCCTCGGCCAGGCTGACATTGTAGTTGGGGAGGAAAACGATCTTGAGGCGGCTGGATACGACCGGGTCTGAATTGATGACCCTGGTAACATCATTGGCAAGCTTGATGATCAGCTTTGCGCGGTGATAGCTGGCCGCAGCTTTGCCGGCAAAGATCTTGACACGCGGCACCCAGTTCCTCTCGGGCTCCGCCCGGATGGCATCGTAGAGGGCGATTGCCTCCAGGATATTGAGAAGCTGGCGCTTGTATTCGTGGATGCGCTTGATGTGCACGTCGAACAGGGCGCTCGGGTCGATCTCCACCCCAGTCCGCTCGGCCACGATCCTGGCAAGGTTGACCTTCGATGCGCTGCGCTGGCTTCTGAAACGATCCTGGAAGGCCCTGTCGTCCGCCAGTCTCTCGAGCTTGATCAACGCTCCCGGATCGTCCAGCACCGCCTCGCCTAGCTCTTTGGTCAGGAGCTGCGTCAGTTGCGGGTTTGCCTGATGAAGCCATCGGCGGAAGGTGATGCCGTTCGTCTTATTGACGATGCGTCCTGGGTAGAGAGCGTGCAAATCGCGGAAGACCGTCTGGCGCATCAGATCGGTGTGGAGCGCCGAAACGCCATTGACCTTGTGGGCCCCGATGAACGCCAGGTGGCCCATGCGCACATACCGGCCCTGTTCCTCATCGATCACCGAAACCGCCTTGATGAGCTCGACATCGGCCGACCGCCGGATCAAGGGCTCCAGGTGCAGCCAGTTGATCCGATAGATGATCTGGAGGTGCCGCGGGAGAAGCCGCTCCATCAGCGACACCGGCCAGCGCTCAAGGGCCTCGGGCATGAGGGTGTGGTTTGTGTAGTTCAACGTCCTGGTTGTGATTGCCCAGGCGTCGTCCCACGCAAGATGGTGCTCATCGACAAGGAGGCGCATCAGCTCCGCCACGGCGAGAGCAGGGTGCGTATCGTTGAGCTGGATCGCCGCGTGATCCGGTAGGGTGTGGAGATCCCCATGCAGCCGGATGTGCCGGGCCAGCAGATCCTGCAGGGAGGCCGAGGTGAAGAAGAACTCCTGGCGCAGGCGCAACTCCCGGCCGGCCTCCGTCTCGTCGCCGGGATAGAGCACGCGGGAGATCGCTTCGGCCCGGGTCCGGTCGGCGAGGGCGCCCACATGATCGCCTGAATTGAAGGCATCGAGCCGCAGCGGTTCGGCGGCCCGCGCGGACCAAAGCCTCAGGGTATTGACGTGGCGTCCGCACCAGCCGACCACCGGGGTATCGAAGGCGACAGCCTGGACCGTTTCTGCGGGCTTCCAGGTGAAGCCTGCCGATCGGTCCGATGCGGGCAGTTCCTCGACGCTGCCACCGAACTGCACCCGATAGACCATATCCGACCGCTCGAACTCCCATGGATTTGCTCGGACGAGCCAGTCCTCGGGGAACTCCTGCTGCCATCCATGATGGAGGCCCTGGCGGAACAGGCCGTGTTCGTAGCGGATCCCATAGCCGTAGGCCGGAACCTCGAGGCTCGCCATGCTCTCCATGAAGCATGCTGCGAGGCGACCGAGGCCACCATTTCCAAGGGCGGCATCCGGCTCGATCGTCCGGAGATGATCCAGATCGACGCCAAGGCCAGCGAGGGCGTCCCTCACGCAGTCGGTCAGGCGGAGATTGTTCAGGGTGTCGGACAGGAGGCGTCCGATCAGGAACTCGAGGGAGAAATAGCAGACGTGCTTGTGACCCGCCTGATCCTGTTCCTTGGACGCCATCCAGCGATCCATGGCCCGATCCCGAACCGCCAGGGCCGTTGCAGTGAACCAGTCGTGGTCGGTAGCATGAGCCGGGTTCGTGCCGACGTCATAGGTCAGCTTTGCCAGGATCGCCTGCTGAAACGCTTCCACCGCGGTGCTCGCCTCCAGCCGTGTCGTCTCGCCCGCTACGAAGGAGGGATGAGCCTCGTCACCATGAGCGGGGGAGGGCAATAGGCTTTGATCGAAACTTTCCACAGGCAACCCCCTAATCTTCAATTATCAAGCAAGCAACGATCTCGCCTGTATTTTGTTGGCATTCTCTTAAGATACCGATAGCAACTTCGGAATGATACTCAACAATAGTTATCAAATTACCTAGCGAGCGTGACGCCTAGCCGCAGTTCAGAGCAGGCATTTCCTTGAGGCCAAGCTTATTCAGGGGTTATTTGATGACCCCACAGCTTATTTCCGGGTACCGGGAACTGCCCTTCAGCCGAATGGTTTAAACTTCACCATTTGCTCAAGGTCAGGCCATGGCCGACATTCCAGACATCGTCCAAGATATGCAAGCGCAACCGGTTCCGTCGGAGAACGAGTTCGAGGCGCCGGATCCTTCCCCGCGAAAGGCCCAGAGGGGCGCCAGCGCGCGTCGGGGCAAGCGGCAACTTTCCTCACCGACCAAGCAGCGCCTGGTCGTGGTCTCGAACCGGGTTCCTGTGCCCAAGGAGGGCGCCGGCAAGGCAGGCGGCCTGACCGTAGCGCTTGAGGGAGCGCTGAAGCAAAGCGGCGGCCTCTGGTTCGGCTGGTCCGGCGAGACAGTCGAAAATCCCGCCGACCAGGCGAGGGTCGTGCAGGCCGGCAACATCACCTTCGCGGTTCTGGATCTCTCCCAGCAGGATTACGACGAGTATTATGCGGGCTTCGCCAACCGTGCCCTATGGCCCGTCTGTCACTACAGGCTGGATCTCGTACAGCTCGAGCGGCAGGAGCTCGATGGGTATTTCCGGGTCAACCGGGCCTTTGCTGCCTCTCTCGCCCCGCTGCTGCAGCCCGATGACGTCGTCTGGGTTCACGACTATCATTTCATTCCCCTGGCGGCGGAACTCCGGCGGCTGGGTTTCAAAAACCGGATCGGCTTCTTCCTGCACATCCCATGGCCGCCTTCCGATGTCGCCAGCGCCCTGCCTGCCTATCAGCAGCTGCTTCATGGCTTTGGCGCTTACGATCTGGTCGGCTTTCACACGCCGCAGGACGCGGAGAACTTTCAGCGCTGCCTCATCCGCGAGAATATCGGATCTCCGATCGGAACAGGGGAACATGAGATCGATGGTCGCAAGATTCGGATCGGCGCCTTCCCGGTCGGGATCGATACCGAAGGCTTCGCCCGTGCGGCAGCCGGTGCCGAGCGGAATGCCCTCGTGCGCCGAACCAGGGCGAGCCTGGGGGAACGTGACCTGATCATCGGGGTGGACCGGCTCGACTACTCGAAGGGATTGAAGCAAAGAATCGAGTCGTTCTCGTGCTTCATCAAGTCCAATCCGGACTTTCGCAACCGGGTTACCTATATCCAGATCACGCCGAAATCGCGCTCGGATGTTCCCGAGTACCAGCGGATGCAGCGCGAGATTGCAGAGCAGGCCGGGTGGACCAACGGAAGCCTCGGTGAGGTCGATTGGACCCCGGTTCGGTATGTCAACAGAACGGTCGGACACGCGGCCCTGGCGGGGTTGTACCGCATGTCTAGGATCGGCCTCGTCACACCGTTGCGCGATGGAATGAACCTCGTTGCAAAGGAGTTCGTCGCAGCTCAGCAGCCGGAGGACCCCGGCGTTCTGGTCCTTTCACGCTTTGCAGGCGCGGCGCACGAACTCGACGGCGCTATTCTGGTCAATCCCTACGATACGGAAGCTTGCGCTGCGGCGATTGCACGGGCTCTCAGGATGCCCCTGGAGGAAAGGCGAGAGCGGTGGGAGTCGATGATGGTCCGGTTGCGGGCCAACACGGTCGAAGCGTGGTGCCAGCACTTTCTCTCCAACCTGAGCGACGTTTCCAGTGAGGGCCCGGAACCTCATGCCCTTACAAGCGCGGAGAATGGACGGTATCCTTTCTTCGAAGGTGCGCCGGCTTAAGGTCGCTTCCGACTTTCCTGCTGCACGCCCTTGCGCGGGCCAGGTTCTGAAACCGAGGCACGGGTGAACTGAATTTCAGGCAGGAACCAAAGGCAAGGGGGGCTGTTTTTGACAGGGAGACTCTACCGGACAGGTCTCGGTTCTTCCGGTGCCGGTGATGAGATCGCCCCAGGTTGATCCAATCGAACAGCGACAGGGCCGAACCGTGTCACCAGCAGACAGCCTCCTTGCAAGCTCCCAGACGATGCGGACGAAAGGCGTAAGCCCCAAGGCTCCGCGGATTTATTACGTGCATCCGCTGCTGGTCGGCTCCCTGGACGGCTGGAACGACATCTTCGATCATGCTGCGGCCCTAGGGTTCGACACCATCATGACGGCCCCTCCGTTCGAGCCGGGACATGGCGGCAGCATCTTTCTGCCCCGTGACATGGAACGGCTTCACCCAAAGCTCGGTCATGGCGATGCAATCGAGGCGATAGCGCAGCTCGTCGAAAGAGCAGGAGCGCGCAAGCTCACCCTGGCCCTCGACCTCGTGATCGACCGTGTGGCCGCCGACAGCTCGTTCGCCCGCGAACTCGGCCTCGCCTCCTTCAACTCGGAGGTTCTCGATCCTCGACAAGACCCTGCTGAACGGGAGGCGGTCATCGTTCCGTTCGACGGCGCCGATCCGGACGATCATCCACACCTGAGAATGCTGGCTGGACGCCTGCGGTCGCTCACCACCGCGGGGATCACCGGCTTCCGCTGCCTTCATTGGGACAGGGTTCCCGCATCCGCATTGAGGCGCTTCATCGCTGACGTCAGAGGAGATGCGTCCGAAATACGCTTTCTGGCCTGGACTCCCGGCACGAATGTTCAGGCGAGGCAAGCGCTCCATGGAGCGGGTTTCGATGGGACATTTTCTTCGCTGCGTTGGTGGGACCTGAAGGAAAGCTGGATTACGGACGAGCATGAGCAGCTGAGAAGCATCGGCTACGAGATCGCTTTTCCGGAGGTCCCATTCGACAAACGCATCACCCATGAGGTTGAGCCTCTCGATGTGCTGGAGCGGCGCGCCACCCGCGCCTTGCAGCTTGCCGCTTCGGTAGGGGACGGCCTCCTTGTTCCCATGGGCTTCGAGTTCGGCTGCCGGGACAGGTTCGACCCGGCCCGCGGCGATGGAATGGGGCTGAGAGGGTTGAGAGAACGAGGGAGCCTCGATCTCACGGGAGAGGTCCGCGCGGCGAACCAGTTGCTCGCTCAGAACATAGGGAACTTCGTGCGCAAGCCGGTGAACCTCGTGGTGGGGCAGGCGTCCCCGGTGACCGCTTTGCTGAGGATCGATGCAGAGGATGTGCGTCAAAGCAAGGCAGCCCGCCTGATCATCGCAAATTCCGATCTCCGCCGGACAGCACAGGCCACAGGTGCGTTTCTGGCGTCGGAGAGCGGCGCACCGTTCATGCCATTCCGCGAGGTGGGTGAAGGAGGCCTCGAACTCACCCCGACCAGTGTCGTCAAACTTCAGCCAGGCGAAGTCCGGATTCTCGAAGGGCATCCGCCGAGGCCGATCCGAGGGGCAGTGCCGGTACCGGCTGTCGAGCAGGCCATCACGGCACCGCGGCTCGTCATCGAAAATGTGACGCCCGCCGTCGATGGCGGCGAGTTCCCGGTCAAACGGATTGTCGGCGAGGTGGTCCGGGTCGAAGCCGACATCTTCGGTGACGGTCACGACCCTCTCGGCGTCGCGCTGGCGTGGCGGGCCGTGGATGAGGAGCAGTGGCGTGAAACCCGCATGACCTTCCTGGTCAATGATCGCTGGAGCGCGGAATTTCCGCTGGAGCGGCTCGGCCGTCATGAATTCGCCGTCCTGGCCTGGCGCGATCCCTTTGTGATCTTCCGATCAGAACTGGAGAAGAAATACGCTGCCGGTCTCGACGTGACCCTGGAGCTGGAGGAGGGGCGCCTTCTGGTCGAAGAGGCGAGGGCTCAAGCCCAGGCCGACATCGCCGAACGCGTCCGCGCTCTGGCCGATAGGCTCGTGGAGGCCGATTACGACGCGCGTCTCGACATCCTTCTCGCGCCGGAGACGTCAGACATCATGACGGCTGCGGATCGGCGGCCGTTCATGGTGCGCTCCCGGGTGATCCCCGTCGATGCTGAACGAACGGCGGCCGGGTTCGCAAGCTGGTATGAGCTGTTCCCGCGCTCCATGAGCGATGATCCCAATCGGCATGGCACATTCGATGACGTGATCCGCAAGCTTCCCTATATCCGCGACATGGGATTCGACGTTCTCTATATGACGCCGATCCATCCCATCGGCCGAACGCACAGGAAAGGACGCAACAACAGCCTGACGGCCGGTCCGGACGATCCGGGAAGCCCCTATGCCATCGGTTCCGAGGCGGGCGGCCATGACGCCATTCATCCCGAACTCGGCACCTTCGAGGATTTCCGCCGTCTCGTCGCGGCTGCAGCCGAACATGGGCTGGAACTCGCGCTGGACATTGCGGTACAGGCCTCCCCGGATCACCCTTGGCTGAAGGAGCATCCGGACTGGTTCGACTGGCGGCCGGACGGAACGATCAAGTACGCCGAGAATCCTCCAAAGAAGTACGAGGATATCGTCAACGTGGATTTCTACGCCAAGGGTGCGATGCCGTCCCTCTGGATCGAACTGCGTGACACCATTCTGCTCTGGGTCGAGCAGGGCGTGAAACTCTTCCGGATCGACAATCCCCATACGAAGCCATTTCCCTTCTGGGAATGGCTGATCGGAGAAGTGCGCCGCGATCACCCTGACGTCGCCTTCCTCTCGGAGGCCTTCACGCGGCCGAAGATCATGTACAGGCTCGCCAAGATCGGCTTCTCACAATCCTATACCTACTTCACGTGGCGCAATGAGAAGTGGGAGATGGCGGAGTACTTGACCGAACTCTCGCAGACGGCGCCGAAGGACTTCTTCCGCCCTCATTTCTTCGTGAACACGCCCGATATCAACCCGGATTTTCTGCAGAATGCGCCTCGATCGGCCTACCTGATCCGCGCGGCGCTTGCGACGACGCTTTCCGGGCTGTGGGGAATGTACAGCGGCTTTGAACTCTGCGAAGGCCGTCCGGACGCCAAGAAGAAGGAATACGCCGACAGCGAGAAGTATGAGATCCGCGCCTGGGATTGGGATCGGCCCGGCAACATCATTCGCGAGATCTCGCTTCTGAACAGGATCCGGCACGACAACCCGGCCCTGCACTCCCACCTCAACGTCTCATTCCTCACTGCTTGGAACGACAAGATCCTCCTCTTCGAGAAGGCGACCGCCGGGCGTGAGAACGTTCTGCTCGTGGCCGTCAGCCTCGATCCCCACAACGTGCAGGAAGCCGACGTAGAGTTGCCGCTCTGGAAGTTCGGTCTCTCGGATCACGGCTCCCTTTCCGTCGAGGATCTCACGCGTCAACACCGCTTCACCTGGTCGGGAAAGCATCAGCGCATCCGCTGCGATCCGGGCGAACTTCCCTTCTCGATCTGGCGCATTGCCCCTAAGGACCAATGAGAATGCTCAAGAAGAACGATACGTCCATCAAGAGCGAAACGTCCCCTGGAAATGATCCTTTCTGGTATAAGGATGCGATCATCTACCAGCTGCATGTGAAGTCGTTCTTCGACGCCAACAACGACGGCATCGGAGACTTCGCAGGCCTGCTCGCCAAGCTGGACTACATCGCTTCCCTCGGCGTCAATACGATTTGGCTGCTGCCTTTCTACCCGTCGCCGCGGCTCGACGACGGATATGACATCGCCGAGTACCGCGACGTCAGTCCAGACTATGGCACTCTGAAGGAATTCAAGACCTTCGTGCGTGAGGCCCATGCCCGAGGGTTGCGCGTCATCACGGAGCTGGTGATCAACCACACCTCCGACCAGCATCCCTGGTTCCAGCGCGCCCGCCAAGCAAAACCCGGCTCCCGCGAACGGGACTTCTATGTCTGGTCCGATACGGATCAGAAGTACCCCGAGACCCGGATCATCTTCCTCGACACCGAGAAGTCGAACTGGACCTGGGATTCGGCGGCAGGCGCCTATTTCTGGCATCGCTTCTATTCGCATCAGCCGGATCTGAATTTCGACAATCCGCGTGTTCTCAAGGAAGTCCTGAGCGTCATGCGGTACTGGCTCGACATGGGCATCGACGGGCTGCGCCTCGATGCTATTCCATATCTCGTGGAGCGGGAGGGCACCAACAACGAGAATCTTCCCGAAACCCACGAGGTTCTCAAGAAGATCCGTGCAGCACTCGACGCCAGCCATCCGGACCGGATGCTCTTGGCGGAGGCCAATCAGTGGCCGGAGGATACGCAGGAATATTTTGGCGACGGTGACGAATGCCACATGGCCTTCCATTTCCCGCTGATGCCGCGCATGTACATGGCCATCGCGAAGGAAGACCGCTTCCCTATCACGGATATCCTGCGCCAGACGCCTGAAATTCCTGAGAACTGCCAATGGGCGATCTTCCTGCGCAACCATGACGAGTTGACGCTCGAGATGGTGACCGACGAGGAGCGCGACTACCTCTGGAACACTTACGCGGCAGACAGGCGCGCACGCATCAATCTCGGTATCCGTCGCAGGCTGGCGCCTCTCATGCAGCGGGACCGCCGGCGCATCGAGCTGATGAATGCGCTTCTCCTGTCCATGCCCGGAACGCCCGTCGTCTATTACGGCGATGAGATCGGGATGGGAGACAACATCTATCTCGGCGACCGCGACGGTGTCCGCACCCCCATGCAATGGTCGCCGGACCGCAACGGCGGCTTTTCCAGAGCGGATCCGGCAAGCCTTGTGCTCCCGGCGATCATGGACCCGGTCTATGGTTTCGAGTCCGTCAATGTAGAGGCGCAGAGCCGTGACCAGCACTCGCTTCTGAATTGGATGCGTCGCATGCTGATGCTCCGCCGCAATCATCACGCTTTCGGCCGTGGCACCTTCCGTCTTCTCTATCCGGCGAACCGCAAGGTCCTGGCCTACTTGCGCGAACACGAGGACGAGACGATCCTGTGCGTTGCGAACCTGTCGCGGACGCCGCAGGCGGTTGAGCTTGATCTGTCGTCATTTGCCGGTCGGGTTCCGGTAGAGATGACAGGCCCGTCGCCTTTCCCGCCCATCGGCCAGCTGACCTACCTGCTGACCCTTCCGCCATATGGCTTCTACTGGTTCCAGCTGACGACGGAAGTTGAGAGTCCGCAGTGGAGAACGGCTCCTCCGGAGCAGTTGACCGAGTTCGAAACCCTGGTTCTGCGAAGCGGCTTGCAGGCAGGTATGGAAGAGAGGCACATCCAGCTGATCGCCCAGAACGTCCTGCCGACCTATCTGCCGATCCGGCGCTGGTTTGCTTCCAAGAACGAGACGCTGCATGAAGCACGCATCCCGTGGACTGTCCCGATGCCGTTCGCCGACGATGTCCTGATGGCGGAGATCGAGGCGAGCGTCGGCAAGCGCACGGAACGCTACTTCATGCCGTTCGGCATCGCATGGGAGAGCGACGGTGCGCTGCCGCTGCCTCAGCAGCTCGCCTTGGCCCGCGTCCGCAGAGGACCTAGAGTGGGCTTCCTGACCGATGGCTTCGCCATCGACCGATGGGCGCAGGCGGTCCTGCAGGCCTTGTGCGAGAGGTCCAGAGTGGAGACCCCGGATGGAGAAATCCGGTTCGAAGGCACCCCCGAACTCGACTGCATGCAAGTCACATCGGATGCTCCGATCCGCTGGCTCTCGGCTGAGCAGTCGAACAGTTCGCTGATCATCGGCGACCTTGCGATGATCAAGCTCGTACGCCGCGTGTTCGGCGGCACCCATCCGGAAGCGGAGATGACGCAGTACCTGACGAAGATCGGCTACCAGAACTCGGCCCCGCTCCTGGGGGAGGTCCTGCGGGTCTCCCAGGATGGGGTGCCTCATACGCTTGCGATCGTTCAGGGGGCGATTCGCAACCAAGGCGACGCCTGGAACTGGATGCTCGAAAACCTGAAGCGCACCCTCGACGAGTATGAGTTGATCGAGAACGAAGCGGTCCCGGAGGATGGGATCTTCACCACCCTCGAGAACTTCGCCGAAGTCGTAGGACAGCGCCTCGGTGAGTTGCATGTGGCTCTGGCGGCAGAGACGGACGATCAGGCCTTTGCACCGGTCGAGGCTGGGGCCGGAGAGATCGATGGCTGGAAGACGAGGGCCCGGGAGCAGCTCGTATCTGCTCTTGATATCCTGGATCGTGTCCGTGGAGATCTGGATCCTGAAACCGGTGCGCTCGCGGATAGCGTTCTGAAACGGCGTGACGAGCTGATCGCGGCGGTCGACCGGCTAGCGGAAACAGGCCGTGGAACGCTCCTGACGCGGATCCATGGCGACTTCCATTTCGGCCAGGTTCTTGTCGCGCAGGGCGATGCCTATATCATCGACTTCGAGGGTGAGCCCGTGCGTGAGCTGGAGGAAAGGCGTGCGAAGACAAGCCCGCTCCGCGACGTTGCCGGATTGCTGCGCTCTCTCGACTACGTGGCCGTCACAGCGTCGATGCCTGACGAGGATATCTCCTCCCCGCAGTTCCGCGGCATCCGGAGCTCGCTGCTCAAGAACTTCTACTCAGGAGCCCAGAAGGCTTTCCTAGACGCTTACTGGGATGCCACTGCTCAAGCCCCGCAGCTTGGGCTCTCGCCCGATCGGCGCGGATCGCTACTTGACCTCTTCCTGCTGGAGAAGGCAGCTTACGAAGTGCAATATGAGGCTTCCAATCGTCCGAAATGGCTCGCGATCCCGCTCCAGGGCTTGTCCGACATTGTTCATCGCCTCGCCGAAGCGGGTCGTGGAGGACATGAATGACGCCCGGACGTGACGATCTCCTCGCTGGCATCGAGCCAGGCAGTGTTGAGGCTTTGGTCGAGGGGCGACATGGGGATCCGTTCTCGATCCTCGGTCACCATCCTGCGGGCAACGGCAGCCTCGTCCGGGTTTTCATGCCGGGTGCCAAGTCCGTCGAGGTTCTGCGCCGGGAGACGGATGCAGAGGCTGAACGGCTCCATCTCGTGCATGCAGATGGGCTGTTTGCCGGCCGCCTCGATCACCAGGCCTCCTACAGGCTACGGGTCCATTGGCCTGATGCCATTCAGGAAATGGAGGATCCCTATAGCTTCGGAATGCTCCTCGGAGACCTCGATCTGCATCTGATCGGGCAGGGCACTCATTACGAACTCGGCTCCGTGCTCGGCGCGCAACCCATGACCATCGACAGCGTGCCCGGCGTGCGTTTTGCAGTCTGGGCTCCCAATGCCCAGCGCGTTTCCGTGGTGGGAGATTTCAACAGCTGGGACGGACGGCGCAGTCCCATGCGGCTGCGCCGGGAGGCGGGTATCTGGGAGCTCTTCATTCCCCGTCTCGGCCCCGGCGAGCGCTACAAGTACGAGGTGATCGGGCCTCACGGACAATTGCTGCAGCAGAAGGCCGATCCCGTTGCCCGTGCGGCAGAGGCCGCTCCCGGCACGGCATCCGTCGTTGCTCGATCGGAGCCTTTCCCGTGGACGGATTCTGAATGGATGAGCGGAAGAGCCGCGCGTCAGACAGAAACCTCGCCTATCTCGGTCTACGAAGTCCATGCCGGGTCGTGGATGCGGCTGGAGAAGGAAGGGAACCGCAGTCTTGACTGGACCGAACTGGCGGATCGCCTGATCCCTTATGTGGCCGGTTTAGGATTCACCCACATCGAGCTCCTGCCCATCACCGAATATCCCTTCGGAGGCTCCTGGGGCTATCAGCCGCTCGGCCTCTTCGCCCCCACTGGCCGCTATGGGACGCCGGAAGACTTCGCGGAATTCGTGAACCGCTGCCATGAGGCTGGGCTGGGCGTGATCCTGGATTGGGTTCCGGCCCATTTTCCGACCGACGTCTGGGGCCTTGCGCAATTCGACGGAACGGCTCTGTACGAGCATCAGGATCCCAGGGAAGGCTTCCATCAGGATTGGAATACCCTGATCTACAACCTCGGCCGCAACGAGGTGAAGGGCTTCCTGATCGCCAGCGCGCTTCACTGGCTGGAGCGCTTTCACATCGATGCGCTTCGGGTGGATGCCGTCGCATCGATGCTCTATCGCGACTACAGCCGCCAAGCGGACGAGTGGATTCCGAACAAGTACGGCGGCAGGGAGAACCTCGAGGCCATCGAGTTCTTCAGGCACCTGAACAGCATCGTCGCCCACCGATGCCAAGGGGCGATCACGATTGCGGAGGAATCCACCGCCTGGCCCGGCGTGACCCGGCCGCCCGAGGAAGGCGGGCTTGGCTTCACCTTCAAATGGAACATGGGATGGATGCATGACACGCTCCACTATGTGGAGCAGGATCCCGTCTACCGGAGCTACAATCACGGCGCCTTCACGTTCGGCATGGTCTATGCGTTCTCCGAGCGCTTCGTCCTTCCGCTCTCCCACGATGAGGTTGTGCATGGGAAAGGATCGCTGATCCGGAAGATGCCGGGCGATGAGTGGCAGCGGTTCGCAAATCTCCGAGCGTATTTCGGATACATGTGGGCCCATCCCGGCAAGAAGCTTCTCTTCATGGGGGGTGAGATCGCTCAGGAGCGGGAATGGAATCACGACGCCTCGATCTCATGGGAGCTTCTGGACGATCCGAGGCACAACGGGGTTCAGAGGCTCATCCGAGATCTCAACCGCGTCTATGCTGCCGAGCCAGCCCTCCACGGCACTGACAGCGACCCCAATGGCTTCGCCTGGGCGGTGGTGGATGATTCCGGGAACTCTGTCTTTGCCATGCTGCGGTTGGCGCGGGATGGGAGTTCGATGATACTTGCTGTCAGCAACATGACTCCCGTTCCGAGAATGTCCTATCGCATCGGAGTGCCGAGCTCAGGGCTCTGGCATGAGATTCTCAACACCGATGCGGGCATCTACGGAGGCGGCAATCTCGGGAATGGTGGCGTTCTGCAGGCCGAGGAGGTTCCCTCCCACGGGCGCCCCTTCTCCCTGAGTCTCGTGCTTCCACCCTTGAGCACTATTCTGCTGCGGTGGGGTTAGCCGATCTTTGAATGCTTGAACCGGCGATGCTCATTAGAGTGTTGCTTGCCGCTGACGATGCGTGATTTGAGGGTGCTTCCTAACCCTCAGAAGACGTCGTCTTTCTGGAAGCATGGAACCGCCCCTTCGTGCTCATGGAACGAGAACGTGCAGCGGTGTTCGAGCGCGAATCCGGCAATGCGTCCGAGCGCCTCCTGCGAGTCATATGAAAGCGTGACTTCGCCGAACATCTGTGCCAGCACATCCTCTGGAACCGTGAGGGTCGCTCCAGGATCCATATTGTCAAGCTTACGAGCCAGATCCTCTTTGGTCATCCAGACCTCCATGTCTGCTCCCCATGATAGCTGATTTCTTGTGGGAGAACGAAAAAGCGGGTTCGTGAACGGCGTCTGCCTGAGGCAGCAGCGTATTCGATAGGAAACATGTTCGCACACCCGGCATTGACCCCGCGTCTGAAGGAGAGAAACCATCATGACCCAGGACAAAACCGGACCAGATGCGACGCCTCGCATCGGACTTGATCTCGGGCGTCAGATTTTTGATGAACCCAATGGTAGCCGCCCCAAGGATCAACAATCAGGCGCCAGCGAGGAGAACATCCGCCAGAGAGCCTACGAGATATGGGAGAGCGAAGGCCGGGCCGGCGACCCGCAGGATCACTGGTACAGGGCAGAGCGCGAACTGAACGAAAGCCACCAGGAGCAGTCCTTAGCAACTTCGGAGGAGACCTCCCCGGATGCGACTGTGAGCGCAGTGCAAGCTGTGAGTGAACAGACTGGCGGAGAA
This sequence comes from Microvirga sp. jy35, assembly GCF_056148915.1. NCBI lineage: Bacteria > Pseudomonadati > Pseudomonadota > Alphaproteobacteria > Hyphomicrobiales > Methylobacteriaceae > Microvirga > Microvirga sp. jy35. Next base: position 48,528 of record NZ_JBWBEW010000010.1, on the reverse strand, counting down.
GGGGCCGCGCAGAAGAAAGCCCGCCGTAAGCGCACCACCTAGAAGTTCAAGCCCAGGCCAAATCCGGCACGTGTCAGTCACGGGTGCTGTCGTTCGGCATACGCCCCCGGGCGACGATGCGCCGTCTAGCGTCTGATCCTGACAGGGCGGACAGGCGGCAGCGGCGCCCGTCCGGCGCCGCCTCTATCTGGCTTAGGCTTAGGAGGCGGCAGCGGTACTTCCTTGTCATAGGCCAGCTTCCAGACGGCTCTCCTGTTCCCGCGCCGTCCGGCCGCGAGTTCACCGGCAATCCATCGGGTCATCAGCGGTGCGGCGACGCTCGTGCCGTTCATGGCAGTGACGGAGCCACTGTGTGTTCCAGCCGCGAGAACGCCGGATTGGACGGTCGAGTCGTCGCTCACCGTCAGCGCGTCGGGCCCGCAGCGATGGGGCCAGGTGGCGCCGGCCGGCTTCGTGATCGGCCCGCCGGCGGAATAGGCGGGCGGCCGCAGCTCACTGCGCAGCAGGCCGCCGATCACGATCGTGTCCTTGCCCGTGGCGATCGCGTTCATCGAGCCTGAGCGCTTGACAGGGCATGCTGGATCGTCCTCCTCCAGTGGGCGGCCGTCATGGCCGTAGATCTCGTAGCTGGGAACATCGAAATAGGCTTGCCGCCCTCGGCGCGGGTAGCCGACAGGCGCATCGTCCCGCTGAACCCAGGCTTCGATGGTCTCCGGCGGCGACAAGGCCAAGTTGTTCAGACTGAGGTTCCACAACCCCGCCGGCACAACCGGATCGGTGGGAACGGGAGAGTTCTCCGACTCGATCCGCAGGGTCGGCTGAAGAGAGATCAGGAACATGCCGCGTTCCGAGGGCGCAGGGAAGAAATGGTATCTCGCCTCGCAGAGCACCTTCCCGTCCACATCGTATTGGAGAATATAGGTGTCGTTCTCCTCCAGCGGAGGACTGGCGTCGCCCTGCGGGGTCGTGATGGTCAATTCCACACGGTTCCCTGCAGCGGCGGAGGTCGGGAGCCAGACCTCGACGAAACTTGGCGTAAGATCGTCAGGCAGCATGCGCAGGGGCAGGGTCGTCTGCTCGCCTGCGGCTTGGAACGAGACCGTCGCGTGGGCACGCGCCAGATGGCTGTTGCCAGAGGGAATGACGACCCGCATCGGCTTGTTGCCAGGGATGGTGTTGTGCTCGCGCAGGATCTTGTCGAAGGCCAGTTCGATCTCGTGCGTGCCGTCATGAGGGCCGGCGAGCAGCCCATAGCTGAAATTGACCACGACCGGCAGGCTCCGACCCGGCCCCGCAATCGCCTGGGCTCTGTCGCGGATGTACTCCAAAGCCTTGACGGCATAAGGCGCAAGGCTGGCGCCGGACGAGTCGGCTGTTGTTGCAGTGGGCAGTTGAACGCACACAATGCGCCAGTCCGGTGCCTCATCAGGATCCCATCCGCAGGCAAGATCCATCACATGGGCGCCGTGAGAGGCGCGCCAAGCCACGCTCTTGCGACCATCGCGTGTAAAATCGGCAACTCCGGCGCGACGGTAGATCTCATCCTCGTCGATGAAATTCCCGTACCGGCAGGTCACCAGAAGGTTGTCGATTTCTGTCTTGGGAATCTCGAAACCGTTATCGTACCCGATCGGCACGTTACCGGCGGGGCCGTGCTGCACCCACACATACTCGACTCGGGTCGTGCCGTCGGGCTTGCGGAAGCGTTCGTGGGCAAAGGGTATGCCGTCGTCGATGATGCCGATGACGACGGTGCGCGGTGTCACACCCGGCGATGGCGATTGAGGCGGGCGAACCTCTTCATAACTACGGTGCGCCACGGACGAGGAGGGCAGGGGCGGACCGATGGTGAAGCGCTCCAGGCTTTCGAAGAAGCGCCGAAATTTTCGGCTTTGGATCAGCCGAAGCGTTTTTGTGAGGGGCAGAAATTGGACGTCGAAGGGCTGCGCGTCACGAGGCGGCTGCTCCGGCATGTCGGGGTTTTCAGCCGCACTTCGCCAGAGCGCCCAAGCCTCTTCATCCCATTGCGGCGTCTTGCGGCGCAGAAGGATCGGAACGCTCTGTTCCTTGACGGACGGCAGCCGGAAGTCCTGCAACCCCGGCCCGAGAGCCCAAAAGGAATAGGGGTCGACGACGGATCGAGGAATGGGATCGATCTTCGGCTGCACGCGCTTCCAGGCCATGGGACGCTCCTGCTTTCAAGATGTGGAAGGGCCACTTACTCCCATTCCGCCATCGCCTTGTCCCAGAGCCAGGCGAGAACATAGGATTGGTGCGCCGGATCGATCGCCTGATCGTTGGCTTCGTATTCCACGGAGTAGCCCGCGGCCCCCTGCATCGACGTGAGCTTCTCCGTTGTCACGTCGTAGAGCTCGTGCCAGATGAAGTCGGCATCCTCAGGATACTTCTCTCCCTCGAAACGCCATGCCCTGTATCCGGCCGCGCCGCAGCAGCGATTGACGAAGTACTCGCCGAGCGTCAGGCCGAGGACCGCACCGGCGGCACTGTCCACGGGAAAATGCACGCCTGCGATGGTCCGGTTGATGGCGATCCTCGCTGCGAGACGAAGAAGCTGGGTGCGCCAATCCGTGCTGTCGTACCCTGGCCTTCCGGAGGCTTTCATCAATTTCCACAGCACAAGGGCTGCCGCGAACGCCTCCGTAGCGTGCCCGCTCGGAAGCGCTCCATGGGCCGGTGTGACGATCAGCGGTTGGATCTGCGGGGAGTATTCGAGCGGCCGGCGACATGCGAGACCCTGCTTCACTCGAAGGTGCACGAAGAGCGCCAGCCGCAGGACGGCCGCCAGAAGTTCCAGGGTATGGGGCGTACGGTCCGGGTGGAGTTGGGCGACGGAGCTCAAGAACGTGATGCCGCCGCCGATCTGCGCCAGGATCTCGCTCTGCCGATCAGGACGGAGCTCGGCATAGTTGTTCACCAAGGTGAGCTGTGCCTCGAAGACGGCGTCTGTCGGACGGGCCATCAGGATGAGGGGCTTGTACACCGGTGCAGGAGCATTGGCTCCCACAGGCGCTGGGACCTCGAGGTGCCAGACCGCCATGTGGCGCGGATCCATGGTGGCATCTTCCAGCGTGAAGCCGAGACGGGAGACCATCTCCGCATCGATGACAGCAGCACGGACCCAGGGAGACCAGAGATCGAGATTGTCGCTGTCCTCCAAGTCGAGCTGATCGGGGATGGAAGCCGGTGCGCGCCATTGACCGACGATCCCGTCCCGGCTGCGGATGAGAGCATCGCTCATGAGGGGTGAGTCGTAAACACCACCGCCCACGCCACCCACGCCACCCACGCCTCCAACACCCCCGACGCCGCCAACGCCACCCACCCCTCCGACACCACCTATGCCCCCAACACCGCCCACTCCGCCGACCCCACCGAGAGGGCCGATCCCTGCTGATAAGTAGCTCACGTTGGTCCACTCCCTGGTTATCGAAATCCGCCGCTACTCAGGTACCCCCGCCTGGTGCAGCACGGACGCCCATTCTTCCCCCGTCTTGTATCCGGCACTGGGCGAGCGCTCCCGCCAGCTGCGGATGGTGAGATGCGGCTCAAGCTGCATGAGCCTTTCCACCGTGCGGCGAGCATCGTCGTGATGCCCGAGCTCCCACTGGGCGATTGCCATGGCGCGCAGGGTGGAGGTGTGGGTGCAGTTGGATTTCAGTGACCGCTGAGAGAGCTTCAGGGCGCGGTCGAATTGATGAGCCGCGAGGTGAGCGGTCGCGGCAAGCGAATCGTAGAAATAGCGGTGAGGATCGAGCGGCGACAGCTTCCGTGCCCTCTGCGTGCAACTCACAGCCTGCTGCCCTTCATCCTTGAACGCGTGAAGTGTGCCCTTGAGCAGCCAGGCGAGGGAGTCGTTCGGATTGTTCAGGAGAGCGAGATCGTAGCGATCCATGGCGACGTCGAGCTTTTTCAGGAGGTTCGTATGGACGAAGCCGTCGATGGAAAGCGCCAGGGAGCATTGCGGATCGGCATCCAAGGCCTGCTTCGTGCTGCGCAGGGCGAGTTGAGCGTCCTGCCGGGGATCGTCCGACCATCCTTGCTGGACCCGCAGGACGTGCCACTTGGCAAGCCACGCGCGGGGAACAGCCTGACGCGGTGCCCGCTCGATGAGAGCCTCGAGGAGCCTGCGCGCCTCATTGAAATCGTAAGGAGAAAGGCGATGCATCAGGGCTACGGCTGCGAGCAGCAGCGTATAACTTTTCAAGGTTGGCAGAGCCTGGGACTGTGCCCGCTGCAGCTCGCTCACCATGACGGCAGCATTCACATTGGCTGCGATCTCATCGATCAGGTCCCGTTTGCCGGAGATGATACCGCTCAAATTGCCCTTATAACGGGCCGACCATGCAACCTGGCCGGACTTGGCTTCGGCGAGCTCAACTTCCACGATGATCTGCCGGCTTCTGATGTGGTAGAAGCCGGACAGCACGTAATTCGCGTTCAAATTGACACTGACCTGGCTCAGGGACGCCTCCCTGCCTCGGAAGACGGTTGTCGACAGTCGCGATATGACGTGCAGCTCTGGAGAGCGCGAGAGGTCCTGAATGAGTTCCTCCGCAAGAACCTCACCCAGGACGTGATGCGCGTCCTCGGGATCACGCGTCGTGAAGGGGACAACGGCTAACGTCGGAAGCAGATCTTCCAAGGAGGATGCCGCCTCGATCACCGGTCGCGGCCCGGGTGGCCCCACCCGGTAAGCTCGCACGGGCTGCGGCATGTGCTTGAGATAGCATTCGCCGAGATCCTCGATATCTGCGTCGAGATCTGCCGTGAGGCGGTCGCGCACATTAGCCGAGATGACGATTTCGCCAGGACCTGCAAGGGTGAGGATCCTTGCCGCCCGGCTGACACCACGCCCGTAGAGATCGGCCTGATCGATGATCACATCGCTGATCTCGATCCCTATCCTGAGCATGATCTGCTGGGCTGAGGGAATTGCCTGGTTTTGCCGACTGCGTTCCTGCTGGATCGAGAATGCGGCGGAAATGGCCGACCGGACGTCGTCGAAGTCCAACAGCATCCCGTCGCCCAGGCCTTTCGTGAAGTGCCCATTGTGATCAGGAAGGATGCGGCTCCGGACGTGCTCGACGAAGGTCAGCCAACGGGAAATGAACTCCGACTCGTCCTGCTCGACGAGGCGGACGGATTCGACCACGTCGACAATCAGAACCGCCCGCTTGGCTCGTACGGCGGCGGGGAAGGGATCTTCGGATTGGTGGCCGATCTGCATCGAAAAAAGCTCGCAACATTGTTCCTGCCCACAGGGTGGCTCGCTGATGTAACAGACGATGTTGGAAGTCTTTTTGTTTAATCCTAACGCAATCAGGCTCGGTTTGACAGTCCAGGAGTGAGTACCCAACCTTCCTTCATGACGCGACTGAAGAGTTCTTGGCTCGTTAGGACAATATCGGTTGGCTGCGGTGCGTCGCTCTCTGGTGAGGCTCTGCCGATATGAAAAGGCCCGGCATCTGCCGGGCCTTTTCATCCGAAGACGTGATCAGTTGGCGCTTCGTGTGCCACGCTCCAGGACCAGGCCTGCGGCCGTGCGGGCTGCGAAGCCTTTCCAGTAGGTATGCTCGGGCTTGAACGAGCCGTCCTTGTTGGCTGCAAAGACGCCTTCTCTTGCCCGCTCCACGGGCAGATCCAAATAGCTCCCGAGTTCCGTGTCTGCCTTGACGTAGCGCCCCAGGAAGGCCGTAACGAAGTGCTGGGTGATGTTGTTCATGCGCACCGTGTCCCACACCGGGTCGGCATAGTGGTTGAAGGGCGTCGAATTTCCACCTTCCGCGGTCTGCCAGCTTTCGACCGGTGCCGGAATCGGGGCCGCCGCGTTGTGGTTGGCATTCTCGAAGGTGAGCATGTAGCGGTCCGCGTTGGTGGTGCCGGTGTAGAGCGCACGCACGCCCTTTTCATAGCCGGAAACATCATCCTTGCTGCCGGCCACATAGAGGATCGGCGTCGTGACCCCGGCGAGTCCCTCCTGGTTCCAGAATCCGCGCTGCATGCCCCAGGGGGCGATGGCGACTACGGCCTTGATGCGCTCGTCCCGCAGCTTCCTGTGGGTTTCGGACCCGGCCAAATGTACGGACAGCATGCCAGCCGGCACACCTGAATCGTAGGCGACTGCTTCCTTGGTGACACCGGCCCCGGCGGTAATCACCGCCCCGTATCCGCCCATCGAATAGCCGATCAGGCCGGTTCGTGAGGTATCGACCAGTCCATTCAGGAAGTGTCCGTTCTCCTTCGACAGTTGATCGATGGCGTTGAGCACGAAAACCTGATCGAGGGGGCGGTTGATCAGAGTCGACCCGAACTTGCCCTGGTCCGTGTAGGTGGAATCCGCATGATCGATGGCTGCCACCGCATAGCCCTTCGTTGCGAGGTTTTCCGCAAGGTGGCTGAGCAGGAAACGGTTGCCCGGGTAGCCGTGACTGATGATCACCAACGGGTAGAGGCTGCCCGACGCCTTCTTGGGATGGGCATCGCGCACCGCTTTGCCATGGAGCGTGACCTGGGTCTTGCCGTCACGCAGGAACACACCGGCATAGTCGCCCGATTGCTTTCCGCCCGTCTCCGCCGGATACCAGACTTCCAGAGTAAGCTTGCGGTCGTAGCGCGGAGGCTCCTGTCCGGCTGCTGCCTTCAGGACGTCGATCTGATTCTTGTTGATCACATCGATGGTGCGGACGCCGATTCCATGCTCGCCATGCTTGGCCAGGGCCGGCGCGTCAGGACGGATCAGATCGATGCGATTGTGATGGGTCAGGTCCTGTGCGGATGAGGGAGAGGGAATGGCAAGCAGGATCAAGGTCGCCAAAGCTGCACTTCTCACGAGGGTTCCTCCTGGATGATTTGTGGATGCCGAACCGGCAGGGTGCTTCCGGAACGCCGATCATGCACCGCCCTGTGACACGATGAAGACGTGTCAGGCGGAATCTGCCGCTCCCTGCGGCGCGAAGAATTTGTATTGTGAGTTGATCAGGGCCTCCGATCCGGCTTTGGACACATCCGCATAGTACCATTGCCTCAGCGCGGCCGAACGCGAGTAGAGCCCAAGTTCGACCCGGCGATCCGGCATCGCATGTCGGAGACGCTGCTGAAGCCCTTCTCGTGTGCCATCTCCTCGGCGCTCCGCGGCTGGCCCGTCTTCGGGCCGAGAACAGGTGGCATCGGTGTCGGAGGATGAGAGGCAAAATCCCTTCCAAGGATGTCCAGGACTCGAAGGAGCGGGTTCTGAGTTAGAGGTTAGAGCACGAGACATCTCTGCTGGCATGTAGGGGCCATATTGGCCGAGAGTGATGTCACATATAGCGGGCGCCGGGTCTAAATTAAGAGACTGTTAACAATGAAAAAGGACGCTTCGAAGTGAAGCAATGTTCCATTGGCAAGACAAGGCAGGACAGCCGCGTCGCGATCGCCTATCGTCTCCGGGAGCATAGCAAGTGGCAGGGGCAGACATGAGCATCGAGGATCTCAAGGCCAAGGTTGCGCGTGAGTTCGGGACGCCCGCTGTGGTGGTCGACCTGGATGTGGTCGAGCGCAACATCGGCAGAGTGCAGGGGCTGTGCGATGCGGCCGGTGTAGCCAACCGGCCTCACATCAAGACCCACAAGAGCCCCGTGATCGCCTCCATGCAGCGGGATGCCGGCGCTCGGGGCATCACCTGCCAGAAGATCGGCGAGGCTGAAGTGATGGCCGAGGCCGGGCACGACGATATTTTGATCGCCTACAACATCCTGGGCGAGGAGAAGCTCGCCCGTCTCGGCAGGCTTCTGTCCCGGACGAAGGTGACCGTCGCAGCCGACAACCCTACTGTAGTGGCCGGCCTGCCGGAGGCTGCCGCCATCGCCGGGCGGGAGTTGGGGGTGGTGGTGGAGTGTGACACCGGGCGCAAGCGGGCTGGGGTCGAGACGGTTGCGGAAGCCGTGGCTTTGGCGAAGCACATCGCATTGCGCCCGGGGCTTTCCTTCGCCGGGTTCATGCTGTACCCGCCGGAAAATGCCATGGACGAGACGCAGGCCTTTCTGGATGAGGCCGTAGCCGGGGTCCGCAGCCTCGGTCTCGAGCCCGAGATCGTGTCATCCGGCGGGACACCCAACCTCCTGAACCTGGGCAGGATCAAAGGTGTGACCGAGCACCGGGCCGGGACATCCGTGTTCAATGACCGGATGATGCTGGCAGCAGGCGTCGCGCAGCTGCAGGACTGCGCGCTGACTGTCTACGCCACCGTGGTGAGCCGGGCTGCACCGGAGAGGGGCATTGTCGATTCAGGGTCGAAAACCCTGACGAGCGACACCGGCGGGCTGGAGGGGCATGGCCTCATCCTCGAACATCCCCAGGCCAAGATTGCCCGCTTTGCGGAAGAGCACGGCTTCCTGGATCTGTCAGGCTGCAATGATCGTCCGAATGTCGGCGACGTGGTCCGGATCGTTCCCAACCACGTTTGTGTTGTGGTCAACATGGTCGATCGTCTTGTTGCGGTGCGCGGCAATGACATCATCGGCGAACTGCCTGTCGCGGCGCGTGGGCGTCTGACATGATGCCAGCCTCATGTCAGGCGAAGGCCGTGCGCAGACGAGATGAACTCTAACGAGCCGCGCCTGCTGGAGCGCCACCCACGGACTGAACGGAGCGGGCTCCCGACTCGATCCCGGCGGCGAGACTTTTGCGAAGGTCACGCCCATTCAACCAGGCATGGAGAAAGCCGGCATTGAATGCGTCGCCGGCACCGGTGGTATCGACGACCTCGATGCGGAGCGCTTCAGCACGGACTATCTCCGAATCGTCGGACGCTATGGCGCCTTCATCCCCGCATTTCAGCACGACCAGGGGAAAGCTCTCCCGAAGTCTTGCCAGAATGACCTCAGGCCTGCTCTCGCCGGTCAGCGCCCGCCCTTCCTCGAAGTTCGGGCAGAAGATATCGATCCCTTTGCAGGTTTCGAAGAACCCAGGATCCTGCCGGATCAGCAGATCGTCCCAGCTCGGGTCGAGGGAGATTGTCAGCCCGCAATCCCGAGCCATGGGGATGACCTCGGGTATGTCATTGAGCGTAGCAAACTCCGCGATGTGCAGATGGGTTACGTCGGGGCTCGAAAGGGCCCGCTCCAGGTCGGCAGGCCTGGATCCGCTGGCGCGACGGGATACGAAGGCCCGCTCGCTGCCTCTGACCAGCGCCACGGTGGGCTGAGGGCCGGCATCTTCAGAGCGCTCCACGAACGAAAGGTCGATGCCGCTGGCGGCAAGTTCCTGTTCAAGCGCGCGTGACAAGGGATCCAACCCTAACCGAGAGAGAAGCGCTGCCGGTCGCTGGAGCGCCGAGAGATGGGCGGCCGTGATATAGGCTCCACCGCCGGCGGCAATCGTCACATCCTGAGCGAATCTTTCCCGGCCCAGCGCCGGCATCTCGCTCAGGCCTGTGAAGATGATGTCGCAGTAGGTTCTGCCAAGACACAGGACCTTGCTTCTCCCGGTGTATGCCGCATTCATCGAGCCGCCAGGGCCTTTTCGGTCGACTTGTCGAAATAATACAGCCGGTCAACCGGTGCATGAAGGGTCATATGCTCGCCGACCTTGGGGATCAGCCGGCCCGGCGCCAAGCCGATGATGGTCTGCCCGTCATTCTCGATGTGAACAAGTGTTTCGGAACCCAGGGTTTCCACGACGACCACGGTGCCTGCCAGGGTCAGACCTGTTGCATCGCCTCCGGCCGGCATGAGATCCTGAGGACGAACGCCGACGAGGATCTCGGGTGTCGTCGCCACAGCTGCCGTCGCCGGCAGGATCCCGCCGGCTGCCAGCTCGATCCGGCCATTTCGAACAGCAGCTGGGAGCAGGTTCATGGTCGGGCTGCCGATGAATCGTGCCGTGAACACATCGACTGGGCTCTCGTATAGCTCCAGCGGAGAGCCGACCTGCAGGATCCGGCCATCTCTCATCACAACGATCCGGTCCGCCATGGTCATGGCTTCCACCTGATCATGGGTCACGAAGACGGAGGTCGTGCCGAGCCGGTGATGGAGGCGTTTGATCTCGATACGCATTTGAGTGCGAAGCTGCGCATCGAGGTTCGAAAGCGGCTCATCGAAAAGGAAGGCCGATGGATCGCGGACCATGGCGCGTCCGATGGCGACGCGCTGGCGCTGCCCGCCTGACAGGGCGGAAGGGCGGCGCTCCAGAAGCTGGGTAAGCCCCAAGGTTTCGGCAACCTGCTCGACGCGGGCTCGCTTTTCGCTCTTCGAGAGCTTGGAGCGGTAGAGACCGAAGGCGATGTTGTCGGCAACCGTCACATGCGGATAGATCGCATAGTTCTGGAACACCATGGCGATGTTCCGCTCCTTGGGCTGGAGATCGTTCACCACGCGCCCGTCGATGCGGATCTGGCCGCCACTGATCTCCTCAAGACCCGCAATCATTCTGAGCGTCGTGGACTTGCCGCAGCCTGAGGGGCCGACCAGCACCACGAACTCGCCGTCCTGTATCGCAAGATCGATCCCGTGAACCACGGTGGTGCGCCCATAAGCCTTGAACAGGCGATCGATTTCAATGGTCGCCATCAGCGATCTCCGAGAAGTGCGATGAAACGGGAATGGAGATCTTCAGATGACGCCGCCTCACGCACTTGGGCTGCCTTCATCCGCGCCTTGATGCCTGAGATTTCTTCACCATAACCGGCAAGAGCCTGCGCGAGAGCCTGGGGTCCAGGGCCGCCGAAGCGATCACGGACAGCGACGAAGTTTTCAGGGGAAACGATCTCTGCAAAGCTCTCCCGTCCCACGGATGGCACGCGACCTGTACAACGCTTGAACGCTGTCTCGAACGCCTCGTAGCCATCTGTCCCTATGTCGCCGCCCGCGCTGACAACGGAGCGGGACACTTCGGCTGCGATCTCGTGAGCCTCCCGGAAGGACAGGCCTTCCAGGCGCACGAGACTGTCGGCGAGTTCCGTGACCGTGATGCAGCTGCGGCGGATGTTCTGGCGAACCCTGTCGGGATTGATGTGAAGGGCCGGAACGAGGGCAGCAAGCAGGTCGAGGACCCGTCCGCCGCTCTCGAAGGCGCCATAGCCGAAGCCCTGGCTCTCGCCCTCGCTGTCATTCATATCCGTGAAGGGCGTGTTGTGCATGATCGTGAGCATGGCCTGCGCCCGCCCGACCGTCTGCGATGCAAGATGGCGCATGTGCTCGATGGGAACGGGATTGCGCTTCTGCGGCATGATCGAACTGATCTGCACGAAAGCGTTGGGCACGTAGACCTGCCCGACCTCGAAGCTCGTCCAGAACTGCAGGTCCTGGATGAAACGGCCGAGATGCAGGAAGACGAGGTCGATCGCCGAATAGGTTGAGGTGATGTAGTCGATGGAGGCGATGCAGCCATAGGAGTTCTGCAGTGGACGGCTGAAGCCGAGGAGGTGCGCCATCAGGTTCCGGTCGATGGGGAAGCCGCTGGTGGTGATGGCGGCAGCACCCATAGGGCTGCGGTCCACGATGTCTCGGGCGGCCTCCAGACGGGCGATGTCGCGCAGCAGGGTTTCCAGAACGGCCGAGAGATAGTGGCCGAAGACGGTCGGCTGCGCAGGCTGGCCGTGGGTGTAGGCGACGATGAGGGTTTTGCTTTCCCTCCGGGCGACGGAGGCCAAGGTTTCGGCCAGGCGCACCAGGCGCTCGAGCAGAGGATCGATCCTGTGTTTGAGGCCGAGCTTGAAGAGGGTGTGGTCGATATCGTTGCGGGATCGTGCCGTGTGAAGGCGGCCTGCGAGATCCGGCCCCAGGCGGGCGCGAAGCTGCTTGTCGATGAGGAAGAAGAAATCCTCCACCTCACCGGTATAGCTGAGGCTGCCGACATCCACCTCCCTGTCGATGGCGTCGAGAGCCTGGGCGATCGGGCGGGCCTGCTCGATGGTGAGAATGCCGGTCTCGTAGAGCATGATGAGATGGGCCCGGTCGATCAGGCGGAAGCCTTCCACGTGATGATCACGGGCACCATCGAAGAGCGGGCGAAGCACGGTTTCCTTGTAGACCGGGTCCGGGAAGACGGAGGTGTCGTTGAAGGTGCCTGCAGTCATCGGCTTTAGCCTTTAAGTCCGGCGAGCATCACGCCCCGGACGATGTAGCGCTGGAGGAACAGGAAGAAGATGAGAGTGGGAAGGGTCGCGATGCTCGCACCCGTCATGATCTTTTCCCACTGGATCGACTGCTCAACGGCGAAGCTCGAAAGGCCCACGGGCAGGGTGTAGAGCTCGGCGCTGGTGGTCACGATGAGCGGCCAGAAGAACGCGGTCCAGTTGCCCAGGAAGGTGAAGATCGCGAGCGCCGACAGGGCAGGAGTGACCAGTGGCATGGCGATCTTCCACCAGATGGTGAATTCGTTCAGCCCATCAATGCGTGCAGCTTCGAGGAAGTCGTCCGGCACACCCTCGAAGAACTGTTTCATCAGGAACGTGCCGAATGCCGTCATCATACCCGGGAACATGATGCCCCAGTAGCTGTCGATCCAGCCGAACTGGCTTGCCATCAGATACCAGGGCAGAACCAGCATCTCGGTCGGGATCATGAGGGTGGACAGGATTGCGATGAACACGATGTACCGGCCCCGGAACCGGAACTTCGCCAAGGTGTAGCCGACGAGGCTGTCGAAGAACACATTGGAGAGGGTGACGATGATCGCCACGATCATCGAGTTGATGAACCAGCGGGTGAAGCGGCCGTCGCTCAGGATCTCGACGTAGTTGTCGAGGGTCGGCGCCTGCGGAACGATGCGCAGATCGTAGACCTGAGAGGCATCCTTGAGGGACGTGGAGAGCATGAAGAGCAGGGGCGTCACCATGATGACGCCACCGATGAAAAGCAGCGTCCAGGCGATGATCCTGCCGGGTCTGACGCGTGACATGGGAAGTGCCCGAGAGGCGGAGGCGTCTTTCATCAACGGTCCCTCATGAGGCGCAACTGGACAACGGAGATCATGAGCAGGATCAGGAACAGCACGACGGTCTGGGCTGCCGCATATCCCATCTCGTAGGAGCTGAAGGCAGTCTGATAGATCATCAGCACGAGAGGCTTGGTGGAATTCAGCGGACCGCCCGGATCGTTCGTGTTGATGTTATAGACCTGATCGAAGATGCGCAGGAAGCCGATCGACGAGAACACGACGAGGAAGACCAAGGTGGGTTTGAGCAGAGGGATCGTGATCTTGCGCAGGATCGCACCTTCCGACAGGCCGTCGATACGGGCCGCTTCGTAGTACGTGACCGGAATTGCGCGGAGGCCCGCGAGGAAGATGATGATCTGGAAGCCGAGCCCTGCCCAGATGGCCGGCGCCAGCACGGCCGGCAGCGCCTGCGTGGTCGAGCGGAGGAACGGCTGCTGGGGTATTCCGAAGCTCGAGAGGATATCGTTGATCACGCCGATGGGAACGGGCTGATAGAACCAGCGCCAGACCCAAGCCATCGCGGCCGCCGTGGTGAGAAACGGGAGGAAGTACAATGCGCGGATGAACGAGTGCATGAAGCGCACACGGTCGAGATAATAGGCGACCACGAACGAGATCAGCAGGCTGATCGGCGTGCCGATGATCAGGTACATGAAGGTGTTGCGGAATACCTGCCAGAAGAGCGGGTCCGCATAGAGCCTCTGGTAGTTCTCCAGCCCCACATAGGAGGCTGGTCGTGTGATCGTCCAATCCGTCACGGACAGGTAGAAGGCCTGGAAGGTCGGCCAGAACCGGATGACGATGTAGAAGAGGAGGGGAACCGCGAGGAAGCCCCAGGCCCATATCAGCCGTTTCTGGCCGAGGCTCATCCTCAACCAGAGGCCGCCGGAGGCGACCTCACGATCTGCAGCAACGGACATGTGCTTCGTCCCCGCGGAGCTTGGCTCAGCGCTTTGCGCGGTCGAGGATGGCCTGCTCGGCTTCCGCCGCCTTGGCGAGCGAGGTTTTGGGATCCTCGTTGCCGATCAGAACGCGGTTGGCCATGTCGATGGCAACCTGGCGCTGGGCTGCCTCGTCCTTGAAGAGGGTGGTATGGGCGTATTCCAGACCCTTCAGGAACGGTCCATAGATCGGATGAGCGATGTTCTCAGGAGTCAGGGCGGCTGTGCGGCGCGCCGGCAATTCGCCGACGACTTCCATCCAGACCTTCATGGCCTCGGGCGAGGAGACGTACTTCAGAAACTTCTCGGCAGCCGCCAGCTTCTCGCCCTCGGCCTTGGTGGTGATCGCATTGGCGAAGTAGCTGGCGTAATTGCTGCGCACGCCTTGCGCATTGGCCGGGAGCTCCGTCACGCCCCATTCGAAGGCCTTGATCGTGCCGAAGGAGCCGAGACGGAAGGTGCCGTCGATGGTCATGGCGGCAAGGCCCGCACGGAAGGCAGCCTGCCCTTCGTCCATGAAGCCCGCCTGGCCGACCTTATGCTTCTTCTGCAGATCCGTGTAGAAGGTCAGCGCCTTCAGACCTGCCTCGTCGTTGTAGGACACCTTTGTATCGTTTTCGGTGTAGGGGACGCCACCGAACTGACGGATCAGGACTTCGCGCCACCATTGGTGATCCTGCCCGCCCATATCGAGGGTCATGCCGGCGGAAATGATGTTGCCGCTGCTGTCGCGCTTGGTGGTCTTTTCCGCGGCGGCGACCAGCTCATCGATGGTCTTCGGCGGATTATTCGGATCAAGACCCGCATCCTTGAAGGCCTTCTTGTTGTAGAACAGCGCCAGGGAGCGCACGGCGGTCGGCAGGCCGTAATACTCGTTCCCGCGCTTCATCGCGCTCACGATCGGGAAGAAGTCACGTTCGATGTCGGCGCCCGGGAACGCTTCCGCGCGGAGCGGGCGGATCATCTTGCCGGCAATGAAATTGTCGGTCCAGCCGTAGAAGAGCTGCACCACGTCGGGGCCCTGACCCGCAAGGATCGCGGCGGCAACCTTCGTCTGGTAGTCGGCGTAGGGGAAGGTCGTCTGCTTGACCTTGATGTCTGGGTTCGCCTCCTGGAACTTGGCGATCAGCTGGTTCATGGCCTTCACGCGCGTGTCGAACACGTACTGCCAGTATTCGATCTCGACCGCCTTGGCTCCGGTAGTGGCTAGAGTGGCGAAGCCCAGGGCGACGCTCGCAAGCATATGACGAAAACGCATATCCCTCTCCATGATCTCAGGCGCCGAGCGCCCACGCTTCTCTGGTCGCGGCCTTCTGGAGGACCGTTCCGAGTGCAAGGCTCCCTTAGAGTGAATGACCTGTCAATAAGATAATTCACTTGAGTTATTCATTGTCTCACGCCATCGTTGTGCGGTGGAGTGGTGGAGATGCCGAGAAAATCCAAAACCGGGGCGCGATCGACGATCGGAAGCAATCCGGAGCGGAACCGCTCCCATAACCGCCGTGTGGTGCTGGACGTCGTTCGTCAACTGGGACCGGTCGGGCGCATGGAGATCTCGCGCCACGCCCATCTGAGCACACAGGCTGTTTCGAATATCGTCGATGAACTGGTCACGGACGGGCTTCTCATCAAGACCGGACGGCTCAGGGCCGGGCGCGGGCTGCCGCCGATTCAGTTCGCAGTCAATCCGAACGGCGGCATGACCGCCGGCATCGAGATTGCGGCCGATCATGTCTCCACTCTTCTTGTCGACATGGGGGGCCTTGTCCGTGCGCAGCGCAGTGTTCCCATCCAGCGGAACGATCCCGGGACGGTGCTCCCGGTCATCAAGGCGGAGATCGCGGCCGCACAGGCGCAACTGAAGTCGCCTGCACCTCAGCTCCTCGGCGTCGGCGTCGTGATGCCCGGTCCCTTCAATGTCGAAGGTATGACGTCTGTCGGACCCACGACTCTGTCGGGCTGGCTCGACTTCGACGCAGTCGCCGGCATCGGGCAGATGCTCGATGTTCCCATCACCCTTGAGAACGACGCCACGGCAGCGGCCGTGGGCGAGCGTCTTCATGGTGCGGCCAAGGAGCTGAGGAACTTCTGTCTCATCTATTTCGGTCAGGGCCTTGGTCTGGGAGTCATGATCGACGGGCGCCCGTATCGTGGGGCCAATGGCAATGCCGGCGAGATCGGACACGTGCTCGTGGAGAAAAGCGGGCGCCTCTGCTCCTGCGGCCAGCACGGCTGCCTCGAGGCCTATGCCTCCATCCAGGCTTTGACCGAGCGCCTCGCCGCGGCGGGGGTCCGGGGGGCCGATTATGCACACTTGGAACGGCTGCACCGTGAGAGGCATCCGGTCGTCACGGCGTGGGTCCAGGAGGCAGCCGACTATCTCGCGCCTCAGATCGCCATGCTCGAAAACCTCTTTGATCCGGAAGCCATCGTGATCGGAGGCGCTCTCCCGCCGGGCCTGCTGGAGGACCTGACACAGGCCATGCAGCCGCTCCCCCTGTCCGTGGCCCACCGTCGGAATCGGAGCGAAGCGCGCCTGATTCATGGGCGGACAGGACGGTTTACTGCAGCCCTGGGCGCTGCTGCCCTGCCGCTCCTCGAGACGATGACCCCACGTCTCGACACGGCTCATGCGGCCCGACGTGAACGACAGAACGAGGAGATCTCCCTTGCTGGATGACCACAGCCGTCTTTCTCGCGCCATCCATCAGCCGGCGCTCGTTCGCCTGCATCGTGCGCTGAGCCGGCTGCAATCCGTGCTGACCGTCATGAACACAGGGGCCCATCCCGACGATGAAATCAACGGCATGCTGGCGGCCCTGCGCTTCGGCTATGGCATGCGCGTCGTCGTCGCCTGCTCCACCCGGGGTGAGGGCGGCCAGAATGCCCTCGGCCCGGAGCGCGGCGGCTTGCTGGGCGTTCTCCGGACAGCCGAGATGGAGGAAGCCGCACGGCGCATCAATGTCGACGTAGCTTGGCTCGGGCACGGGCCCGAGGATCCGGTCCACGATTTCGGCTTCTCCAAGAATGGGGATGATACGCTCAGGCGATGGGGCGAGGAACGCATTGTCGAGCGCCTTGTCCGCGCTTATCGCAAGTATCGGCCCGACATCGTCATCCCGACTTTCCTGGATGTGCCAGGACAGCACGGCCATCACCGTGCGATGACACGAGCCGCCGAAAAGGCGTTCGTCATGGCCGCCGATCGCGCCGCATTTCCGGAACATGCGGAGCTGGACCTCCAGCCCTGGCAGGTTTCGAAGTTCTACCTCCCTGCATGGTCGGGGGCCGGCTATGCCTATGACGACGAAGCGCCTCCGCCGCCGGAGACGCTCAGCCTCCAGGTTGCCGGCCGTGATGAGGTCACGGGTCTGGCGTATCGTCAGCTCGGCGAGTGGTCACGCGCGGCACATGCGTCGCAAGGGATGGGTGTTTGGCGCGACAATCCCATCGATCGGTGGAGTCTCCACCTCAAGCTTCGCGCCGGCGGTCCAGCCGGGCCGGAAGGCGACATCCGCGATCACCTGCCTGCCAATCTGGCCAGCCTTGCTGCTTCGTCGGACTTGGCAGGGGCTGCGGTCACAGCCCTGCGGGGAGCACAGGAGCATCTCGACACGGCACTTGCGGCGTTCCCGAACCGCGGGAGAATTGGCCGGGAACTCGGGCAGGCAGCGCGTCTGATCGAAGAGGCTGGGAAGACCATGGGTCAGGAGCAGTCTGACCGCATGAGGCATCGCCTCGATCGCAAGCTGCGGGAGATCGATGCCGTTCTGTTCGAGCTGCATGCAAATGTGCGTGCAGGTTTCAGGGGCGGGTGTCATCCGGGAGCGAAGGTGGCTCTGGACATTCACGTTGACGCGCCAGGACTTGAAGATGTTGCGGTCGTGCCCCGGCTCCCGATCGGTGTCGAGGCGATGGAGACGGCGAGTGGGGCGGGGCGTTCGGAATATGCCGTTCTGATCCCGGCATCGGCGTCTCATACGGGCAACTATCCTGAGGCTTACGACTCTATGGGCGGTAACGGTGATGGCTGTGTCATCGTGTCGGCTCAGGTGGAAGGGCGAACCATTCACGTTGACGTCGATCCCGAGGTGTCCTTGAGGATCGGCCCCTCGCAGTCCTTGGTGATCGATCCCGCCACGGTCGTCCTCAAGACCGGCGACGAGCCGTCCGGCATACGAGTCAAAGCTATAGGGGCTGAGCCCGGCGAGTGGCAGGTACCGGCCGGCTGGGCCGTTCGAAAGAGTGACGCCGATTGGATCGTCGATCCGCCACAGCAGGCCAGCGCGGGTGTCTCAACGCTCATCCCGATTGTGGATGGGAGACCGGCAAGCCAGGTCCAGCCCGTTGCATACGCACATATACGGCCAACCTCCTTCGTCACGCCGGCTGAGATCAAGATCCTGACCGTCGACGTTGCACTGCCGGAAAACGCACGGATCGGCTATATCGGGGGCGGCAGCGACAATGTGGGTGCCCATATGCGCCGCCTTGGTCTGGATGTAGTGGAACTCGGCGAAGCCGAGCTGAAAGCCGGATCCCTATCTGAGTACACGACGATTCTCGTCGGCATCTTTGCGTTCGGACTGAGGCGGGACCTGCAGGCTGCCACGACACGGTTGCACCGGTTCGTGGACGATGGGGGTCATCTGGTGACGCTCTATCATCGTCCGACCGATGCCTGGGATCCCGATCACACGCCGCCACGCAGGCTTGCCATCGGGTCGCCGTCGCTGCGGTGGCGCGTAACCGATCCTTCGGCTCCGGTAACCGTTCTGCAGCCCGCTAGCCCGCTGCTCACCTACCCAAACCGTATCGCTGCGGCAGACTGGCAGGGTTGGGACAAGGAGAGAGGGCTATATTTCGCGTCCGACTATGATCTGGCTTATGAGGAGCTGCTTTCCCTGAGTGACCCTGGCGAGAGGCCTCTCAGGGGTTCTCTGGTTTCAGCCCGCATCGGACGGGGACGCCACACCCATGTGTCCCTCGTGTTGCATCAGCAACTGGACAAACTCGTTCCCGGGGCCTTCCGGCTTCTCGCGAACCTGGTTCAGCACGCCTAGAACAGCATGACAGCTGACGTGGGCAGCGCCTCGCAGGAACCGGCCGTCCCGCTCTGGCACAGCGCAGGATGGCTGCTGCTCGATATGGCGCTGGTCACGACGATGCAGGCCATCGTCAAGATCCAAGGTGAAACCTATCCGGCCGTCCAGCTTGTTTTCCTTCGGTCTCTTGTGGGACTCCTGACGGTGGCGCCGCTTGTCTGGCGTCACCGCGCTGAACTGACAAATCTGTCGAATCTCCGCGACCATCTGGTACGGGTCGGGTTCAATTCGGCG
This sequence comes from Microvirga sp. jy35, assembly GCF_056148915.1. NCBI lineage: Bacteria > Pseudomonadati > Pseudomonadota > Alphaproteobacteria > Hyphomicrobiales > Methylobacteriaceae > Microvirga > Microvirga sp. jy35. The sequence goes on along the minus strand of NZ_JBWBEW010000010.1, from coordinate 29,306 downwards.
GCACTCACCCTCAACTTTGCGGCCTTCGCGGCTCTTCCGCTCGCGTTGGTCACCGCCATCGGCTTCACCCGGCCTCTCGTGCTGATGGTTATGGCGGTCGTTTTGCTCGGGGAAAAAGTGAGCAGGACCCGCTTTGTCCTGGCGGGTGTGGGTTTCGTCGGCGTCCTGATCATGGTGCGGCCGGACTCCATTGCATGGAATGCGGGATTGCTCGCCGCGTTCGGATCCGTGATCTTCGGTTCCATGGCAGTGGTGCAGACCAGACGTCTTGCCGGTGAGAGCACCATCGTGCTGATGCTGTTCTACACGGTTGGGCTCACTTTCCTGACTGCGATCCCTGCTGCCATCGTCTGGGTTCCGGTTCCCTGGGCCGGGGCGCCAACCGTCGTCCTCATCGGTGTCTTGGCGCAGCTCGGCCAATATTGCTGGCTCAGAGCCTACCAGAAGCAGGAAGCCAAGTTGCTCGCTCCGATCGGATACCTGTGGATCCTCTTCTCCGGTCTGACAGGCTGGCTTTTCTTTGAGGAGATCCCCACTCTGTCGCTGTGCATCGGTGCCGGAGTGGTCATCCTGACCACCGTGCTGGTTACGCCTGTCGAGCGTTGGTTCGAGGGCCGGCGAGCTTCCTAGTATCCTGCAAATGCCGCCTCTGATGGAGGCGAGCCTACTTGAAGGGCCATGTCTTCCGATCATTTACATAGGCTGGTCGAACGCCGCAGATGAACGGCGTCAAGCGGGAGGCCGCCCCAGATGAGCGATGAGCCGAAGATCAAGCCATATCCCGGTCCTGCGGGTGGATGGGGATCCGTCCGTTCCGTCGAAAGCATCCTGGCAAAGGAAGGGCGCCTCGTCAGCGGCAACGCCATTCTGCTCAAGCAGAACAAGCCTGACGGTTATGCCTGCGTGAGCTGTGCCTGGGCGAAGCCCGCCGACCCGCATCCCTTCGAATATTGCGAGAACGGCGCCAAGGCCACCGCCTGGGAACTCACCACAAAGAGGGTGACGCCCGAATTCTTCAGCAAGCACACCCTAGCCGAACTGCGGACGTGGTCGGATCACGACCTCGAGGAAGCCGGTCGTCTGACCCACCCGATGCGGTATGACAATGAGTCCGATACTTACGTCCCGGTCAGCTGGGACGAGGCTTTCAAGGAGATCGGCCAGGAGCTGAAGGGCTTCGATCCACGTCAGGTGGTGCTCTACGCCTCCGGCCGTGCGTCGCTCGAGACATCCTACATGTGGGCGCTCTTCGCCCGGCTCTATGGCACCAACAACCTGCCGGATTCCTCCAACATGTGCCACGAGAGCACCTCCGTGGCGCTGCCGGAGAGTATCGGCGTTCCTGTCGGCACGGTGATCCTCGACGATTTCGAACTGACCGACTGCATCCTGTTCTTCGGACAGAATGTCGGAACCAACAGCCCGCGCATGCTGCATCCGCTGCAGGAGGCGTCCAAGCGCGGCGTACCCATCATCACCTTCAATCCCCTCAAGGAACGCGGCCTTGAGCGATTCACCAATCCGCAGGCTCCCACAGAGATGCTGACCGGGTCTGAGACCCGCATTTCGTCGCAGTATCATCAGGTGAAGATCGGCGGCGACGTCGCGGCTCTCATGGGGATGGCCAAGATCCTGATCGAGACCGACGATAAGGCACGGGCCATGGGAGGAAGGCCAATCCTCGACCATGCCTTCATCGCCGAGCACACCCACGGCTTCGAGGAGTTCGCGCAGGCCGCCCGCCAGGCTCGGTGGCCTGAGCTGGAACGACGCTCCGGCCTCTCCCGCTCGACCCTAGAGGCGGCGGCTACGGCCTACGCTCGGGCGAATGCCGTCATCGGCATCTATGGCATGGGACTCACTCAGCACAAGGCAGGTGTCGAGAACGTGCAGATGCTCGTGAATCTGCTGCTCTTGCGCGGGAATATCGGCAAGCCTGGCGCCGGCATCTGCCCGGTGCGCGGCCATTCCAATGTTCAGGGACAGCGAACGGTAGGCATCGCGGAGAAGCCTGAACTCGTGCCTCTCGACAAGCTCAAAGAGCAGTATGGTTTCGAGCCGCCGCGCTGGAAGGGCATGACCACGGTGGAAGTCTGCGAAGGGATCATCAAAGGTGAGGTGAAGGCGTTCGTCGCCCTCGGCGGGAATTTCGTGCGCGCCGCTCCTGAGACGGCCGCCCTGGAGGAGGCCTGGCCCCGCATCCGCCTGTCGGTGCAGATCTCCACGAAGCTCAATCGCAATCACCTCATTCCAGGCGAAGTCACCTATATCCTTCCCTGTCTCGGGCGGATCGAAATCGACGAACAGGCGACAGGACCTCAGGCCGTGGCGGTTGAGGACTCGACCGCCTGCATCCATGGCTCCAAGGGCATTGCGAAGCCTGCGAGTCCGGATCTCCTGTCCGAGCCGCGGATCGTGGCCGAACTCGCGAAGGCAACCCTTCCGCTCAATCCCAATGTGCCGTGGGACGAATGGGTTGCGGATTATGCCCGCGTCCGGGATGCCATCGAGGAAACCTATCCCGAGGATTTCCGCGCCTTCAACGAGCGCATGTGGAAGCCGGGCGGCTTCCACCGCCCCATAGCAGCGCGTGAACGTCGCTGGAAAACCAAGACGGGCAAGGCCAACTTCACCGTTCCGCAGAGCCTCGAGGCCGATCTCGGAATCGCCGAGACTGATCGCGACATCTTCAAGCTCATGACAGTGCGCTCCAACGACCAGTTCAATACCACGGTCTATGGCTACTACGACCGGTTCAGGGGCGTCAGGGGCACCCGCATGGTGCTCTTCATGAACCGCAACGACATCGCCCGACTGAGCCTCCAAGAGGGAGACACGGTCACTCTCACCACTGCCGTCGACGACGGCGTCGTGCGGCAGGTGGGCGGATTGCGGGTCACGCCGTACGACATTCCCGAAGGATGCTGCGCGGCTTACTATCCCGAGTGCAACCCCCTGATCCCGGTCTGGCACCATGCGGACAAGAGCAAGGTCCCGGCGGCGAAATCGATTCCGATCCGCATTGCGCTCCAGCAGAAGCAACTGCCGGAGGCTGCGGAATGAGCCTTCACCTGGAACCGGTCATCCGCCTGCCGCAGACCAGCGTCGACAAGGGGGCGTTTGCCGCCGGGGAGCGCGTGCTGCCGGAAGAGACGCCGGTGGCCCTCACTTATAATGGGTCCACTCATGCGGTGATGATGGCCAGTCCCGCGGATCTGGAGGACTTCGCCCTCGGCTTCAGCCTGTCCGAAGGGATTATCACCACGCCGGCTGACCTGACCTCCATGGAGATCGTCGAACACGACCTCGGTTGCGAGGTCAGGATGTGGCTTTCGGAAACCTGTGGCGGAGCGTATCGGACCAGGCGGCGTGCCATGGCAGGACCGGTCGGGTGCGGACTATGTGGGGTGGATTCTCTGGCGGAAGCGGTGCGGCCAGCCCCGAGAGTCGCCGGCACTCTCCAACTGCCTCCCGGGGCCATCGCGGCCGCCATGGCCGATCTGTCGAGGGCGCAGCGGCTCAACAGAGAGGCGAGGGCCATCCATGCCGCGGCTCTGTGGCGCCCTGGACCGGGTTTGATCGCGATCCGTGAGGACGTCGGACGGCATAATGCCCTCGACAAGCTTGCCGGAATCCTCGCGAAGGCCAACGAATCCTGCTCCGCCAGCATGGTGCTTCTGACGAGCCGCGTATCAGTCGAAATGGTGCAGAAGGCGGCCCGCATGGGTGCCCCGATCATTGCTGCGATTTCCGCTCCTACGGCCCTGGCCGTCAGGGTCGCGGATGGCTGCGGGCTTACCCTGGTGGCCGTGGCGCGCGAGGATTCCTTCGAGGTCTTCACCCATCCCGAGCGCGTCCAGCGTCTCGGGTCCTGAGTGAAAAGCGGCGCTGAAGGGCGGGGAACGATCGGGCGCCGAACCGATTGTCCCACAGCGAAGCTTCTCCTCGGGCGCGGAGCCTGACACAACAAAGGGTGCGCGGCACGGGCGATGGCGCAGCTTTTCACACCGGCAGCAACCACCCTGTTCCGGGTGGTTATCGTGCTTACGGGCCTGGGACTCGTGGGGGCGGGCATAACCGCTTATCTGTGGGCCCGTGCGGACAGCACCTGGAATATCGGCAAGCCCGCGCCCCAGCCAGTCCCGTTCCGGCATGATCTTCATACGGGCCAGCTCGACATCGATTGCCGCTACTGCCACTCGACCGTCGAGCGCGCAGCCGATGCGGGCATGCCGCCGGCCCAGACCTGCATGTCCTGCCACTCCCAGGTCTGGGTGGGAGCGAGCGTTCTTGAGCCCGTCCACTCGAGCTTTGCCCTTGGACAACCGATCCAGTGGACCTCGGTGCACCGCCTGCCGGATTACGCGTACTTTCATCACGCAGCTCACGTGACGAAGGGTGTCGCCTGCGAAACCTGCCATGGCCGGGTGGATCAGATGCCCAAGACAGTGAAGACCGAGACCCTCTCCATGGGCTGGTGCCTGGACTGCCATCGCGATCCGGTGCCGCAACTTCGCCCCCGCGAGGCGGTGTTCGCCATGGGTTATGAGCCTCATGGCGATGAGTTGCCTGAGGATGTCCGCGAGTTCTACCGGGAGGCCTCCCGGCGTCTTACCAGCTGCAACACATGTCATCGGTAGGTTCGATGGGCGAGGGAACGACAATCGATCTCGAAGCCTTGAGGGCTCGACTCGCAACCGAGGAGGGGCCGCGTCTCTGGCGCAGTCTCGAGGAACTCGCGGACGTGCCGGACGTGCGCCGCTACGTGGAGGCCGAGTTCCCCGACATCGTGCAGGCTTCGCAGATCGACCGCCGCACCCTGCTCCGGCTGATGAGCGCCTCGCTGGCACTTGGAGGGCTGGCGGCCTGTAACGGCGGCGAGGCGGGAGCAAAGGCACCGCTCCTGTCGCAGAGCCACAACATGCCGGGCTATGTGCCGGGCATGCCGGTGACGATCGCCACCTCTGTGGCCCTGAACGGCTATGGGACGGGCGTGCTCGTCAAGGCTCAGGAGGGGCGGCCGATCAAGATCGAAGGAAACCGGCTTCATCCCGCAAGCCTCGGTGCGACCGACGTGTTCGCGCAGGCCGAAATCCTCTCGCTCTACGATCCCGACCGGTCGGACGCTCCGCTCCAGGGGGGTGCGCGGAGGTCCTGGGAGGAGCTTACGAGCTTCATCCGCCCAGTGCGCAACGAACTCGTGGTCGACGAGGGCAGGGGTCTTCACGTCCTGATGCCGCCCACGTCTTCACCGACCCTGCATCGGCTCGTCGGGCAGGCGCGTCAGCTGTTTCCGCATGCGCAATGGCATGTGTTCTCACCCCTCGACGACATCAATCGGCAAGCCGCCGCCACGGCTGCCTTCGGGCAGGACGTGGACGTCGTCCATGATCTGACACAGGCCGATGCCATCGTGACCCTGGGAGGCGATCTCTTTGCAGAGGAGCCCGGTCATATTCGCTACGCGGCCGACTATCAGGCGCGTCGGCGGGCACAGGACCGAGAGCTTCCCCGATTGTTCGCTGTCGAAACGCGTCCGAGTCTCGTCGGCGCCCGTGCGGACGAGCGGGTCCCACTCCGTCCACGGGACTTTGACACCTTCGCCGAAGCGCTGGCGGCATCGCTCGAGAGCGGTACTGCAACCCCGTCCGGCTCCCATCCCGCCATTGCGCGACTGGCCGATGAACTACGCCGCGCGGGAGCCCGCAGCCTTGTTGTGGCAGGACGCGAACAGTCCGCCCGCGTTCATGCGCTTGCGTTGGCCATCAATGCGCGCCTCGGCGCCTTCGGCACCACGATCCGGGTCATTCAACCCGTGCGCGCTACCGTCGGCGAGGTTCGGACACTCGGTGATCTGGCAGGAGCCATTCGCGCCGGGCAGGTCTCGCGTCTCATCGTTCTCGGCGGCAACCCCGTCTATACCGCGCCGGCGGATATCGACCTTGCAGTGCTCATACGGCGCGTGCCGTTGTCCCTGCATCTCGGTCCGTATCGGGACGAAACGGCTGCCGTCTGCACCTGGCATGTGCCAGAAAGCCATCCGCTCGAAAGCTGGGGGGATCTCAGGGCGTTCGACGGAACGGTTGGACTGTGCCAGCCGACGACGTTTCGCTTGAAGCCGGGACTGAGCGCGGCGGAATTCCTTGGGCTCATGGCAGGACAGAGCGCGGACGGGCAAGGCCTTGTCCAGTCCACGTGGCGCGAAGTCTGGGGCGATGCCTTCGAAGAGCGGTGGTTGCGGTCCCTGGAGGATGGCGTGGTCGAGGGCTCGGCGCTTCCGGCCATTGATGCGGCTGTCCAAGCGAACTTCAGCCCGGAGCCCGCCGCGCAAGCGTCGACCACGGGGATCGATGTTTCGTTCGCGCCTGACCCGTCGGTCTGGGACGGCACCTACGCCAACAACGGCTGGCTGCAGGAACTGCCCAAGCCCCTGACGAAGCAGGTCTGGGGCAATGCCGCTCTGATCGCGCCGGAAACCGCGGAGATCTTCGGGCTCGCATCGGGCGATGCCGTCGACCTGTCCGTAGGCGGGCATACGGTGAGGGTGCCTGTCTGGGTCCAGCCCGGCCACGCGCCCGGCGCCGTAACGCTGCCCCTCGGCTATGGCCGTCAATCGGCCGGGAGGATCGGCAACGGCATCGGCTTCAATGCATATTCCGTCCGTTCCTCCGATGCACGATGGACTGCCACCGGAGAGATCCGGAGGGTGGGAGAAAAGATCCCGGTCATCTCCACGCAGCAGCATCATTCACTGCAGGGGCGGGACATCGTACGCGTGGTAGGGCCCGGAGAGGCCGTGCCTCCTGAGCCCGCGCATCCATCCATATATCCCGAATGGCCCTACAAGGAACATGCCTGGGGCATGGCCATCGATCTCGATGCCTGCATTGGCTGCAATGCCTGCGTGATCGCCTGTCAGGCTGAGAACAACATCGCCGTTGTCGGCCCTGAGGAAGTGGCGAGAGGGCGCGAGATGCACTGGCTCCGCGTCGACCGGTATTACGGCGGTGATCCGGCGGCGCCCGACACCTATTTTCAGCCGGTTCCCTGCATGCATTGCGAGAAGGCGCCCTGCGAGGTCGTCTGCCCGGTGAACGCGACGGTGCATTCCTCCGAGGGCCTCAACGACATGGTCTACAATCGCTGCGTCGGCACGCGAACCTGCTCGAACAACTGTCCATACAAGGTGCGACGCTTCAACTTCCTCGATTATCAGGGCACCGTCGTCTCAGCCCCGTTCGAGGCCATGAATCCTCATGTAACGGTCCGCGATCGAGGCGTGATGGAAAAATGCACCTTCTGCGTCCAGCGGATCGGGGCAGCGCGCGCCGATGCCCGCGTCGAGGATCGGCCCCTGAACGATGGCGAGGTCATGACGGCCTGCCAGCAGGCCTGCCCGACGCAGGCCATCGTGTTCGGCGACATCAACGATCCTGACAGCGCCGTGAGCCGCCTTAAGCGGAGCCCGCGCAACTATGCGCTGCTGGGATCGCTGAACACCAAGCCCCGCACCACCTATCTGGCGCGCATCGAAGACAAGAGGGAGAACGGATAGGCGAATGAGCAGCGACGCCCATGCAGTAACGAGCCCTGTGGCCGATGTTCCTCTCTCCCCGCATTTCGGCCGGGCGTGGTGGCTCGCGCTACTGGCTGCCGGTGGACTTGTCGCGCTCCTCGGCTACACGCTCATCTCCGTCACGATCGTCGGAGTCGGCGTCTGGGGCGTGAACATCCCATACGTCTGGGGCTTCGATCTCATCAACTATGCCTGGTGGATCGGCATCGCCAACGGGGCGAGCCTCTTTGCCGCCACCCTGGTCCTGCGCCGGCATGACCTGCGCACGGCGGTCAACCGCTTCGCGGAGGGCGTTGCTCTCTTCGCCGTCATCTGCGCCGGCATCTTCCCGATATTCCATCTCGGACGCCCATGGCTGTTCTACTGGACGTTTCCCTATCCGGCGACCTTCGAGGTCTGGCCGCAGTTCCGCAGCACATTGACTTGGGACTTCTGGGCCATCAGCACCCATGTGATCGTCACGAGCCTCCTGTGGTATGTCGGCCTGATCCCTGATCTGGCGACCCTGCGCGACCGCGCCAGGCGCCCGATCGCGCAGCGGATCTATGGCGTCTTCGCCCTCGGATGGCGCGGCTCCGTACGCCACTGGGCCTATCACCAGAGAGCCTATCGCCTCGTCGCCATCCTGGTGCTGCCCCTGATCCTCATCATGCAGACCACGGTTGCCTTCGAGTTTGCCGTGACCCTGGTGCCCGACTGGCACGAGACGCGCCAGCCGCTCCACTTCGTGGCGACTGGCCTGGCGCAAGGTCTTTCCATCGTGCTCCTCGTCGCGGTGCTCATCCGCTGGGGTCTGCGGCTCGATCGCTACATCGACCAAGGCGACATCGACATCCTGGGGAGGCTGGTTCTCGCGAGCGCCCTGGTGTCGGGCTATCTTTATATCGATGAGATCGCGGCCGCCGTTCTGTCGGGTGGACTGACGCAGGAGGCAACCTTCACCCGGATCACAGGTCAATATGCGGGACTCTATTGGACAGCAATCGTCTACTCTGTCCTGATCCCGCAACTGTTCTGGTTCAGGAGCGCCCGCCTGAGCACTGTCGGCGGGGTGTTTGTCGGCATTTCCATTGGCGTCGGCATCTGGTTTGACCGCTTTTCCGTCATCGTCGGCGGCCTTGAGACCGATTATCTCCCATCCATCGGGCGCGGCTACAGTCCGACCCTGCCGGAAACAGGCCTGTTCCTGGGAACGATCGGCTTATTCGCAGCCTTTCTGTTGCTTTTCGTCCGCTTCCTGCCCGTAGTCTCCATGTTCGAGACGCGCCATGATGAGCACGAGGAGAAATCCTCATGACGCAACAGCCCTATGGCATCATGGCGGAGTTCAAGACCCCAGAGGCACTCATAGAGGGCGTCAGAACTGCCAAGCGCGCCGGCTATACGAGGCTCGACGCGTTCAGTCCATTCCCTCTCCCTGATCTGGCCAGGGAACTCGGTATTCGCACGACGGTGATTCCCTGGATTGCGCTCATCGCAGGGCTCGCAGGAGCTTTCATTCAATATGGTTCGCAGTACTGGATGAATGCGGTTGACTACCCGCTGAATGTCGGCGGGCGGCCGCTCAACAGCTGGCCTGCCTTCATCCCCGCTTCGATGATCGTCGCGATCCTCTGGGCAGGCGCTGCGACCTTGATCGGCCTGCTCCTGATCCTGCGGCTGCCGCGCCTGCATCATCCGGTCTTCGCGGTGACGGGTTTCGAACGTGCCTCAGAAGACCGGTTCTTCCTCTGCATCATGCAGGATGACCCGATCTTCGACAGCGCCACCGTTCGTGAGTTCTTTGGAACGCTCTCGCCCCTGGCGGTCCAGGAGGTCTCCGAGTGCGGTTAGCGGCAGCCATCGCGAGCATGCTCCTTCTTGCCGCCTGCGATACCGGAACGGAGGAGCGGGAGGCCGTCGCTTCCACGCGCACCGTGCAAAGGGGCTATGTGCCCGTGCCGCCCGGTTCCATCGCGAGGGGGACGTCTGCTCAGGCTGCCGCACTCGCACCGCCGGGGCCGGAGCGAACGCCCGCTCTGCTCGCACGGGGCGAGGAGCGCTTCCGGGTCTTCTGCACCCCCTGTCATGGCGTGAGCGGCCGCGGGGACGGGCCTGTGGTATCCCGTGGGTTTGCTCCGCCGCCTTCTTACCACGAGGAGCGCCTTCGGGCACTGACGCCCGAACAGATCGTGCAGGTGATCACCCAGGGCAGGGGCCGGATGTTCCCCTATGCCGACCGCGTTCTCCCGGAGGACCGCTGGGCGATCGCCCACTACGTCAAGGAGCTGCAGGCTCGCGGCATCGGGGCAGCATCGGGGCAGGGGGTCGCCAACCCATGAGCGCAATGGAGGCCCTCTACATCGTCTTCGTGGCCCTTGCGGGCATTGCGATGGGTAGCCTCGTGGTGCTGATGATCGGGCATCTGATGAATGAGCACTGGCTCGCGCCGGTGCGAACTGAAGCTGAAGCCGCGGCTCTGACATTCCCTCTGCTTTTGCTCCTCGGCATCGTGCTGGCGTTCGGTCTCAGCGAACTCTTCCCCTGGGTCGGCAGGCCTGCCGGCCTGCCTTCCGCTCGGGCTAGCCTCCTGAGCCCAGGCTTCTTCATGATCCGGAGCGCTGCCTATCTCCTGATCTGCACGGGGCTGGCTTATTGGTTGACGCATACCCGGCACCTGCGTCGAGCCAGCGCGATAGGCCTCGCGTTGCTGACACCGGTGATGACCTTTGCAGCCTATGACTGGGTGTTGTCGCGGGAGCCGCAATGGTGGTCGAGCTTATTTGGATTCGCCTTCGGCTTGGGGCAGGTTCTTGCTGCTCTTGCGAGCGCCATCCTGATCACGCTCCTCAAGACCGAGCCTGCCTCTCCCGAGCGCATGGCGAGCCTCGAGCGCGCGCTGCTGACCCTGCTGTTGCTCACGGCCTGGACATGGTTTGCGCAGTTCCTGATCGTGTGGCTTGCGAACCTGCCGCATGAGGTCGCGTGGTACCTGAGGCGCTCCACTGACGGGAACCTGATCCTCCTGGGGATTTCCTATGCCCTCATGCTCGCCGCCATCATCGTCCTCGTGCCTTCCGGGGTGAGCCGCATCGCGATGATCTTGGGCAGCGCGCTGGCGCTGCTGCATCACAGCACGCACATGATCTGGGTTCTGCAGCCGCGGGGAGAGCCTTCCTGGCTCGGTCTTGGGTTGATCCTCGTTGTCGCCGCTCTCTGGATCGTCACCTACGCGGCCGTAATGCGCGTTCTTCCAAGCTATGCCGAAGAAGCGGCGGAGGAGCCTTAGCTCCTAGGCGCGTTCCCTTCGGGATTCGGAACGATCCGGCGCGTGCGGATATCGCTTTCGGAGTGATTGGCCGGGGGGATCGGGAAGTCGGCTGCGGACTTGTCATCATCGCGCAACGGAAGAGGCGGATCGGGCGGGTAGGTTCGCATTCCTTCGCGTCCCAGAGAATACAGATAGGCGGCGATGTGGCGCGCCTCTGCCTCGGTCACGCCCTGCGCGGGCATTCCGGTGGTAGGCTTCAGGGCCACGGGATCCATCAGCCATGCGATCAGGTTTCTGGGCGTGTTAGGCAGGAAACCGGCGAGGAGGTGCTGCTGGGCGTAGCTCTCAAGACGTGGTCCCACTCTGCCCCGGGCCCCGCGGACATCCTCGATCGTATGACAGGTGCCGCAGCCATAAGCCTGAATGAGCGCATGTCCCTGCTCCGGCTCACCGTCTACGATCATGAGGCGAGAAGACTCTTCCTGAGTGTCACTGCACGCGGAAAGCCCAGCAAGGACAATCAGCGTCAGGGCTCGGAGAAGGGGGCGGACGATCATCGGCTCTGCTTCAGGATATTGTAGGGGCAACCGGCGAGCGTCGTGTCCGTTCCGCCCCAGGCGGCGTCAGGAGGCGGAGCGCCATGATGAGGCCGGCGGCAAGATAGATGGCGCACATGGGAAGGGACATGATGGCTCCTGCCAATTGCTGATCCTCCAGAGCCGTCAAGCCCCAGCCCATCGTATCGGGTGCATGATACAGGGCCTCGCGTGCGAAACTGAGAAGGGCGCTCAGGAGGCCGCTCTGGAGCAGGGTGACGAAGCAGGCGATGAGTGCGGCTGCTGCGGCCTCCCGTCCGGAATGGGCCTTGATTACGGCGCGCCAGAACAGAAGCGCCGTGCCGAAGAACATGACGTGCTCGAGCCAGTGCAGTCCGTCTGAGGCGACCGCGGCATCGAAGAGCATCGGACTGTGCCAAACCCACAGGGTAGCCATGTGGATCAGGGCCGCCGGGACGGGCCTCCCTAATGGCGAGAGGGTCGCCGTTAGGGACTGGAACGGGCCATGCCGAATCATGCCGCGCCGCCAATGCACAGGCAGCGCCCAGATCCATGCGACCTCGGGCTTGCCGAGGACGAGAAGCGGCGGAGCGACTGCGATCAGGAGGATGTGCTGCACCATGTGGGCGGATAGCAAGGCTGTCGATGCGGCTTCGAGCGGCGACAGGAGGGCGATGACGAGAACGATTGCTCCCAAGGTGAAGCAGACGATCTGGCGTACACCGAAACCCGGCAGAAGCCGTCCGAGGTCCCGCCGCAGACGCCAAGCACCCCGGACAAAGAGCAGGCACAATGCGAAAAGGGGGATCGTGATCAACGGATCCGCATGCCATGCTGTCCAGAGCTCTTCGGCAGAATGAGGGGTTGTGCCGTGGGCATGGGCAGGGAACGCGAACGAGAATGTGGCAAGGACGGCCGCGAGACCTAGTTCGATCCTGAGGGGCCTGTTCAGGGATGCCTTTCGGGAACCAAGTCTCACGGCCAAGCTTTTCCGTTCAATGCATGCAGGAATAACCTAGGGCGGATGGACCACGAATCGACCCTGATGCGCCTCCGAGGGCGGCTGAACCCCGTTGCGATGCGCGCGATGGGTGGGCTTCCGTGGACGCTGGGGCTCGCAGGCTGCAGCGGCGTACAATCGGCCCTTGATCCGGCCGGGGGCGATGCCTGGCAGCTCTACTGGCTCACCGTCATCATGACGGTGGGGGCTACCCTCATCTTCATCTTCGTGACAGCCCTGCTGCTCTACGCGATCTTTGCCCCGCCTGAGCGTCGAGGTTGGCTCGGGACCCGCAGGACCATCGTCTATGGCGGGCTGGCCTTTCCGATCGTGATACTCTCTCTGCTTCTTCCCTATGGGCTCATCGTCATGCGGGACACCGATGTCCCTCAGCCCGGCGCGCTGCAGATAGAGGTGATCGGCGAGCAGTACTGGTGGCGGGTGCGCTATCCGGCCGAAGGCGATGAGGCGGAGTTCTCGACGGCGAACGAGCTCGTTGTCCCAATCGGACGGCCGATCACTGTTTCCGTAACAGCAGCCGACGTGATCCACAGCTTCTGGATCCCGAATTTCGGCGGCAAGATCGACATGATCCCGGGGCGGATCAACCGCTTCAACTTCACGGCGGATCGGCCCGGGGTCTATCGCGGCGTCTGTGCCGAATTCTGCGGGGATCAGCATGCCCGCATGGCCTTCGACATGTTGGCGATGGAGCCCGATGCGTACGATGCATGGCGAAGGGCCCAGGCGCAGCCCGCGCCCGCGCCGGCAATCCCGCTGGTCGCAAGAGGCCGCGATCTTTTCCGAAGCGGCGGCTGCGGCTCCTGTCACGTGGTGCGCGGCACTGAGGCCAATGGGCAGTTCGGGCCGGATCTCACCCACATCGGAAGCCGGCGCACCATCGGCGCAGGTCAATTCCCGAACAATGTCGGGACGCTGGCCGGCTGGATCGCCAACGTCCAGCACATCAAGCCGGGAGCGAAGATGCCGTCCTATGGTTCGCTCACAGGTGAGGATCTGCGGGCCCTGGCCAGCTATCTGGAGAGCTTGAAATGAACGCACCCGAGCTCCCGAAATCGTTTGAACGCCGGGAGATCGAGCTGCCAAACCCGGTGCCGCGGCCGGAAGGCGAGTTCGAGGCGCTCAAGAAAGCCTGGGAGCCGCCACGCTGGCTGAGCTTCGTTACCGCCGTCAACAACACCTATGTGGGCCTGTGGTATGTGGGAACGGCCTTCCTGTTCTTCATCCTGGCCGGGATTCTCGCGCTGATCATGCGCGCGCAGCTGGCGGCGCCGGAAAGCGATCTCGTCAGCCACGATCTCTACAACCAGCTCTTCACCATGCACGGCACGGTGATGATGTTCCTCTTCGCCGTTCCGGCCGTGGAAGCGGCAAGCGTCTATCTCCTGCCGAACATGCAGGCAGCCCGCGACCTGCCGTTTCCGCGCCTTTCGGCCTATGCCTTTTGGGCCTATTTCGTAGGTGGACTGGTGTTCTTCGGCACCATCTTCTTCGGGATGGCGCCCAATGGGGGCTGGTTCATGTATCCGCCGCTCACCAGCACCAAGTACTCGCCTGCCGAGAACGCCGACTGGTGGCTCCTCGGCATCGGCTTCATCGAGATTTCCGCCATCGCGGGGGCCATCGAGATCATCGTGGGGGTCATGAAGACTCGCGCGGTCGGGATGAGCCTCGATAAGCTGCCGGTCTATTCCTGGGCGATGCTGGTTTTCGCCGCCATGATCGTCATTGGTTTTCCGGCGATCATTCTCGGCACGTTGCTGCTCGAGATGGAACGGGCCTTCGACTGGCCGTTCTTCATCACCGAGAGGGGCGGGGACCCGCTGCTGTGGCAGCACCTGTTCTGGTTCTTCGGCCACCCGGAGGTCTACATCATCTTCCTGCCGGCCACCGGCATGGTGTCGATGATCGTGCCCACCATGGCGCAGACGCCGCTGGTAGGATACCGCCTCGTGGTGCTCGCCCTCATCGCCACGGGCTTCCTTTCGTTCGGCCTGTGGGTGCACCACATGTTCGCAACCGGGCTGCCGAAGATGTCCCTCGGCTTCTTCTCGGCTGCCAGCACGGCGGTGGCGGTTCCGAGCGGCATTCAGGTCTTCGCCTGGATCGCAACCATCGCGTCCGGGCGCATGAAGCTGACGACCCCGTCGCTCTTCATTATCGGTTTTCTTTTCATCTTCACCCTTGGTGGCCTCACGGGTGTGATGGTCGCCATGGCGCCGTTCGACTGGCAGGCGCACGACAGCTACTTCGTCGTGGCCCACCTGCACTACGTGCTCATCGGCGGCATGGTGTTCCCGCTCTTTGCCGCCTTCTATTACTGGGTCCCGGTGGCGAGCAAACGGGCCCTGTCCGAACGGCTCGGGCGATGGGTTTTCGGCCTCATGTTCCTCGGCATGAACGTGACGTTCCTGCCCATGCATCTCACCGGCCTGATCGGCATGCCTCGGCGCGTCTATACCTACCCAGTCGGCATGGGATGGGACGAGCTGAACCTCGTCTCCACCATCGGAGCCTTCATGCTCGCCGCGGGCGTTGCGCTCTTCCTGTTCGACATGGCCCGCAATTTCCGGTTCGCTGGCGAGGACAATGCCGGGAATGTGTGGAACGCCGGCACGCTCGAATGGCTGCCGAACGGCAATTATGCCACGCGCAGCATTCCAGCCGTCGTCAGCCGTGACCCTCTCTGGGATCAGCCCAACTTGTCGAAGGATGTAGAAGATGGCCGATATTACCTGCCGGGAACCGCCACCGGAGGACGCGAAGCGCTGGTGACGAGCCCCTTTGATGCTCGGCCCCAGTATATCCTCCAGATCCCCGGACCCGGTTGGCAGCCGGTGCTCGCTGCGGTGTTCACGGCGGCCTTCTTCCTGCTCCTGACCGTTAAATTCGTGTTCACGGCGACGATCTGCGGTGTTCTGGCGGTCGGATGCGTGATCTGGTGGCTTTGGGAGACCGATCCCGGGCCGATCTGCCCTCCGGCCGATATCGGCGGCGGCATCGTCGTTCCGGTCTACGTCACAGGGCCGATGAATCATTCCTGGTGGGCGATGATCGTCCTCATGGTGGTCTCCGGCATGGTCTTCACCTGCCTGATCTTCTCCTATCTCTTCCTCTGGCTCGTGAACCCGGGAGCATGGCCGCCGCAGGGCGTTCGGCTTCCTGACTGGATCTGGCCCGCTCTAACCGCTCTCCTTTACTGCGCCAGCGTAGTGCTGATTGCCGTCGCCAGCCTGCAGCTGCGAGGCGAGGATCGGCGCAAGCCGCGCTCGGTGCCCTTGCTGATCGGGCTGGCCCTGCTGGTCGTGGGCGGTGCGTCGGCCGTTGATCTCTGGGCGCAATGGCGAACAGCATTGAGCCCCTCCGCCCATGCCTATGGGGCTGCTGTCTACGCGATCATGTCCCTGCAGATCTTCTTCGTTCTGACCACGCTCATCATGGGCCTCTACACCATCGCACGCTGGCTCGCGGGCAAGCTCGACAGCGTGCGCCGGACAACCTTCGATAACACCATGCTGTTCTGGTACTACACTGTAGGCCAGGGCCTTGTCGGCCTGCTTGTAGTCCATGGCTTCCCGCGGCTGACCGGAGGCGTCTGATGAGCGGAACACGGACGCTTCAGGTGCTGGTCATGCTCGGCGGCATGATTGCCTGGGCTTTTCAGTTCACGATTATCTACGCCGTGACATCGACTCTGTGCGGGCGCGGCTGGGCGGACTTGACTGTGTTAGGATTGGGCATCGTGCAGGCCACCATCATCGTGTCGACCCTGTCGGCTCTCGTGCCGACCGTCCTCCTGCTCCTGATGCTGCTCCGGGCATACAGGCATTCAGACCAGACGGATGCTCCTGCCGCGGCGCTCTTCATGATGCAGGTCGGGATATTGATCAACGCCCTATCCCTCGTCTTCATTCTCTGGCAGGGCGCTCCCGCACTGAGCCTGCCGGCCTGTGCCTAACTTGCGCGCTCCATGCTGTTGCAATCGATGCAGATTTCCGCCGGGGTGCTGGATCAGCATTCCCGGCGGAACGAGCAGGTCTCAAGCGACGGGCATCAGAAGATGAAGTCGCTGCCGCCGAGATCGGAAGCGTCGACGCCCTTCAGAACCATCACGCTGAAATTGTGCCAGATCACGGCATCATTACCGGCCTGCCATATGGAGAGATCGGACAGACGGTCGACACCGGAGAGGCGACTGACGTCAATCTTGTCCTCACCGTCACGGAAGTCAGTGACGGTATCGTGGCCGGAGCGTTCGAAGACGAAGATGTCCTTTCCCGTGCCGCCTGTCATCCCATCCTTGTCCTTGCCGCCTATGAGGACATCGTTTCCAGCGCCACCTTTGAGGATGTCTTGGCCATCGCCCCCCTTGAGGATGTTGTTGCCTGAATTCCCTGTCAGGCAGTTGTCGCCTTCGTTTCCGGTGCCGTTGAGATGTTGCGTTCCGACGAGGGTCAGGTTTTCCACGTTCTTACCCAGAGAGTACGAAATGGAAGCCTTCACCGTGTCGATGCCGTGGCCGCGGCTTTCGACGACTTCATCCTTGCGGTTGTCGACCTCGTAGGTGTCATTGCCCTTCTCGCCCCACATCCAGTCTGCCCCGGTGCCGCCGCGAAGGAGGTCGTCGCCGTCACCGCCGTACATCCTGTCATTGCCGGCCTTGCCGTCCAGGCTGTCGTTCCCCTTGAGGCCATACAGACGATCGTGGCCGTTGCCGCCAAAGAGGTTGTCGTGTCCATGGGTTCCCTTGACCTCCAGATCCTTCGGAGGCTGAGGCGGTGTCGGTACTTCGGGCTTCGGTTCGGAGACATCCTGGACGTTGATCGTCAGCGTCTCGGAGTAGGAGCGGCCGGTATTGTCCGTCACCTTGATGGTGATGTCGTGGGAATTGGCCGCTTCATAGTCCAGCTTGGCTGCATCCGCCACCACGAGCTTGTCGCCGACGATCTTGAAGAGCCCCGCCGACGGTCCGGACAGGGTGTAGGTGAAGGTATCTCCCGCGTCCGCATCGACCGCCGAGAGGGCGCCGACAATGGTGCCGGCCGCAGAGTTTTCCTTGATCGACCTGTTCGAAAGGGAGATATCCGTCGGGGAATGATAGACCGGTTCCTCGCGCGGAATCCGGCTGCCGCTGGTCTGGCCGCCCGATGAGGCCTTGAACACATTGGACAGGCCCGTAATGCCGGTATTGCGCATGACGATATCGGCGAAGGTCTGTCCGCTGTCCTCGAACAGGCTGTCGTCGAGGATTTCGAGGTAGTAGAAGCGGTCGCCATCCTGCAGGCGCTCGAGCTGCTCGAGGAACAGATAGCCGAAGGTCGAGCCGAGCTGCCCTTTGGTGGGCTTCTCCGCCAAGCCGCCGACCCACAGATCCATGGCCCCGAAGCCTTCCGGATAAGCCTCCTTGAGCTGGTTGATGAAGTCGTCGGTCAGTCCGTTCCGCTTCTGGAAGTCTTCCCAGCCGGAATAGGGCCGCAGACTTGCGATCCCCGTCTTCTCATAGAGCTGCTCACGAACGGAGTTGAAGGGCGCAATTCCCGTATCCCGCCCTCGGAAGATATTGAGCGCAGCCAGATCAAGCGGTCGGCCGACGAGCTGGTTGCGCAGGGCGTTGACAACATCCACGTCGATGGCTTGGTGTGCGACCCCGGTTGCTCCCAGAAGAAGTTCGTCGATGCCGAGCTCTGCCACCTTGTCCGGGCTGAGGAATCCCTGCACAAGGGAAATATCATGCATCTGGCCGCCGGCGTCCTTGTAGCTCACTGTCTCGTTGAGCATGGAATGGCCGAAGCGATATCCGACGTGAGCGAACTCCGCCGAAATGGAGGCATCGACGGCAGGATTGTACCCGTCGAAGCCGTGCTCGTTTTCACCCGGCTCGATGCCGCCTGCCATTGCATCGGCGAATTCCGTGAACACCACCCGCTGGTACTCCGCGGTATTGATGATGCGGGCAGCCTGGAAATACTCCTCCTCGGACCATGCGCCGCTGGTGCGTGACTTGAGTTGATCGACCCAGAAGTTGTGGTTGCGTGCCCAGATCGTATGCATGGACGTGAGCATGACGTTCTCGTTCGCCCGCCCGTCGCCGGTGATGTAGTAATGACCCATCTTGTCGAGGTCGTACCCATTGGAAGGGATATTCCCGACAAAGGACGGTATGAAGTCGAGCAGCAGGGCATGGCCAGCGCCGTCGTAGTTCGAGATGTCCGACGATGTCAGCTCCTGGCCATGAGTCATGATGCGGTAATTTTCGCGGAGATGGTTGAGGGTCGGCAGCAAGGCACGGCCGGATCCGTCAATCTCCCCAGTGAGCATGTAGGCCGTCTGTTTCGGGCCGTTTGGACCCTGTTCCCACTTCCGCAGGAGATCCGTGACCTGCTCATGGGAACCGTAGACCTGATTCTGATCTACGTGCGGCGAGGTCATGTTGACGTGCTGGGCCGCGATCTCATCGCCGCTGTTAGGAACGCCGTCGGGATCGATACCGGTGCCGGGCGCGTAGTTCGCACGCGATGCAGTGATCGGGAAGCCGTCCGAGCCGATCTGCACAACACCCGGCTGGCCCTTCGGGACGAAGTCGAGGCCATGATCGAAGTACTGGCCGAAGAAGGTCAGGAAGGCACTGCCGCCGAATGCATTCGGCATGCTCTCCTCGGCTCCGTCGCCATCGTTGTCCTGATTGGAGATGATGTCGGAGATCGCGCGGGGCGTGTTCAGCGTCGTGCGTATGCCCGTCGCGCCATCGGTGTAGTACGGATCCGTCAGTCGGATGAACTGTTGTCCGGCAGTACCCCAATTCGGGTTGCTGCTGTTGTTGCCGTACCCGCTGGAATCACGAATCTGCCCTGTACGGACGAGCTGAAGAATGTCCCGAAGGTCCTCGTTGTCGAGTTGCAAAGCCATCGCACTCCCTCCGCGTTTGGCCGAATGGTGCGCCTATGCTGAGAGGCAAACGTCTGGAAGGCTAGTTGGGCTGACGTCGAGCGGGCGAAGGTCTGAGAGGAGGTTGGACGAAAGTCGGGAGGGGTATTCCGGGTCCATGAGCCCGAAGGCTCAGTCCATTTTGACGAGCCCTGGTCATCGCGAAGTCCCGCGATGACATTAGATGGCTTGATTACGAAAATCCAAGGGACTGCCGCGAATCGAACGAGCAGCGAGAGCGCTGTGTTGAGCCTCTCGCCTTCATTGCAGCATGCGCCTGTCTTCCACCCGCATCATTGAATTGACTCAGGAGAGGGACTGCTGCTGGGGCATGTGATTGGACATCATCAGGGCGGCTTCTACGCGGTTGCGGACGCGCAGCTTCTGGAGAATGTTGGTCAGATGATGCTTGATGGTTTTCTCGCTCAAGTCGAGGGTGTTGCCGATTTCCTTGTTGCTGCGGCCCTGGACGAGGATGGAAAGGATCTGCCGCTCGCGAGGCGTAAGGTGCGGAAGATTCGGACTGCTGGCCTTGACCTCAACATATTGGGCAGGGCCTGAGCGCATGAGCAGTTTTGCCGCAAGGTTTGGCGAAATGAAGCTTTGTCCCTGGCCGAGCATAGCGACGGCCTGAAGCAACTCGGCACGGTTGGCACCCTTCAGGATGTAGCCGCGAACCCCCCGTTTCAGAGCCGCATAAACATGCTCCTCCTCAGCAGTCTCGGCGATAAACAGAATGCCGATATTCGGGTTCTGCTGAAGAATCGCCTGAATTGCATCCAGCCCCCGATCGAGAGTCCCGGTGTCGATCACGACAACATCCGGAATATGTTCCTGCGCAAGCAGGATCGCATCCTCGATCGTAGACCCGTGGCCGACAATCACGATATCCGCCTGCGAGCTCAAGGCGAGGATCACGCCGTCGCGGAAGAGCGGGTGTTTGTCCACCACGCAGACACGCATGCCTTCTTTCATTGGAGCCCCCCAGTTCCAATAGAGTGAGTCAGATGGCTCAGGGAAATATTCATCCACCAATTGATGCTGTCAGAAGCACCGCCATTAGTCCTAGGATAATAAATCCTTAAGATGCTTAGCAATAACTATAAATTGTGGGGCTGACGTCATACCTTCCCCTTAGGTACTAGCTCGAAAGGGGTAGGTGGGCGCAGGGGGTCCGGGGGATCCTGAACGCGTCAGACCGCATAGAATAGGACAGCAGCCGGGCCCCATCGTGCAAAACATGACTCAGGGGGGCAAGGCCCTGGCAACCCGATCCGGGGAAATCCCTCACCGGATGGCCTGCGTCACTGGTTCCTGCTGGAAGTCCGCTCCGCGGCGATCATGGCCGCTTCCACCCGGTTCCGCACGTGGAGCTTCTCCATGATGTTGGTGACGTAACCCTTGACCGTCTTCTCGGTCAGACCCAGCTCGTCGCCGATGAGCCTGTTGCTGAGACCGCGATGGATCAGCAGCAGGATCTGCTCTTCTCGGCCGGACAGCTCGGGAAACCTGCCCGTCGTCTCTCTCGTATCAACTTCCTCGGCGCCTCTCGACATGATGAGCTGCGCGGCAAAGCTGGGGGAGATATAGCTCTGACCTTTGCTGACCACGCGAACCGCATTGGCCAGCTCGGAACTGCTCGTCCCCTTTAGCAGGTAGCCGCGGGCCCCCTTCCTGAGGACGTTGCGCACCTCATCCTCGTCATCGACGACCGTCAACATGAGTGTCCTTGTGGAAGGACACCTCAGAGCGATCTTGGCAACCGCGTTGATGCCGCCTCCTGGCATGTTCATGTCCAGCAGGAGCACATCGGGAGACTGGCCAAGAGCGATCTGGTAGGCATCGTTCGCAGTCTCCCCCTGAGCTACGACTTCTATGTCTGTTTCGGACTCAAGGGCGAATACCACCCCATCGCGATAAAGAGGGTGGTCATCCACAACCCCCACCCGGATCTTACGCTGCATCACACATCTCCAACGCGAGGGGAAGGGAAGCCGTGATGCGTGTTCCCGCATCCGGTGCGCTCTTCATTGTCACGTCCCCTCCAATACTCTCAATACGATCCCAAAGGCCTGTCAGGCCCAGCCCCGGTCCACGCATGCTTGCGCCGATATCGCCGATGCCCGGACCTTGATCTGCGACCTCAATCATGATGCGGGCGCCATCCCATGCAATGTCGATCCGTTGCCCTCGGCCGCCTGCATGCTTGAAGGCGTTGTTCAGGCCCTCCTGGATAAAGCGACATAGAGCAATCTTGACGAACTCAGGCGCCTGCTCCGGAATTTCCTTAATAGTGCAGTCGATGGTTGTTCCCGTCCTGCGTTCATGGGTTCGGATCATGAACATGAGCGCTTCCTTGAGGGTCATGCTCTGAACCTCCGGGAGGAGCAGTCCCTTGCAGATGTTCCGGATATCGCCAAGCGCATCCGAGAGGGCTTTTTGAATCCTATGCAGGTTGTCGCGCTCCTGCGGCGAGCCCTTGATCTTGTCGAGGCGCAGGAGCGCCAGGCTGATCAACTGGGCGATGCCATCGTGAAGATCATACCCCATTCGGCGGAGGAGGCGCTCGTTGTCTTCGGTTGCCTTGCAAGCGGCTCGCTGAATGCGTTCCTGCAGAAGACGGTTTTGCTGAAGGAGCTCGGACAATTGGGAGACCCTCTCAACCAAGGCCTGGCGTTGCCGATCGATGATCCGGCCGCTATGGGCGACGATAACGAACAGGCAACCCATCATGTTCAAGGTGATCAACGCAGTCGCAAGCCAGATCTGCCACTTCGAGGCAACCAGCTCCGAATCCAGCGCGCTTATACCTTCATGCAACTCCACCACCGCGATAATCGATCCTGTTGCCCGATCGCGAACCGGTACAAAAGTCTTGATAACAGGGAGACCGTCATCGTCGAACTGTACCTGAGCGGCTCCGGACCATGCTTTCGACGCAAAGGAGCTTTCTGGCAGTTCTCGGCTGCCGATCTGAGTCCCGTCGCTATAGGCGAGAAGCCCGTCCCGTTTCCAGATCCTGAAAGATGCCACTTCCTCGCGAAGACCAGAGTGATCAACAGCGTGCTTGAGATCTTCAATCCTCGCCGGTGAGAGCTGATCGCTTGAGGCGAGTTCCTGAATGTGAGGAGTAATGAAATTGTTGACCGAAAAGGCCGCTGACGCAATTTTGACGGTGGTTACGCTCTTCTCGATCCGCCAGGACACCAAAGCGCCCATGGAAATCATTCCGACCACCATCACCGCAAAAGCCATGACGAGGAATTGCCCGGAAAGAGTTTTCCCGCGCGTGTGCATGCCCTCTGGAGCATGATCAAAGCTTCTGTCATTCGAAGCGAACAAAGTAGCAGTCCCCCAGCCCTCCGAACCTTGGCACCCGTTTGAGCAGCCAAGGCAAAGGACTTCATCAAAGTAGATCTTGGTACTCCAACAGGTAAATATTATCCCAAAGAGGTAGGGCCGCCGGGCTGTCTCGCATATTGTCCTAGCCCGTCGTCAGTGGCTTGCATCAAGACCTGCAAATTCATAGGCTTATCGTCAGAAGCGAGACACTCAGGCTGATGCGTGCTTCAAAGGGCGATCGGCAAAAGATAAGACCATAGTCGGTACACCGACCAAGGTCCAAGGTGACCAGGAGACCATGATCGGACCTTGGTGCCGGCACCGCTCCTAGGACTTCAGACCCTGTAGTTAACGATCCATAAATCTGACCAGAATGTGTCCAGGTGCCGCCAACATTACGGCACCAAAACCGGAGGGGACAGCTATGGTCAGTCTTGTTAAGCACGATCTCGAATTCATCCTGAAGCAGATCAAGATTGCAGAGGCGCATTCCAGCGGAACGCCGCTGTCGCAGATCTATGTTGACGCGAATGGGAATGTCGTGTCTGCGAACGCACCCGGTGCAGTCCTCGCAATCAGTGATCCGCTTGTTCCCTACGGTCTCCGTACCGTCGACGGCAGCCTCAACAACTTGTCCCTCGATCGCGACGGGTGGGGCTCTTCCGATAACCCGTTCCCTCGGATCACGGATCCATACTGGCGCGACGAGGATGACGATGCGATGCCGCATCCGAACTACGTGCCTGGCGACGCCACAATCCCTGATGGTGCTGGCCCATTGGTGGATCAGAACAACAATTATGGTCAGTCGGGCAGCGTGGTCGATGCAGACCCGCGTCTCATCTCCAACCTGATCGTCGATCAGACTCTGGGCAACCCCGCAGCGGTTTATGCCGGTCTGGTGCATGCCGGCTTATCCGGTGCAGCCCTTTCGGTTGCGATGGACGCAATCAATGATGCCTACGCGCCTGTCAAGGATGCAGCCATCGCCCGGGCTGCCGCCAATGCAGCACGAGATCCAGCTACCGGTGCCCCGAAGCCGGAATGGGCGCAACTCAATGATGCGGCACTCGCGAAGGAAGCTCTTGCTCCTGCCGCACTCGCTGCCGCGAAGACTGCCGCAGCAGGTTACGGCATCGAAATGCAGGGGAACACCGTTCTGCTACCCAACGTAGCGCCGGACGAGGGCCTTTCGGCTCCTTACAATTCCTGGTTCACCCTGTTCGGTCAGTTTTTCGATCACGGGCTCGATCTCGTGGCCAAGAAGGGTGGCACGATCTATATCCCGCTCAGCCCGGACGACCCGCTCTACAATCCAGCGAGCCCCCGCACTAACTTCATGGTGCTGACCCGCACCGATACCAATGCCAACAACACAACGACGCCTTGGGTCGATCAGAACCAGACCTATGGCTCTACCGCATCGAAGCAGTTGTTCATGCGTGAATACGAGATGGACGAAAGCGGAAAGCCGGTTGCCACGGGCGACCTGCTTGAAGGGTCCCGCGGTCTTGCGACTTGGGCAGACGTTAAGAAGCAGGCATTTGAGAAGCTTGGCTTCGAGCTGACTGATGCTGATGTCGGCAATATCCCGATGTTCGCGATGGACCCTTACGGCGAATTCATTCGCGGTCCGAACGGGCTGCCGCAGATCATCGCCGGGTTCAAGCCTGATGGCTCCCCCTACTTGGTGGAAGGCAATCTCACCACACCGGTCAATCCGTCAGCAATAGATCTGCCCGACGGTACTCAGCTGAAAGGATCCGGCACGACCATCATCACCATCGCTCCAGGACAGACGGTTGGCGCGGTTCGCACGGATCACGCTTTCCTGGATGACATCGCTCATGCGGCCAACACCGTGAACGATCGCGGCCAGAAGATGTATTCTGACGCGAATGGCACAATCGGCATCAACGCCACTCCGATCGGGAACCCAGGTTATGCAGAGGGTGGCACACCCGGATCCGAGCCTTATCCGGCCCTGAACCCGGCCTTCGACTCCCAGCAGCCGGTGAGCGATGCTAACCCGCGCTACATCGCTGGAAACCTGCCCTATTTGGCGGTCAACTCCGCTTTCATCGCTAACCAGCCGATCAGCGCGACCAATCCGCTCTATGTCCAGTCGGCGACGCCGTCGGCTGGTGCCAACGGGGACTTCAATCCCGCCCAGCCGGTGAGCGCGACGAACATGCCCTTCGTTGCCCTGAACAGGCTCTACGACGACGAGATGCTCGATGCGCACTACATCACTGGTGATGGGCGCGGCAACGAGAATATCGGCCTCACCGCCGTCCACCATGTCTTCCACTCCGAACACAACCACCTGGTCGAACAGGTGAAGGATCTGGCCCTGGCCTCGGGCGACCTCGCCTTCCTGAACGAGTGGCTGCGCGTGGATGTAACTTCATTCCCCACCGCCGAAGCCGACATCGCTGCTTTGAAGTGGGACGGGGAGCGGCTCTTCCAGGCAGCACGCTTCACGAACGAGATGGAATACCAGCACCTTGTGTTCGAGGAGTTCGCCCGCAAGGTGCAGCCTGACGTTGATGCCTTCGTGTTCAACCCGCAGACCGATATCGACCCGGCGATCTTCGCCGAGTTCGCACACGTGGTTTACCGCTTCGGTCATTCGATGCTCAACGAGACGGTTGACCGCATCAATGCTGATGGCACCCGGTCGGACATGACTTTGTTCAGCGCCTTCCTCAACCCCCTGGCATTTGGGTCCGACACGATCGATCATGATGCCGCCGCTGGCGCCATTGTGCGCGGCATGACGGCTCAGCATGGAAACGAAATCGACGAGTTCGTTACGCACGTTCTGCGCAACCAGCTGGTCGGTATCCCGCTCGACCTCGCGGCGATCAACATCGCTCGTGGCCGTGAGACGGGCATGCCGCCGCTGAACGAGGCTCGCCGGCAGTTCCAGGAAATCGCAAACGGCGACACGCAGCTGGAGGCATACACGAGCTGGACGGATTTCGCCCTGAACCTCAAGAACCCTGCTTCGATCGTCAACTTCATCGCGGCCTACGGCACACACAGCACGATCACTTCCGCTAAGACAGTGGAGGCGAAGCGCGATGCTGCGATGCTGCTGGTCTTCGGTGGCGAGGGTGAACCTGCAGACAGGCTCGCCTTCCTCAACGCTACAGGCTCTTATGCCGGTGGTAAGCTCGGTGGTCTTGAGGATGTTGATCTCTGGGTAGGCGGCCTAGCCGAGAAGAAGATGGCGTTCGGCGGAATGCTGGGTTCGACCTTCTCCTTCATCTTCGAGCTGCAGCTCGAGAACCTGCAGAACGCGGATCGGTTCTACTACCTGTCCCGCGTCCAGGGTCTCAACCTGCTCAACGAGCTGGAGAACAACTCGCTTGCCAAGATGGTGCTGAACAACACCGATCTCGGCGAAAGCGGCTATGCGCTGCCCGGCGACATCTTCTCGGTGCCGGATCAGGTCCTGTACATGGACAAGTCCAAGCAGCTGCTCTTTGGCAACGGCGAAGACCCGAAGCACGACGACCCCTATCTCCAGGCGATCAGCAAGCTCGTCGAACGCATTGACGGCAATAACGACGGCATCGCCGAGTATCTTCGCGTCAACAGCAACGACCATTATCTCATTCAGGGCACCAACGCGGCTGAGAAGATCGTGGCCGGAGGCGGCGACGACTCGGTTTGGGGCATGGACGGCAATGACACCATCGAGGCCGGTTACGGCGTGGACAAGATCCATGGCGGCAAGGGCGATGATATCATCACCAACTCGGGCACGGATATCGGCGAAGTCGATATGCTGCACGGCGAGGAAGGCAACGACGTCATCCACGGCGGCTCCGGCCTGGCGCTGATCTTCGGCAATCAGGGGAATGACTTCATCATCACCGGACCGGACGGCAAGGAGGCTTTCGGCGGAACAGGCAACGACTTCATCCTCGGTGGCGAGGGTGGCGACTTCCTGCTCGGCAACGAGGGCGACGACTGGCTCGAAGCAGGCAATGGCTTCGACACCACCGCCGGCGACAACTCGGAGTTGTTCTTCAACTCCACCATCATCGGCCACGACGTGATGTTCGCCGGCCAGAACGAGCATGATTTCGACGCCGAATCCGGCGACGACATCATGGTTCAGGGCGAAAGCGTCATGCGCAACGAGGGCATGTGGGGCTTCGACTGGGCAATCCATAAGGGCAGCAACGAGGCCGCCGATGCCGACCTCCTGCGTCCGATCTTCACCACCGACCAGCAGGACATCCTGCGCAACCGCTATGATCAGGTCGAAGCCTTGTCCGGCTGGGACAAGAACGACGTCCTTAAAGGTGACGACCGCGGCTCGGCGGTGGATGGCGAGGGGGAGGTCGAGGGCACACCCGGCCTGGCGGGTGCGGAAGGCACCATGGCCAAGCAGGAGCTTACTCAGGCCGGCGTCGACCGCATCGACGGAATGCGTGCTCTCCTGGGCGACTGGGTCAGCGCACCGACGGCGGGCGATCGCGAAACCCAGATCGCTTTTGACGACGGCAACATCCTGCTCGGCGGCGGCGGCTCAGACGTCATCGAGGGCCGCGGCGGCAACGACGTGATAGATGGAGACAAGTGGCTGAACGTGCGCATCAAGATCGAGGCGAACGGGCAGACGTACACGGCCGAGAGGATGGGCGGTAAAGTCTATCTTGCCAGCGACTTCGTGGAAGGCGTGCTCAAAGCGGGTGCGGTTGCGCAGTTCGGCAGCAAGACGCTCGACGCGCTCATGCTCAACGCGACCCTGAATCCGGGCCAGCTCTCCATCGTCCGTGAGATCGTCAAGGACAATGGCATCGGTGACACGGACGTCGCGGTGTTCTCGGATGTATCTGAGAACTACACCTTTACGCGCGGCACGGACGGATCCTACATCGTCTCCCATACGGGTTTCGATGCGGGCAACGCTCCCGGCGGCGCCAACCTGGTCTCCGACGGCACAGACAAGCTGTGGAACATCGAGCGTCTTCGGTTCGCTGATGGCGAGTTCGATATCGGTCAGTTCTTCAACACGCCTGCGACCGGCAACGTGACGATCAGCGACATGACCCCGACCGAGGGGCAACCGCTGACCGCAACCCCTGTCAGCATTGCCGATGCGGACGGGATCGCCAGTGCGCTCAGCTACCAGTGGCAGGTTTCTGAGAACGGTGGAGCAACCTGGAGCAATGTGGCGCGTGATTCCAACAGCGCGTCGTTCACTCCTTACGAGAGCCTCCTCGCTGGCAGCCAAGTGGGTGACATCCTGCGAGTTGCTGTCAGCTTCACCGACGGCAAGGGCAATGTGGAGACTATCTACTCTGCATCGACAAGTGTCGTGGGCGATGACTGGAATGCCATCCCTTTCCTGGCAAACACCTTCAATGGTACGGCCGGCGACGACATCGCCGATGGAACCAGTGGCATCATCTTTGGTGCCGGTGCCAGCGACACGCTGAATGGCAACGGCGGCAACGACACGCTGAACGGCGCAGGCGGCAATGACAACCTCAACGGCGGGGCAGGCAACGACCGGCTCGACGGCGGCGGGAATACGGATACCGCCGTGTACGCCGGAGCAGTCGGGCAGTTTGCCCTGGGCTCCAGCGGCACCAATCTGGTTGTCACCGACCTGACCGGCGCCGAGGGCACTGACACGCTCAGCACCATCGAGACGTTGCGCTTCAACGGAGTGAACTATGGTGTCGCCCTGGGCACCACCGGCAATAACACTGTGAACGGTGCAAGCGGCGCCAACGGCTCGCAGGCGGTGTTCGGCCTTGCCGGCGACGATACCCTCAACGGCGGAGCTGGCAATGATCTGCTGGTGGGCGGTGCAGGCAACGATGTCATCAATGCCGGCAACGACACGGATACCATCTACTGGACGGCTGGCGACGGCCGCGACCGGATGGATGGCGGCGCCGGTACAGACACGGTGAAGATCATTGGCGACGGCACAGCCGAGACCTACCGCATCTACTCGCGGGCGGCGGCTGATGCTGCCGGCTTTACGGGCTTGAACGCTAACACGGAGATCGTGATCACCCGCAACGGCACCAATAATGCCTCGATCATCGCCGAACTCGACAACATCGAGGAGATCGTGATCAATGGCATGGGCGGTGGCGACACCTTCATCCCGGTCGGGACCTTTGCCGGCACCAGCCTGCTGACCAGCACCATCACCCTGGAAGGAACCGATGGGAACGACACGGTCGACATCACGTCGCTGCAGTCGGCTCACCGGATCGTGTTCAAGTCCAATGGCGGCAACGACGTCATCGTCGGAACGCTGCGGGACCAGGACGTGATCGAGCTGGCGCCGGGTCTCACCGTCGGGAGCTACACCAAGACGGTAAACGCGAACGGCACCACCACCCTAACCAGCGACGATCACTCGATCACCTACAAGAGCGATGGCAACCCCATCCTCAAGGAGCGTGAGATCGAGGATGAGGACGAAGACGAGGATCACGACGACGACGAGCATTACGGCACCGACAAGCCCATCATTAATGACGACCGCTTCACGATCAAGAAGGGAGAAACTCTCCAACTGACCGCAGCCCTGCTGCTCGCCAACGACTACGATCCTGACAACGGTGATCTCTCGATCATTGAGATCGACGAGGA